>DAOTUX010000089.1:0-25442 GCA_034436475.1 Chloroflexota bacterium | reverse complement strand
CGCCCCTGACCGGCGAGAGCGAGGCCGTGACCAAGTCCGTGGCGACGCTCACGGGGGTCGTGGCCTTGGGCGACCGCAGCCCGATGGTGTTCCGGGGCACGTCCGTCACCCGGGGCCGCGGTCGGGCCGTCGTCACCGCGACAGGGATGGCCACCCAGGTGGGCGGCATCGCCGACCTGTTGGGTCGGTCGGGTGACAGGGACACCCCGCTGCAGCGCGAGGTGGCGCGCATCGGGCGAGCGTTGGGCATCCTGGTGGTGGCCATCGCCTCCGTGGTGGTCGTCGCGATCCTGCTCACCAGCCCCATCGATGACCCTGCCGACCTGGTCTCGGTGCTGCTCGTGGGGGTCTCCCTCGCGGTCGCCGGCGTCCCCGAGAGCCTGCCCGCGGTGCTGGCCATCGTGCTCGCCCTGGGCGTCCAGCGGATGGCCAGGCGGAACGCGATCATCAAGCGTCTGGCGTCGGTGGAGACGCTCGGTGCCGCGACGGTCATCTGCTCCGACAAGACCGGCACGCTCACGCGCAACGAGATGTCCGTGGAGGTCGTGGCGACGGGCTCCGGCACGGTCGAGGTCCCCGGCGGCGGGGGCCCCGAGGGCCGCCTCATGGTCGACGGCGCGCCGCTGGAGGACGGGGCCCTGCTCGACGAGGTCCGTTGGGTGCTCCTGGCCGGGAGCCTCGCCAATGACGCGCGCCTGGAGGACGACGCCGACGGCCGCAGACCCGTGGGTGATCCCACCGAGGTCGCCTTCCTGGTCGCCGAGGCCCAGGTCGAGGGCCTGCGCGAGATGCGACTGAGCCGCTTCGAGCGCATCGGCGAGGTCCCGTTCAGCTCCGAGCGGAAGCTCATGAGCACGCTCCAGGTGGACGTCCTGGGCGACCTCGGGACGATGCTCGTGACCAAGGGGGCCCCGGACGTGCTCATCGGGCGTTGCGATGCCGAGCAGGTCGCGGGGGCAGTGCGTCCTCTCGACGACGCTCGCCGTGCGGCCATCCTCGCCACGGCAGGAGGGCTCGCCGACCGGGCCCTCCGGACGATCGGGGTCGCCTATCGGCCCACCCATGGCCCCCAGGGTTCCGGCGCGCGACCGGTCCCCATCGACGAATCGGAGGAGCGGGGCGAGACCTGGCTGGGCATGGTCGGCATCATCGACCCACCGCGCCCCCTCGCGCGGGTCGCCATCGCCGAGGCAGCCGAGGCAGGGGTCCGCACGGTCATGATCACGGGGGACCATCCGCGGACGGCGGTCCGCATCGCGGCGGACCTGGGGATCGCGGCCCCGGGCGACCGGGTGCTCACGGGCGACGACCTCGACACGCTCGACGACCGGTCGCTCGAGCAGGCTGCCGAGAGCGCCTCGGTGTACGCGCGTGTCGCGCCGGAGCACAAGATGCGCATCATCGATGCCCTCCGGGCGCAAGGACACGTCGTGGCCATGACCGGCGACGGGGTCAATGACGCACCCGCCCTCAAGGCAGCCGACATCGGCATCGCCATGGGTCGGGGAGGCACGGACGTGGCCCGGGAGGCATCCGACCTCGTCCTCGCGGACGACGACTACGCGACCATCGTGACCGCCATCCGTGAGGGTCGGGGCATCGCCTCCGCGATCCGCGCGGTGCTGCGGTTCCTCCTGTCGTCCAACACGGGCGAGGTCCTGACGATGCTCCTGGGCGTGCTCTTCGCGGGCACCCTCGGCCTGACGCTCGCGGGCGACGCGATCACGGTGCCGCTCCTGGCCACCCAGATCCTGTGGATCAACCTGCTCACCGACAGCGCCCCGGCGCTCGCCATGGCATTCGAGCCACCACCCGATGACGTGATGCGCCGGCGACCCCGGGAGCGCCAGGCCCGGCTGATCGATCGCACCACGTGGGCAGGCATCGCGTGGATCGGCAGCGTGATGGCTCTCGTGACGCTCGCGTCCTTCGACCTGCGACTCGACGGCGGCCTGCTGGGCGGCTCGGGCCACGTGGCCCAGGCGCGGACCATGGCGTTCACGACGCTCGTCCTGGCGCAGCTGTTCAACTGCCTCAACGCACGCTCGGGGAGCGTCAGCGCCTTGCACCGACCGTTCAGCAACCCGCTGCTGTGGGGCGCCATCGCCATCTCCCTCCTGCTCCAGGTGCTGGTGGTGGAGATGCCGGCCCTCAACGCCGCCTTTGGCACGGTGCCCCTGTCGGCGGAGGACTGGCTGGTGTGCACTGCGCTCGCGAGCGTCGTGCTGTGGGCTGGCGAGGCCTGGAAGCTGGTCGTGCGAAGCCTCACGGGCCAGTCGGGCATCGCTCGGGTCCGCCCCTCCCCCGCCCCGTGACCATGGCCCGCCCTTGACCGGGGGCACGATCCCCGGCCCGATCGGGACCTGGGGCGGCGTTCGTGGGTCAGCGACACACCCAGCGGGACGCGGGGTCGTGCGGGTGGGCGTTGCCCCTTCGGGCGATCCCATCGGCACCCATCGCAGCACTCGTGTGAACCTCCGGCCGGTCGGACCCACGCACCATGTGGCCGTCTCGCAGGGAGGTGCCGTGCCGGTCCACGACAGGTCGCACGCCAAGGGAAGGGCCCGCGGCGGAGGGCGCGCCAGGACGGCCGGCGGCCGGACGGTGGCCGTGGGCGGGAGTGGCGTGGTCGTGAGCCCCGCCGAGGCCACGCTCTCGTCCGAGGACGTGCTCGAGCTCCAACGGGACGCCGGCAACCAGGCGGTGACCCAGGCGATCGGGCGAGAGGTCATCCTCCAGCGACAGGAGGGCGATCCAGAGGTCTATCCGGGCGAGCACGAGCCGCTGCCCGCCGCAGGCCCAGAGGTGCGCGCGGCGCTCCAGGGCCGATATCCGGGCCTGCTCCGGGCGCTCACCCCGGCCCAGCTCGACCAGTGGCAGAAGGTGGTGGACCACCACACCATCGCGTGGGAGGTCGACCGCCGGCGTCAGCGTCTGTGGGACGGCTACGCGTACTACGGCGACGTCCGGACCGCGCATCCCGACTACCAGCGCAAGCGGCGTCGCCTCGATCGGGCCGTGCCGCCCAGGCCCAGCGAGGAGCTGCTCGTCGATGTCCGCCTCCTCCTCGCGGATGACGTGCATGAGCCACCCCAGTGGGACGTCGAGGCGGAGACCGCGTTCCGTCAGTGGGCCGTCGGGCAGATCACCCAGGAGCCCCTCCGCCTGTCCCTCCGACCCACGCCGGGTGAGGCGCTGAGCCAGCACCCGATGCCCGGCATCGTCCACAAGACCAAGGGCTTCGTCACCGCCCGCGACCTCATCGACAACTACGCCGACGAATACCGGGCGCGCGTCACCGACCGTGAGGTGATCGTCCAGCTCCGGCAGGCGCTGCGCGAGACCAACGAGGTCTGGCACGAGGCCACGGCCGAGCACAAGGCACGCAGTGACAAGAACGCGGAGCGCATCGGCTGGGGCATCGTCCGACACGTCTCCGAGGCGCTCGGCGAGGGGGACGCCGACTACCCCACCATCCACATCTGGGACCGACCGCGCCAACTCATCGATGCCGCGTATCCCCTCCTCCGAGAGCGCAAGTTCGAGCTGGCGGCGCCCGTCATCGCGATGGCCGAGCAGGCGACCGCCGAGTGCGCGCAGCGCTTCTACGCCTACGAGAACCGGGTGATGACGGGCGCGGGCACCGCGGTGAAGTGGCTCGGCCGGCTCAGGACGGCTGGGTCGATCGCGGCGGGCATCGCGTCGGGTGGCCTGGGCCTCACCGGCTCGGCGCTCGTGGCGGGCGGCTACACCCTGGTCCAGGAGGGTGCCGGTCGCGCATCCGAGATGCACTACGGGCAACGGACCCACTTCGGTGTCGCGAGCCTCATCGAGGCGGCCGGGGTCAGCGCGCTCATGACGGTGCTCGGCGGGGCGCTCCAGGCGCGGTTCCAGGCCGCCATCAAGGCACGCATCGACCAGCTGCCGTCGCTGGCCGGCACCAAGCTCGCGGAGTCGGTGTCGAGCACCCTCGCGGCGGGCACGTCCTCGGTGTACACCAAGGCCACCGAGCTGGCCCTGCAGTCGGTGATCGAGGGCAAGTCGTTCCCCACCGACGCCCAGGCCCTCGCCGACATGGTCATCGACGGCGCGATCGAGAGCATGGTCATGGATCGTGCCCTCGCGCCTCTCAACGACCGCGCGGTGCGTGAGTACCAGGCCTGGAAGGAGGGTCGCGGCACGTCGGTGGTCGGCATCCCCGACACGTCGCCGACCCGGGTCCCACCGACCGACCGGCAGACCACGGCGGCTCCCGGTGCGTCCGGTTCGACGGCCACGCCGAACAGGGCCCTCGTGTCCCCCCAGCAGCTGTCCGAGGTCGCGGTGCGCCGCCTGCTCACCCAGTCCGGGGGATGGGAGCGCCTTCACGCGGAGCTCCAGACGGGCACAGGCCTCGCCACCAACATGCCCGTCGCCGAGCGTCGCGGGCTCATCGAACGCTTCGAGGCGCATCGTGAGCGACTGGCGCGTGACGTCGGCTCGGTGTTCGATGGCAGCGTCTCGGTCGTCGAGAGCGGGGCAGGCCAACGGATCAAGGTGACCTTCGAGGGCGCCGATGCGCAGCAACGCGTCGCCCAGGCGACCGAGTATCTCGACACCAAGCGCCCGGGCTGGCGCGCCGACACGGGCGTCGAGGTCCTCGCGGCGCCCGCGACCAGCCGCACCACGCCGGTGACGACCCAGCTGGCCGCCCATCTCCAGCCTGCCGTGCGCGCGCTCGCCGACGGCTTCGTGCCCATCCATGCCGAATGGGCGAGCCTGACACCCATGCAGCGGCTCCAGCGCCTGGGCGAGGTCGTCAACGGCCAGCTCCGCAGCGAGGGCGTGCCGGTCGTCGGCGTGCGCTTCGAGCCGGGGCGCAGCTGGGCGCACATGCGTGACACGACCTGGGAGATCTCGATGCCGCGCGAGGCGTTCATGGGCGACCACCCGTCCCCGGCGGCCTTCGCGGCCCTGTGCGCGCAGATGGCGCACGAGGCGCGACACGCGCACCAGTGGTTCCAGGCGATGCGCACCATCACCGACCCCGCGGAGCTGCGCGCGAGGAAGGTCCCTGATCACGTCATCGAGGCGGTGGAGAGGTCCCCCAGGATGGACCCGGCATCCACGGAGCACCTGGCGGCCCGGGAATGGTACGAGAGCGTCTGGGGCGCCGGGGCCGCCGACCGCAACAAGACCCTGCGCGAGCTCGACAGGGCCGTGAAGGGGCTGGCGAAGGCCGAGTCGTCGGTGGTCGCGGCGCAGGACCGGCTGCTGGCCGCCAAGCGACCCGAGGACATCACGACCGCACGGGAGGACCTGGACCTCGCGATCCTCGTGCGCGACGCCTACCGCTCCGACCTGGATGCGGTCGACCCCAGGTATCGGGCGCTGGCCGAGGAGGTCGACGCGTACGACTGGCAGGGCCACGTGGAGCAGGCGGTCAACCAGCGCTTCCAGCAGGAGTACCGCGTGGCGGTGGATGCCGAGCGGGCGGCCTATGCCGACCTGCGGCGGTTGCAGGCACTGGAGGACGAGGTGATCGGCCGGCCGAAGCAGACGCTCACGGTCGAGAAGCGCAAGGAGGTCGCGCGAGCCCTCGACCGGCTCATGAAGGCGATCGCACGCCTCGAGCGACTGGAGGGCAGGGTGCCGCGAGCGCGCGCGACCCGACTGCCATGAGCGACCGACTGGGCGATGCCATCGCACGACTCCTCGCGGACGTCGCCGTGAGCCCTCAGGCCGCGGACGTCGTGGCCCGCTGGGGTGAGGCAGCTGCGAGCCAGCTCCGTCCCGGAGGTGTCCGGGTGGAATGCGCCCCCTCCGCCCCGTTCGCGTCGCTCGAGATCCGGCCGTGGGACACCGACGGCTACGGCTTGGTGGATGTGGAGCTCCGCCCGGATGCGTCTGGGGTGTGGCCGCAGCTGCGTGCCCGCTTTGGCCCCTTTGACGAGGCAACGGCGGTGCCCGGGGCAGGAACCGAGCTCATCGCGCCACAGCCTCAGGTGGGGGGGGCGCGGGTCACGCTCATCGTGGAGGTGGACGAGGGACAGGTGCTGGGGCTGACCATCCGCCGCGAGCGCGCGCGCCCCTGAGGCCGGCTGGCGGAGAGGGTGGGATTCGAACCCACGAGGCTTTCGCCCGCCGGTTTTCAAGACCGGAGCCATCAACCACTCGGCCACCTCTCCGTGACGGGCCAAGAGTACCGGAATGGGAGTCCAGCGCCGTCCGCCGACCCTACGTCATCCCTTCCGGGACGCCTCGGCCGGGGGCGCCGTCGAACGTCAGGGACCATGCGACACACTCGAACGTCCGGGCGTAGCCGTCCGCGTTGGGCGCGCCGCTGGCGAAGGCGAGGTACCAGGCGCGGCCACCGTGCACCAGGACGTAGATCACGAGTCGGGTGTCGAGGTCTGACCCCGGCCGTGGTCCGTACCCCACGGCCGGCATGTCCGCACTGATCCGGATGGCAGGCCCGGCGGGCAGGGACAGCTCCTCATGGCGGATGGTGCGAGCGGGTGCCTCGAGCGTCGTCAGCATGAACCCGTAGTAGGCCGCGACCATGGCGAGGCTGTCGGCGTACGCGATCCCGCGCACGTAGACCGTGAGATTCACCTCGGGGTCCCGGTCGGGTGGCAGGAGCGGCACCGCGAAGTCGGCCACGAAGCCGCTCGCGACGTCAAGCTCGGTCGGCGTGCCGTGCTCGCCATAGATGCTGACCCAGCCCTCATCGCCGGGGCGGAGGTTCCGCCAGTGACCGGGGAGGGCGAGCCGGAACCCGTTGAGACGGTCGTGGAGGAGCTCGCTCTGGGCGACCGTCGGGCACCCGGTGGGCCGCTCGCCGGCCGTGCGAGGCGTCGACCCAGCTCGTGGAGCGCGGGGTGGCGGGGCGAGCGCCGACCAGGCGAGCGCCGACGGGGCCGCCGGCACCGGGACCGTGGACGCTCGGGCGCCGTGGGTCAGCGCGAGAGCGGGCCCGGCCGTGACGATCGCGAGCAGCGACACGGCGGCGACGATGGTCGCACACCGCTCCCTGACTCCTGCTCGACGCGCGTCGCTCATGGACGGTCGCGATTGTGGGCGGGCCCCAGCGCCCCGCCGATGACCCAAAGGTCACCAGCGCCGCCGCTGACGGGTTCCCCACGGGGCCGCGACCACGAGGCAGGGCACGGGTCAGGCCGCCGTGGCCTCCATGCCCAGGGCCGCCCGGATCCGCGCGATCATCGCCGTCTCCTGCGCGACCACGCCACCCTTGGCCTCTGCGACCCGCTGCGTCACGGCGAGCACGAAGGAACGGTAGGCCTCCAGCTCGTCGGGCGCCTTCGACTCCAGCAGCGGGACGGCGGCCGCGAGGGCCGCCATGGTGTCCGCCTCCACCTTCGTGGGGGACGACATCATGCCGAACCCGGTGCTCCGGACCCCGGCCAGCTCGCGCACCAGTTGGCTCGCGCTCGTCAGGTGCTCGTCGGACAACTCGTGGGCCATCGCGCTCGCCTCGCCGAACCCGTCGGTGAAGTCGCGATGCGCCCGTGACACCAGCAGCCCTGCGCCCGTGACGCCCTGGTGGAGGGTCTTCCACTCCTCCTCGGTGAAGTCAGCCTTGCCTGCCATGCATGCCTCCTGCGGGTGTCATACGCTGATGCGATTCCCGAGTCGCGGTCGCAGCACCTCCGGCGCACGGACCGTGCCGTCCGCATCCTGGTAGGTCTCGAGGATGGCGGCGACCGTGCGCGCCAGCGCCAGACCAGAGCCGTTGAGGGTGTGCAGGACCTCCGGCTTGGCGCCCGCCTCCGGGCGCCAGCGGATGTTCATGCGCCGCGCCTGGTAGTCCCGGAAGTTGGACACCGAGCTGACCTCCAGCCAGTCCTCGACGCCGGGCGCCCAGACCTCCAGGTCGTACTTCTTGGCCTGCGTGAAGCCCATGTCGCCGGTGGCCATGAGCTTGACCCGATACGCGAGACCCAAGCGCTGAAGCGCGACCTCCGCGCGCCCGGTGAGCCACTCGAGGGCGGCCCCTGACTCCTCGGGGCGCTCGAAGCAGACCATCTCCACCTTGTCGAACTGATGCACGCGCAGGATGCCCCGCGTCGCCTTGCCCGCGGCGCCCGCCTCGCGCCGGAAGCAGGGGGAGTAGGCGACGTAGCGGATGGGCAGCCGGTCCGCCTCGATGATCTCGTCACGATGGATGTTGGTGACCGGCACCTCCGCGGTCGGGACCAGGTACAGGTCGTCGCGGCCCACCACGTACATCAGATCCTCCTTGTCGGGGATCTGCCCGGTGCCACGCGCGGACGCGGCGTTGACCACCGCGGGCGGCCAGACCTCGGTGAAGCCATGCTCGCGCGTGTGGAGGTCGAGGAAGTAGTCGATGAGGGACCGTTGGAGGGCGGCGCCGGCACCCTTGTAGATGGGGAACCCGGAGCCGGTCACCTTGGCGCCTGCCGCGAGGTCGATGATGCCGAGACTCTCGGCCACCTCCCAGTGTGGCCTGACGACCGACCCGTCGTCGCCGACGTGCGGCCGGGGCTCGCCCCACGTGCGCACGATGACGCTCGCGGTCTCATCCCCCACGGGCACGTCCGGGTCGGGAGGGTTGGGGATCGCGAGCAGCAGGTCCTCGAGACGTGCCTCGGCATCGGTGACGATCGCATCCAGCTGGGTGATCCGGGCCCCGAGCGCGGTCGAGCGCGCGCGCAGGTCACTGACCTCCGGTCCGCCGGGGGCCGCACCGCCCTTGATGGCGGCACCGATGCTGTCGCTCAGCGCCTTCCGCTCGGCACGCAGCCCGTCCGCCTGGCCCAGGGCCTCGCGTCGCTGGCGGTCGAGGGCGAGCGCCTCGTCGACGCGCGCTGGGTCCTCGCCCTTGGCGACGGCACCCGCTCGCACGTTCGCCGCGTCCTCCCGGAGACGCGCCAAGCCCACGCTCACCGGCCCGCGTCCCCGGTGGCAGCATCCGCGATTCCCGCCGGCAGCCGCGTGGGCATCTGGCCCGCGGCATCCCGCAGCCGCTGCTCCACGAAGCCGCGGTCGAGGCTGGCCAGGAGCCAGCCCGCGCGCGGCCCGTTGGTGCGACCCAGGAAGGCGAGGTAGATGGCCGCGAAGGCGTCCCCTGACGACACCCCATGGGTCTGGGACGTGCCGAAGATGAGGTCCTGCCACGCGGCACCCGAGTCGGGCCGGGTCGCCTCGGCCTCCCTCGCCAGCGTGGCCAGCACGATGCGCTGGGCCTCGGAGAGACCGGCGACGGCGTCGGGGAGCGCGCCCTGGACCTCGACCTTGTAGCGCTCGGGCGCCAGATCCTCGAGCCAGGCGCGCGCGACCCGCACCCGCTCATCGAGGATCCGCAGCTCGCGGGCGTCGAGCGGCGACCCCTTCTCCGCGGTCATCCGGCCCACCAGGTCGACGCCCGGCACCTGGGCCAGGAGCGCCAGATGCCGGAAGGGCGGTCGGAAGCGGGCGGCCTCGGCGGCGACGTCGACGTCCGGTGCCACGAGGCTCTGGCGCAGGATGGCCGCGGGGTCGGCGGGCAGCTCGCCTCGAGTGGGCCGGCCGGCCACCGCCGCCGCGATGCGGTCGAACTCGTCGAACAGCCCGGGGATGGTGTCGCCGCCCGGGTCGAACTCGATGGCGCGGCGCGGCCTGTGGCGCAGGAACAGGAACCGCAGCAGCTCCGGTGGCAGCAGGTCGGCGATGCCATGCGCCGTGGCGCCCGTCCCCTTGGAGGTGGACATCTTGCGCCCGCCGATGTTGAGGAACTCGTACAGGACGTTGAGTGGCGGCTCGCGATGGAAGACCTCGCGCGCGATGGCGTCGCTCCGGTCGCGCGACCCGCCCGCGGTGCCCAAGTCCTTGCCGCAGCCCTCCACCGTGACGCCGAACAGGCTCCACTTGGCCGCCCAATCCACGTTGAAGGGCAGCTTGACGCGGCCGGCCCCCGGCACGACGCGCCCGGTGTGCCCGCAGCCCTTCGCCCATGCCACGTGATCGGGCTTGCAGGCGTACGCCACGGTGGTGCCATCCCAGTCGGTGGCGAGCGTGGTGCCGATCTTGCCGCAGTGCTCGCAGATGACCGAGAGCGGCAGCCAGTCGGGCGCCTTGGCGACCTTGGAGACCTCCCAGTAGAGCTCCCGGATGCGCCCAGCACTGTCCAGCGCGGTCCGGATGTAGGGGTCCATGGTGCCGTCGCCGTAGAGCTCGCTCATCCAGTAGATGACGGGGGTGATGCCGAGGCCCGCGAACGTGCCCATGAACAGCTGACCCACGAAGTGGCGGGCATAGGATCCTGCGTCACTGCCCTGGGGTGCCGGCACGTGCGCGAGCGGCACGCCCATGTACCGATCGACCGCGTCAGGCGTCAGGAGCGCCTGGGCGTCCATGGGGTCCAGGTCGTCGACGCCATAGCGGAACTCCGTGGGCAGGCCATGGTCGCGCAGCGCCCGGGCGATGGCGTCATGGAGCACGACGCCGCGGAGGCTGCCCACGTGGACGGTCCCCGACGGCGTCTTGGAATCATTGACGACCTGCGGTCCGGCGAGACCCGCCGCAAGCTCGTCCGCCCAGAACATCCCCTGGGACCTCCCTGGATCAGCTGATGGTCAGGATCTCGTACACCTGGTCGCCCGCGGGCACCGTCACCTTGACCTTGTCCCCCTTCTTGCGACCCAGCAGGGCCCGACCGACCGGCGACTCGTTGGAGATGCGGCCCTCGGCCGGGGCGGCCTCCGCGGAGCCCACGATGGTGTACGTCTCGGTGCCCACGGCACCCTGGAGCTTGACGGTGGAGCCGACCTGGACGTGGGTCTTGGACGTGTGCTCGTCGATGAGCACCGCGTTCTTGACCAGCGCGGAGACGCTCTGGATGCGGCCCTCGATGAACGCCTGCTCGTTCTTGGCGTCCTCGTACTCGGCGTTCTCGGTGATGTCGCCGTGCTCCTTGGCCTCCTGGATCCGCGCGGCCACCTCGGCGCGGCGCACGTTGACGAGCTCGTCCAACTCGGCACGCAGCTCCTCGAGGCCCTGGCGGGAGACGTACTGGGGCTTGTTGTTCACGGTGCGTACCCCTGATCGAGGATGCACCCGGGCGCGACTGGTCCCGGGGATTCACGAACGAAACGGCATGACCGGGCACGCTCCAAGAGCGTCCGCCACGGGTCCTGCCGGAGCGCGGATCGTACACGCTTCCGGCCCGATCCGCAAACGGCCCGATGGGGTCAGCGTCCAGGCAGCCCGACCGGGCCGGCCCACCCAGCGCGCTGCCAGGGCGTGGCGACGGCCGGGCTTCGAACGCGTGTGGCCTATCAGTGTCCCGGGCACCCAGCTACGCTGCGACACGTGGTCGATGCGGACGGCTCCGAATGGGTGGATGTGCATATGATCGCCGCGTGCGCCGGCGTGACGCCCGAGCGGGTCCTGGAGCTCGCGGGGGCTGGCGTCATCGCACCCGATGGCGCGGGTCGGTTCCGGGCGACGAGGCACGTGTCCCCGGCGGCGGTGCCACGCTCAAGGGACTGCCGGAGCCGGTGCCTCTCCACCGCGTGCGCTTCGCGGCTGGGCGTCGGTCGGTCCGGAGGGCATCACCAGATGACATCCACCTCGTAGCGACCGATCTCCGGGTCCGCCGTGACGATCGGCAGGCCCTCCAGTTGCACCTGCGCGACCAGGAGGCGGTCCCACGGGTCGCGGTGGAGGCTGGGCAGCGCGCCCCGCGTCGATGCCGCCGCTGATGACGTTCGTCAGGGTCCCACGGGTCGCGGTGGAGGAAGGGGCAGCGCGCCGGCCCTGAGCGCATGCGACACGTCCACCGGGAGTTGCGTGAACCGGTGACGCTCCAGCAGCGCGGGGATGTATCGCTCGGGTGCGTCCGGCAGGTCGAGCCGGCCGAGTGCCACCTTGACGGCGACCTCGTAGGCGCTCGCGGCGCTGACCAGCACGACGGTGGAGGCGTCCTGGATCCGTTCGCGGGCGGTCGTCGAGAGACGGGAGGCCCCCGCCGACGCCCACCACAGGAGCGCATGGGTGTCGAGCAGCACCCTCATCCTTCGTCCGTGCGCAGAGGGTCGTGGACGTGGGCCCACCCGTCCTGCAGCTCGGGGATGGGGTCGTCGAAGTCGTCACGGATCACGACCCTGTCATGCCCCGGTGACCGGGGCTCCGAGTCTCCGAATCGGGACAGCACCGCGATGGGCGTGCCCGCGCGCGAGATGACGATGCGCTCGCCGGCCGCCACACGGGCGAGCAGCCGGGACAGGTGCGTCTTGGCCTCGTGGATGTTGACCGTCATGCGACGGGAGCATCGCCTAGTCCATAGACTGAGTCAAATGAGCGCCTGGGCGCGGATCTGCTGGACCCAACCACCTCGTGCCCGGTCCCTTCTCGACGCGACCTCAGGCGACCGGCGCGACCAGCGCCAGCCGCGGAGCGCGGGACGGAACGCAGGCTGGCTACCGTCGCGCATCTCGCGTCAGCTTTCGATGGCCCGCAACGCCGCGGGGCGCCGATACAGACGTCGCGGAGCGGTGTGGCCCGGTGCCGCCGGCCTCCCGGTGCCGCCGCGACGCCCTGGCCGCCGGGAAGGCGGCCTCGTGAGGCAGACGATGGCCTGTCGCGGCCGGGGGACTGGGGACCCGTCCGTGCCAGGCATGACCTGCGGAGGGTCGGACGGACGGGGCCCTAGCCTCGAGCCAGCCGCGCCAGGCGCTGACGCACGCGGCTGAGCGCCGCACGCTCGGCGAACGCGAGGAACACCGTGTCGTCACCCGCGATACTGCCCACGACCTCCGGCCAGCGGCATCGGTCGATCGCCGCCGCGACGGCGTGAGCGCTGCCCGGGACAGTGTGGATGACGAGCAGCAGCCCAGCCGGTCGGAACTCCACCGGCAGGTCACGCAGCAGGTGGCCGAGCCGATCCTCCCCCGTCTGCTCACGGTCGTCTGCACGACCCGGGAGGGCGTACACCTGGGTGCCACGGACGCCGCGCTTGACCAGCCCGAGCTCGGCGACGTCACGACTGACCGTCGCCTGGGTGGCCCGGAACCCTCGGTCACGGAGCGCCGCCACGAGCTCCTGCTGGGTGCGGATGTCACGTTGCCCCAGCAGGTCCCGGATCGCCTGCTGGCGCATCCGCTTCATGACGTCCATGCTCATCAGGCGGGCAGGCTGCGTGGACGCCCGCGCCACCACTCGGGGCGCCGGCGGCCCCCCCGCGTCACGTCCATGCTCATCGAAGGAGCAGGAGGGCCGTGACCACGATGGCGAACCCGACCCGGTAGGCCACGAACACGCTGAGGTCCTTGGTGCGCAGGTAGCGCAGCAGGAAGCCGATGGCGAGGAGGCCGAAGACCGCCGAGGAGACCATGCCCGCAAGCATCATGACGAGGTCGTCAGCCGAGATCCCGGTCCCCAGGAGCCCGCGCATCTTCCACAGGGTCGCGCCCGCGATGATGGGAATGCCCATCAGGAACGAGAACCGCGCGGCCGCCTCCCGTCGCAGACCCAGGAACAGGCCCGTCGCGATGGTCACGCCCGAACGGCTGGTGCCCGGGAAAAGGGCAAGGGCCTGCGCACCACCGATGACGACGGCATCATGGAGCCGGCTCTCGGCCAGGTCCCGGGTCCCATGCCCGAATCGATCCGCCAGCCACATGAAGGTCGCGCCGACGAGCATGAGCACCGGGATGAGCAGCAGGTTGTCACGGAAGTAGGTGTCGAAGAAGGATTCGAACGCGACGCCCAGGAGCGCGGCGGGGACGATGCTGACGAGGAGGAGGAGGGCCAGCCTCCGGTCGGGGTCGCCCGCGAGGGAACGCTCGCGGAGAGCGGCCCACGCGGCTGCGAGCAGGCGCACGACATCGCGCCAGAAGTACACCAGCAGGGCGAGCAGGGTGCCCGCGTGCAGCATCACGTCAAACGTGGCGCTGTTGAGGAACGGGTCGGTCCAGCCCAGGACCTGCGGGATGACGATCAGGTGCGCCGACGAGGAGATGGGCAGGAACTCCGTGACACCCTGGATCGCCCCGATCACGATCGCTTGTAGGAGCAGGTCCATCCGGCCTCTGGGCGTACCGCGGAACCGACGGGTCCGCTCATCCGCAAGCCCGGGAGCGGACGCACCCGGGCTCGGTGGACGAGTCTAGCGGAAGGCACCACGGCAGCCGCCCGGCGCTGCCAGCCGCCCGGCGATGATCGGGCCGTGGGCGGCGACGGTCGCCCTGATGCGGCCGCGACGCGGTCGGCCAGCCGGCGGCTGTTGCCGCAGCGCACCATGATCGTGCGTGAGTTGCCCGGCTGACTCTCCAGCCGCTGGAGGGCGGCGCGGCCCGACAGCAGCGGCAGGGCCATCAGGGCGTCGCCTCGTGGAGTGGCCCCGGTGCTCGGCGTGCCTGACAGTCACGAAATACGACGTGTGCGGCGTGCGAGCGGCCCCGGCAGCCGCCGATCCCGGTGCTCGGCGTGCCTGACAGTCACGAGATACGACCGTTCGCTGGCCGTGGCCACGGGCAGCTGGCTCGGCATGACGCCGATGCCGTCGCTCGGCGTGTCTGACAGTCACGAGACGCGACCGTTCGCTGGCCGTGGGCCCGGACGCCGCCGATGCCGTCGCTCGGCGTGCCTGGCAGTCACGAGACGCGACCGTTCGATGGCCGTGGCCACGGGCAGATGGCTCGGCATGACGCCGATGCCGTCGCTCGGCGTGTCTGCCAGTCACGAGACGCGACCGTTCGCTGGCCGTGGGCTCGGCATGACGCCGATGCCGTCGCTCGGCGTGTCTGACAGTCACGAGACGCGACATGTGAGGCGTGCGAACGGCCTGGGCGCCGCCAATCGCTCGCGGATGCGTCCATCGTGGACCTCTTTGTGCCCACATCGGCCATGATGGGCACCAATCTGCCGCGGTGATGGCCCGGAGCAGCGCAGGCATGGCGCCATTCCCGCCCTCTCGGCGATTCGACAGCCCCGGTGCGTGGCATCTCGTGACTGGCAGTCACACCCCGAGCGGCCGCGCTGCCCGGCCCAGGAGCCGCCCCGGTGCCCGGCCCAGGAGCCGCCCCGGTGCCCGGCCCAGGAGCCGCCCCGGTGCCCGGCCCAGGAGCCGCCCCGGTGCCCGGCCCAGGAGCGGCCCAGCGTGCGGGGAGCTTCGAGCGACCCGACCCCATCCGCTCCTGGGCCGGGCCCTGGGCATCGACGCATCGGAGCGGCATGTCCGGCCTCGGGCGGGACCATGCAGCCGGCAAGCACGCCGGGCGATGGTACGCCGATGCCCCGGCCAGTCAGCCGGGGCATCGGTTCGTTGGCGCGAGGGAGGGCGCTGCGGATGGCCGCCCGGCGGCCCCGCCGCGGGTCAGCGGATGAACAGCGGTGCGAGCACCAGTGTGACGGTGGCGAGCAGCTTGACCAGCACGTGGAGCGAGGGTCCGGCCGTGTCCTTGAACGGATCGCCCACGGTGTCGCCCACGACCGCCGCGGCATGCGCGTCCGTGCGCTTGCCCAGGACGGCCCCGGCAGCGTCCTTGAGCTGGCCGGACTCGATGTACTTCTTGGCATTGTCCCAGGCGCCACCCGAGTTGTTGAGGAAGGTGGCGAGGAGCACGCCCGCGATGGTGCCCACCATGAGGAGCCCAGCGACGGCCTCGTAGCCCAGCAGCAGGCCCACCACGACCGGTGTCGCGATGGCCACGACTCCCGGTGCGATCATCTCCTTCAGGGCGGCGCGGGTGGTGATGTCCACGACGCGCGCGTAGTCGGGCCGCTGCGTGTAATCCATGATGCCCGGCATCTCGCGGAACTGGCGGCGGACCTCCACGATGATCGCCTGGGCGGCCTTGCCCACCGCCCGGATGGCCAGCGAGCTGAAGAAGTAGACCAGCATCGCGGCGATGAACGCCGCCACGAACACGCTCACGTCAGCGAGGTTGACCGCGGTCATGAGGCCCTCTTCGAGGGTCCGGGTACCAGCCTCGATCTGCCGCGCCAGGATCAGGTTGACCTTGTCGATGTAGGCGCTGAACAACAGGAACGCGGCCAGCGACGCAGATGCGATGGCATAGCCCTTGGTGAGGGCCTTGGTGGTGTTGCCCACCGCGTCGAGCTTGTCGGTGATCTCACGCGCGCCGCCCTCGGCCTGCGAGAACTCGGCGATACCACCCGCGTTGTCCGTGATGGGGCCGAAGGTATCCATGGCCAGGATGTAGGCCGTGGTCATGAGCATGCCCATGGTCGCGACCGCCGTGCCGAAGATGCCACCCACGTTGTGACCTGCGTCGTTGACCAGACCGGCCTGCTCGCCCAGCCAGTGGCTGACCATGAGCGCGATGCCGATCGTGATGGCGGTCACGAAGGTGGTCTCGAAGCCCACCGCCGTGCCCGAGATGATGTTCGTGGCCGGCCCCGTCTTCGAGGCCTCCGCGATCTCCTTGACCGGGCGCCACCCGCCGGCCGTGTAGTACTGCGTGATGTACACGAAGGCGATGCTCGTCGCGAGGCCCACCAGGCCCGCGAGGAAGAACCAGACCCACGAGGGGATGCCATTGGCACCCACGCCAGCGGCCGTCTCCATCATCACGTAGCTCACCACCGCGAGCCCGATGGCCGAGAGGATGGTGGTCGCCCAATAGCCGCGATTGAGGATGTGCATCGGGTCCTCGTCCTCGCGCCCCCGCACGAAGAACATCGCGACGATGGTCGCGAGGAGACCGAACGCACGAACGACGAGCGGGAAGAAGATCCAGGCGGTGGGGTTGGGCCAGCCGTTGGCCGACGCGATGCCATACGCGGCCACGCCCAGGATCATCGCGCCGATGTTCTCGGCGGCCGTGGACTCGAACAGGTCCGCGCCGCGGCCTGCGCAGTCGCCCACATTGTCACCAACGAGGTCCGCGATGACACCTGCGTTGCGCGGGTCATCCTCGGGGATGCCCGCCTCCACCTTGCCGACCAGGTCCGAACCCACGTCCGCGGCCTTGGTGTAGATACCGCCGCCCAGCTGGGCGAACAGCGCCACGAACGACGCCCCGAAGCCGAAGCCGACGATGAGGAACGGCGCCTGCGCGGTGCTGCACGCGGTCAGTGCATCGGCGTCGGTGCAGCCGGCAGTGTCCAAGCCCCCGAACAAGGCGAAGATGCCCCACACACCCAGGAGCGAGAGGGCGACCACGAGGAACCCGGACACCGCCCCGCCGCGCATGGCGGTCTGGACGGCCCCGACCAGGCTGTGCTGCGCCGCGGCCGCGGTCCGGCCGTTCGACCGCACGCTGATGTACATGCCGATGATCCCAGAGAGCATCGAGCACGCCGCACCGACCAAGAAGGCGAATGCCGTCCGCATGCCCAACTCGGTGCCGTACACGCTCGTGTCAGCGACATCGGGCCCTTCCACGATCGCGATGACCGCGCCCACGATCGCGGCACCGAGGATGGCGAGGATGCCGATGGTGATGTACTGGCGCTTGATGAACGCCACGGCGCCTTCGAAGATGGTGCCGGCGACGTCCTGCATCGCCTGCGGACCCTTGTCCCGCGCCAGCACGTCCCTCGCCAGATACAGCGCGAACAGGACGGCCGCGATGCCGGCGATGGGGATGATCCAGTTGATGGCGTCAGCCACGGTGCGGCTAACCTCCCTCGGTGTGGGGCCCGTGGCCGGGCGCTGTCGATTGGCTTCGAGCCGGTCGCGGCCCTTGGTCCCAGGGCCGACCGATGTCCGGATCGGACCGTGGATGGGCCCGGGCACGCCGCGCGGAGCGGCTCTGTGTGGGCGGGCCGAAGTGTAACAGGGCCGGACCACACGTCCGGGCCGATCACCGCAGGCTCGGTGATCTGATCAATGGATCAGCCCGATCCGACGGGCCGATCGAGTCAGGTCAGCCGGGGCCAACCACCCACGCGTCGACCTCTCGGTCGTACTCGAGCAACTCGCCAGGAGCGAACCAGATCCCCAGCTCTCGTGCGGCACTCTCGGTGGTGTCGGAGGCATGCACCAGGTTCTGGCCCGTCTCGAGCGCGAAGTCGCCACGGATGCTTCCGGGGGCCGCCTCGTGGGGTCGGGTCGCGCCGTTGATGGCGCGGCACACCGCGATGGCGTTGAGGCCCTCGAAGGCGAGCGCGACCAAGGGCGCCGACGTGATGAAGTCCACCAAGCCACCGAAGAACGGCCGCTCGCGATGCTCCGCGTAGTGACGCTCCGCGATGTCCCGGGAGGCCACCATGAGCTTGAGGCCCACGAGCTTGAGGCCGCGCTGCTCGTAGCGCTCGAGGAGGCGTCCGACCAGCAGCCGCTGGACACCGTCAGGCTTGATGAGGACGAGGGTTCGTTCGGTCACGATGACTCCCTGGTGATGGGGCGCCCCGGGAGGGCGCGTGATGCCTCCTGATACGCCTGGGTGGCGTCGACGTCGTGACCGAGGCCACGCAGGATGTCGCCTCGCAGCATCTGGAGCGATGCCACTCCGGGCTCGGCCCACGGGAGCCTGCCCTGGGCCGACCCGCTCAGGGCGGGCCCCTGGGTCGTGTCGCGTGGCTGACCCAGCGCGGGCGCAGCGTCCCCGCCACCACGCTCCGGGCTGACCGCCAGGGCGTGCTCCGCCATGGACAGGATGACAGGTGCGAGGCCCGGGTCGCGGCGCAGCAGCAACCCGAGCCGATCGGCGAGTGCCACCAGGTCGCCGCGTGCCAGGTCACCGCGTGCCGCCTGGAGCTCGCGGTCGGCCTCATGACCCGCGTCCGTCGACCCGGCGGGGGACACCGCGAAGGGAGCCGCGTTCTGGGACGTGTGCACCAGCACCGTCGAGGCTGGGAGCGCTGGCCGGTCGGTCAGTGCGCCCGGAGGTGCCGTCGGCCACGTGTCGAGACCGGGGTCGGCGACCTCGGCCCCACCCACCAGCAGGCCATAGCGCCCAGCCTGCGGGGCACCAGCGTCCATCCAGTCTGGCGCTGCCGGCGGCCAGATCGCCGAACGGGGCTCACCCGCGAACAGTCGCTCCAGGCCCTCGCCCACCTGGCCCTGCACGCGCGTTGCCAGTTGACGCGCATCGAGGATGCGGCCGTCGCGCGCCGCCCGCTCCGCCGCGATGATCCGAGCGATCGGCTCGTCACCCCGTGCCCGGAGGTGCGCCTCCGCGGCATCTGCCGCATCCTCGAACTCGCCACTGCGCCAGAGCACCTCGGCGAGGTCTGCGAGCGCATCCCGGTCGATGGTGTCGGTCGCTGCGGCCTGCTCCAGGGACGCGCGCGCAAGGGCCAGCATGCCACCCCGCAGATGGAGCCGGCTGAGGCGGGCCTCTGTCGTCCGGGAGGACGCACCTGCCCCTTCGAGCGGGCGCATCGGCCGAAGGCGGTGCGCCTGGGTCGCCGTGGGCAATCGCTCGACACTCGGCCTGGCCCCCTCGCGGCCGTCCACGGGACGGTTGGTGGGTGCGAAGTCGGGCCATGGCGGCGCGTCATGCTGGGCATCGGCGACTGGCTCAGGCTCGGCTGTCACTTGTGGTGAGTCCGGTGTGAGGGGTGCTCGGGCGGGCGAGGCGACGGGCGTGGGTGGCCCATCGATCAGCTGCGGCTGCGGCTCGTGGGCCGGAGGCGGTCCGTGGGCCTGCTGTGGCCCGGCGGCGTCGAACGGCGCGGGGCCCGGTGGCGATTCAAGGGCCCCCTGCGTATCCCACGCCGGTGGCGACCCCCACGCTGGCGGCGGTCCGAAGGCCTGATGCGACTCGTGCACGGCCTGCGGGGCGTCTTGCGCGTACAGCACGGGGCTGCCATCGGGACCGTAGGCGTAGGCCATCGGAGGGAGGGCCGCAGGGTCACCGACCCAGCGCGGGTCGTCCGGTGCGGCCTCCGGGATCGGAGGGCCGGGCGGGAAGGCCGTGACTGGCGCGCCGTCAGGCCCCCATGTCGGGATCGGGTCACCCATGACCGGAGGGGGCCACGGGCCAGGGCCATAGCCCGGGATCGGCGAGCCGTCGGGACCGTACCCCGCGAGCGGCGAGCCGTCGGGGCCGTACCCCGCGAACGGCGAGCCGTCGGGGCTGTAGCCCGGCGGAACGGCTTGGAAGGGCTCCGTCGGATACGACGCCATGGGCAGGCGCGGCGGCGGCACGGCCTCCTGGATGGGGGGCGGCGTGACGCGGCGCGCCTGCTGCCGCTTGCCCAGCCTCATGGCAGCCGGAGCGCCCGGTGGAGGGCGCGCTCCCCCGCGCGGGGCGAGATGACCGCGAGCGCCAGCGCCTCGTCCCTGATGAGACGGCCCGCGAGGTCCTGGACCTGCCCAGCGGTCACGCTCGCGAGGGCGTCGAGTGCCTCGTCGGGCGTCAGCACCCGGTCATGGAGGGCCTCCTGCGAGCCCAGCCAGGAGCACATGTGGCGCGTCTCCTCGAGGCGCAGCTCCAGCCGGCCACTCACGTATGCACGGGCCTTCGCCAGCTCGGCGTCCGGCACCCGCTCGTCCCGTACCCGGGCCACCTCCGCGAGGATGGCCGTCAGCGCGCGCTCCTGGTCGTCCGGGTCGACCCCCGCATACACCCCCAGCACGCCGGCATCCTGGTACTCCACCTGGAAGGAATGGACGTCATAGGCCAGCCCCGCCTCCTCCCGCACCGACAGGAACAGGCGCGACGACGAACCATCACCCAGTACCGCGCCGAGCAGTTCCAGCGCCCACTGGTCGGCATGATCGCGTGGCAGGGCCGGGACGCCCAGGCACAGATGGGCCTGGGCGGTGCGTCGACGCTCGACCCGCATCCGGCCGCAGGGCGCCGGCGGGGCGGGCGCCCATTCCCTGGTTCGTGCGACCTCCGTGACGGTCGACCCGACGCTCCCGTCGCCCAGGGCTGCGCGGACCAGCCCCACGGCCTCGTCGTGGTCAAGGTCACCCGCGACCGAGAAGACCATGCGGTCGGGCCGGTAGGCGCCCGACCAGAAGGCGCGGACTCGCTCGCCGTCCATGGCGCCCACGGTCGCCTCGTCGCCCGCGATCTCCCAGCCCAGCGGCGTGTCCCCGAACCACGTGCGGTCGAACAGGTCGAACACGTACTGGCCCGGGTCGTCCCGGTACGAGCGGATCTCCTCGACGATGATGTCCCGCTCGCGCGCCACGTCCTCGTCACGCAGCAGGGGTCGCAGCAGCAGGTCTCCCAGGACATCGAACGCGCGCTTCGCATGGCGCACCGGAAGTCGCACCCAATAGACGGTCGACTCGCGGCCCGTGGAGGCGTTGCTGGTGCCACCCACGCCCTCGACCGCCTCCGACACGGCCCGCGACGTGGGCAACGCATGGGTGCCTCGGAACGTGATGTGCTCCATGAAATGGGCGAGGCCCGCGTCAGAGCGGCGCTCCTCGCGTGAGCCGACGAGCACGGTCACGGCGACCGACAGCGAGCGCGCGCCCGGCATCCGGGCCGAGATGACGCGCGGCCCGCCTGGGAGCACAGAGCGCTGGAACATCGCACGCATGCTACACGGGCATAGCCGGGTGCCCGGCGCTGGGGGCCTGGGCGGGCAGCCACCCATGGTCCGCCGACCCGATCAGATGGCGGCCCGGTCGCCCCCGTCGGTGGGTCGGTCGTCCTCGTCGCCCGACTCGGCCGTGCGTGGCGGCTCCGGGTCGGCGACCGCGAGCTCCATCTGGATGTACTGCGAACGCGGGTCCAGGCGCAGCGACTGCTGTCCCGCCACCACGCCCGGACCCTCGTCGGGCGAACCGCCGTCACCCCCGTGGACCATGGGCGCGAACTCCAGTGCCACGCGCTCGTCGCCCTGCACCAGGGCGTAGGACAGCAACTGATCGGGGCGCGTGTCGAACTCCAGGTGCTCCCAGGAGTCGACGTTGATGCAAATCGAGAGCGGCGTGAAGTACGAGGAGACCCCCGGACGGTCGATGATCACGCGCTCCACCCAGCCCGTGCCATGGCTGACGAGCACGGACCCGCGCGAGTACCGATAGCTGACGGTCTGCTTGACCAGCGGGCGCAGCAGGTGATGCATGTCGGTGCGCCCGGAGACGATGCCGTGGTTGACGAAGAACCGGGCAGCGGGCTCCACCGACACGACTCCTCCCCTGCGCGCCGCGAAGGGTCCCCTGCGGCTCCGCGATGGTACCGCGCCACGACCCCTATGATCGGCGCGTGACGGTCGCGATCGACGTGGGCAACACAGCGGTCAAGGTGGCCCGTGTGACCGATGGGCGCGTGGGCACGGTCACACGGCTGCCCACCGCACCCGGCCCCGACGCCGACGCCCTCGACCGCCTCCTGGGCGCCGCGGACGAGCCCATCGCCGCGGTGAGCGTGGTCCCAGCGTGGACCGAGGCGATCGCGGAGGCGGCCACCCGCGCGGGCCTGGCGATGCTCCTGGCCACCCATGTGACGATCCCCCTGCTGGTGCGACTCCCCTCCCCCTCGACCGTGGGCGCCGACCGCCTCCTCGGCGCCTGGACCGCACGAGCGCTGGTGGGCGCGCCGGTCGTCGTGGTCGATGTGGGCACCGCCACCACCATCGATGTCGTCGACGCTGACGGATGGTTCGCGGGTGGCGCCATCCTGCCCGGCCCCGCGACGTCCATGCGAGCACTCCGCGGCGACACCGCACTGCTGCCGTCGGTCCCCATCGCGCTGCCGGAACGGGTCATCGGCAGGGATACCGCGGAAGCCATGCGATCGGGTGTGGTCGTCGGCCACCTCGCGGCGATGGAGGGGCTGCTGGCACGCATGACCGCCGAGCTCGGGGGCGCACGGCCGAAGCTGGTCCTCACGGGTGGCGGTTCCGTGACGCTGGAGGGGCTCTCGGACGTGGACCTGCTCGATCCGGACCTGCTCCTTCGGGGCCTGGGCATGCTGGCGACGGCTCCGGCTCCCGTGTCGTGAGCGGCCAGCCCGGTCGGGACCACGACACTGCCACGGGCTCCCTTGACGGACGCCTGGTGGTGCTCGGGGTCACCGGGTCGATCGCTGCCTACAAGGCCGCCGAGCTGGTCCGACTGCTGACCACGGCCGGCGCCGAGGTCCAGGTGCTCATGACCCACACGGCAGGCGCGTTCATCGGCCCACTGACCCTGGAGACGTTGAGTCGTCGAGCGGTGATGCTGGACCCCCTGGAACTGCTGCCGGATGGCCGTATCGGGCACATCGTGGCGGCGGATGCCGCCGATGTCGTGCTCGTGGCACCTGCCACGGCACGCTGGATGGCGGCCATGGCCAACGGCCTGTCGGACGACGTCGTCACGGCCACGTGTCTCGCCACGACCGCCCCCGTGGTGGTGGCGCCAGCCATGGACGGCGAGATGTACGCGCACCCGGCCACGCGGGCGAACGCCGCCACGCTCGCATCGTTCGGCTACACCATCGTCGAGCCCGGGGTCGGCGCCCTCGCCTCGGGCAGTGTTGGCCAGGGTCGTCTCGCCGAACCTCATGTGCTCGTGGGTGCCGTGGCGGATGCCCTGGCTGGCCGGCCCATCCGGTCCCCCGATCGGACGGCATGGCCACCGGCCGCGACCACGTCCCGACCGCACGACCTGGCCGGCTGGCACGTGGTGGTCACCGCAGGTGGCACCGCGGAACCCATCGACCCGGTGCGCTTCATCGGCAACCGCTCGACCGGACGCATGGGGATCGCAATCGCCGAGGCCGCGATCGCACGCGGTGCGCGGGTGACCCTCATCCATGGCATGACATCGGTGCCCCTGCCGGAGGCTGCCGACCTCGTGGATGCCTCCACCACGGCGGCCATGCGCGATGCCGTCCTCGCGGCCCTCCCACATGCGGATGCGCTGGTGATGGCCGCCGCGGTGGCCGACTTCCGACCGACCCGCACGGCGGACACCAAGCTGGGCCGGGATGCAGGCCTCACGCTCGAGCTGGAGCCGACGGAGGACATCCTGGCGGAGGCATCGACGCTCGCCCACGCCCGCGCCGACGCGGGTCAGCCACGGGCGGTCCTCGTGGGGTTCGCGGCCGAGGCCGGCTCGCTCGATCGAGCCCCGGAGAAGGCCGCCCGCAAGCGGGTCGACCTGCTCGTGGCCAACGACGTCTCGGAGCCGGGGTCGGGCTTCGGGACACCCACCAACCGCGTGACCATCATCGCGCCGGGTCAACCACCCGAGCCGTGGCCCCAGCTGACCAAGCTCGAGGTCGCCCATCGCCTGCTCGACCGGATCGTGGAGCTTCGGATCCGCTCCTGACCCTCAGTCGCAGCCGACGGCGATGGCGAGCGCCGCGCAGGCGGCGTCCACGGTGTCCGCCGAGGCCTGACCCATCCGTCGCAGGAGGCGGCTGCGGTGGAGCAGCATCGTGTTGTCGAGGTTGACGACCGACTCGCGGGCCAAGCCCACCTCAGGCCCGATCACGACCTCCGTGCCCACCCCGCGCACTTGGCTGGTGACCGGCACACAGATGACGCTCTCCAGGATGCGGCCCATCGGGTCTCGCGTCAGGACGAGGACCGGGCGCCGCTTGTCGAACGGCACGTCCGCGAACCAGACATCGCCTCGCGACGGCATGGGCGGCGTCATCTCGCGTCCTCGCGTTCGAGGTCCTTGAAGCCGTACAGCTCGGCGTAGTCGATGTCATCGTCGCCGAGGTCGAGCTTGCCGCCCGCGTAGCCGCCGCGGAACTCGTCCGCGGTGACGGGCATCCGCTCGTAGATCTCGGCGTCGCGCCGGTTGCGCTCCGTTCGGATGAACTCGCTCAATGCCTTGTCGATGACACCCGACACTGTGCGCTGCCCGCTCAGGCGCATGGCCTTCTCCGCCTTGTCCCGATCGAGGGTGATCGTCACCTTCTCGCGTGCCACACCTGAGATACTACATGTTGGCGGTATCACATGCCATACCGACGGTGGGTGAGGCGGCCTCCGGCGGCTCTGCCCGCCGGAGGCCACGGGCCAGATGATCAGGTGCCACGGGGCGCGCCGACGGCACCGGCGAGCTGTTGCTCGACTCGCTCGGCGACGGCTGCGAGTTCGCAGCCCAGTTCTCGCCCGACGGGACCCTGCTCGCCGCGGTGCTCATCGCATCCACGCCGGAGGAGCCAGAGCTGGCGTTCCACCTCGGGTTCGTGCCAGTGGACGGCACGAGCGCACCGGTCGTCGTGCAGGACTCGCAGGGCGGTTCGTGGCGCCCGTGGCCGCGCCGCTGCCACCGGCACCCTCGTTCACGGCCGCGTCCTGATACGTGGCACCCGCGACGTCGCTGGCGTCGCGGGTGCATCAGCCCGGCATGAGTGCCACGACCCCGCAGCGCCGGTTGACCGTCGCCGACATCACGCGCCTGTACCGCGACGGCCAGCGCATCCCGATGCTGACGGCATACGACTACCCGACCGCGCGCATCGTGGACGAGGCCGGCATCCCCATGATCCTGGTGGGCGATTCGCTCGCCGAGGTGCTCTTGGGCTACGAGTCCACGGTCCGCGTGACCCTCGAGGAGATGCTCCACCACACCCGCGCCGTGGTCCGAGGGACCCAGCGCGCCCTCGTGGTGGGGGACA
>DAOTUX010000088.1:0-8380 GCA_034436475.1 Chloroflexota bacterium | reverse complement strand
TCGTCGAGGGTGACCGCGCCGTGGCGCTTGGCGAGACGGGCACCATCGGGGCCGCGGACCAGGGGCACGTGGGCGTACTCGGGGACCGCGTAGCCGATGTGTCGGGCGATGACGACCTGGCGTGGCGTCGATGACGCGAGGTCGTCGCCCCGGACCACCTGCGTCACGCCGCTGTCGTGGTCATCCACCACGACCGCGAGGTGGTACGCGGGGGCGCCGTCGTTGCGTCGGATGACCACGTCGTCGCTGGTCCCGGACATCGGCCCCAGCACCCGGTCGCGCCAATCGACCCGCTCGCCGTCGGCGCGGAGCCGGATTGCCGGTGGACGCACGCGGCCGCGTCGGGCGCGCTGCTCGTCCGTCAGGTTGCGACAGGTGCCCGGATACGGTCGCTCTCCGCTCCCCTCGTTGGGCGCCCGGGTCGCCTCCGCGATCTCGCGACGCGTGCAGAAGCACTCGTAGGTCTCCCCGGCCGCGACGAGGCCGTCGATCACCGAGCCGTAGCGGGGAAGGCGCTCGGACTGGCGCACCGGAGGCTCGTCCCAGTCGATGCCGACCCGTCGCAGGTCCGCGAGCTGCGACTGCTCGTGCGTGGCGCGCGAGCGCTCGGCATCCAGGTCCTCCACACGTACCAGGAACCGACCACCCGCGGCACGCGCCGCGAGCCACGCCACGATAGCGGTCCGCAGGTTGCCCAGGTGGAGCGGGCCGCTGGGGGAGGGGGCGAACCGCCCGGTGACCATGACGGGGAGTGTGCCAGCGTGCCGGTCTTCCTGCCCTGTCACGCCCCGGCGCGGCCACAGCGGTCGGACGCGAGTCGCTGGGCGCATGATCGGGCCGACGAGGCCTGAGAGCCTGGGTGCTCGCCGGTCGTGCAAGCCGCCCGGTGCATCGAGCAGCCGACGATCGGCTGTCGGAGTCGCCGGGGGCATCGGATGGCCGACGGGTGCCGGGGCCACGAGACCGATCGGCCTGGTCATCCGCCCGGAGCATGATCGGCCCGGTCATCCGCCCGGAGCATGATCGGCCCGGTCATCCGCCCGGAGCATGATCGGCCTGGTCATCCGCCCGGAGCATGATCGGCCGGCACTGCCCTCCGGTCAGCCCTGCGCGTCACGCCCGGCACCCGGGCACCCGGTCAGGCCCGCGCACCGAACCGAGCGAGTCGGAACATGGACAGGTCGAAGGGAAGCTCCCGGTCCATGGCCATGTCCGCGAGGATCTCGCCCATGACGCTCGCGAACTTGTACCCGTGACCCGAGCAGGGGGAGGCCAGGATCACCTGCGGGTGACCCGGGTACCGGTCGATGATGAAGTGCTCGTCGGGCGTGTTGGTGAAGATGCACGTGCGCATCGAGAGCAGCGGTCCGTTGGCCTCGGGCATGAAGCTCGCGAGGCCGGCCCGGAGCACCCGCTCGTCCTCCGCGTCGGCCGCGCGCCACGCATCGGAGTCCGGGTCGATGACCTGGCCTCGATGGTGGTACCGACCAAGCTTGACGCCCGGGATCCCGTGCTCGGGGAAGCCGTACCACACGACCTGCTGATCATCCTGGAGCACGAACACGGGCAGGGCCCCCACGCGGAACAGCTCGGGCCGCCTGGCGGCGACCCACACCAGCGCCTGACGCTCGGGCACCGCGAGGCCCCGGAGGGGTGCGGCCAGACGGGCCATCCAGGCACCAGCGGTGAGGACGACCCGCCGCGCGCGATACTCGGCACGCTCCGTACGGACCGCGACCTCGTCGCCCACGGGCTCCCAGTCGATGACCGGCTCGTTGCCGTGGATCGCGGCGCCATCGGCTAGGGCGAGCGTCGCGTGGGCCGCGATGGCTCGCTCGGACATCACGAACCCCGCGTCCGGCTGGTGGATTGCGAGATGCGCGTCGGGGATCGCGAGACCCGGGAATCGGGCGCGCACCTCCCGACCGTCCAGGACCTCATGGTCGAGGCCATGGACCCGGCACGCCTCGATGGCGCCCTCCACCACGGCGGACCCGGGCGGTCCGATGTCCAGACCGCCTGTGATGACGAGCAATCGCTCGCCCCATCGCTGCTCGAGCGCGCGCCAGCGCTCGTACGCCCGCCGGAGGAGGGGCACGTATGCAGGGTCCTCGAAGTAGGCGAGCCGGATGATGCGGTTGACGCCCCCGGACGAGCCATTGGCGTTGGGTACGTCCGAGCGCTCCAGGCCCAGGACGCGGACGCCCCGGGCGGCGAGCTCGTGGACGGTCGCGGAGCCATGCGCCCCCACGCCGACCACGATGACGTCATAGGTGCTCGGCGCGGTCATGGGACGGGGCCCTCATGCGCTCGGGTGCCGGACAAACGGAACGGCGCGCACCCAGCGGGCGCGCACCGTCATCACCTCCGCACGAGCGAACGTCAGCTCTTACTGCCGTCCGAGCCTGTGAACGCGGACACGGTCTGCTCGCGCACGAGGTACCACAGCAGCACGCCCGCGAGGATGGCCTGGCCCATGCCCCAGCGCCAGTTCTCCATGGCGAACATCGAGAACACCGCGCTCATGAGCGAGAACACGGCCATGATCTGGCAGAACATGAGCGCCCACGGCTGGAGGCTGTAGAGCGCGGCCCCCGCGCCGACCCAGATGACGCCCACGATGAACGTCAGCAGCCCCGACAGCCAGACGCCGTTACCCGACTCCACGGGTCCGAACGTCACGATACCCATGAGCTGGATGCCTGCGATGAGGTACAGGACCCCCGCCAAGACCGCCAGCACTGCGAGGATCAGCACCCCCAACGGACGAGACACCTGTTCATCACCTCCTGCGGATCATCCAGAGCAAGGTCGCTCCAGAGCGTAGGGTAGCGCCCCGATGGCACGCTCGGGGAATGATCGCTCTCGCGTGGGAGTGAGCCGCGCTCGCTGGAGGGCGGGTGCGGCATGCGGGCGGCTTGCTGCCCACGCCTCAGGCCTGCCAGTCGATGGCGAGCCTGTCCGGTTTTGCCAGGTCGATGCGCACCGGCACCGTGACGCCCGGGAGCAACCGAGCCCGGGCGGCCGCTGGCACCAGGGTCGCGGTCCGCACCTCGTGGGCCGCCTCGCCGGGTGGCGACACGTCGAGCGTGAGCTCAACCACCGGATCGCCGTGCACCACGATGCCCGTGTCCCGGGCATCCCTGATGACCGCCGCGCCGGGTCGGCCGCTCGCCAGGAGCGTGGCGCTCGTCCCCTGGCTAGGCTGGCCCGCGTCGATCGTCGTCGCCGGCGCGATGGTCATGGCCCCCTGGGCGAGAGCGCCCGGGTCGAGGCGTATCCCCGAGCGCGCGAGCAGGCCCACGATCATGTGTGCCTGATCCAAGGCCATGCCCGCCTGATGCTGGGCCGCTCCCGACGGAACGGGGGTGACGCCCGACTGGGACATCGCGGGCCACGCCGTGACCGCCCCGGCGGGGTCGCTGAAGAACGTGTTGGGTGCGCTGCCCTGCCTGGTGGAGAGCGTGTTGGGCAGCACCTGCGAGGGCGCCGCGCTTATGGCCGTCACCTGACGCGTGCCGGCGGCCTCGCCCCCGAGGTCGATGGTCAGCGTGCCCGGGCTCCTGGGGTCGACCATCACCGGCACGGTCGCCCCGACCGGCAGCGATGCCAGGGCGAAGATGGGCACGAGCTGCCGATGGTCCACGTCGTAGGGCGCTCGGCCAGGCAGCACGACCCGCAACCGGAACGTCATCAGATAGTTGATGTTGTTGACCACCATGTTGCCGCCCGACAGCGACAGGATGGTCGCCTGACCGGCGATGCCCTCCCGCAGGAGTCGCCTGCGGCCCGAGGTCAGTCGTCCGAGGACCAGGCCGATGGCCGTGAAGACGATGCCCATCGGGATGAACGTGAGGGCCATGAAGAATGCGCCACCTTCGCGGAACGCATCCCAGGACGAGTCGCCCCCCGGCAGCATCGAGACGACCACGAGGCCGACGCCGAGCACCAAGAAGAGGACCCCAAGGATGGTGAACACTCGCATCGGCGCACTGTGGCACGCGTCGGTCCTCCGCGGAACCGGTACCTGCGGCGGGAGCGATACCATCGGATGTCGTGACCGTCCCACGATCCATCCCTGGGCCCGCGATCCGCGTGCGCGGGCTGCGGAAGTCCTACGCCGGCCGCGAGGTCATCCGAGGGGCGGACCTGGAGGTGGGAGAGGGCGAGGTGGTCGCCCTCCTGGGCCCCAACGGCGCGGGCAAGACCACCACCCTCGAGATCCTCGAGGGCTATCGCCCGCGTGACTCGGGCGAGGTCAGCGTCCTCGGAGGGGACCCCGCGCGGCACGACCCCACACGCCTGGCCCGCATCGGCATCTGTCTCCAGGCGACCGGCATCGAGCGCTATCTCACGTGCGCCGAGGTGCTCGCGCTGTACGGTGGCTACTACCCCAGACCCCAGTCCGCCCGGGACGTGCTGGAGCTCGTGGGTCTCGCCGAGCAGGCAGACGTCCGGGTGCGGCGGCTCTCGGGCGGGCAACGGCGCCGGCTCGACCTCGCGCTTGCGCTTGTGGGCGACCCGGAGCTGCTGTTCCTGGACGAGCCCACGACCGGCTTCGATGCCGAGGCTCGACGCCAGGCCTGGGAGCTGGTGCGAGGGCTGGTGCGCACCGGCCGCACCGTGCTCCTGACGACCCATTCCATGGACGAGGCCCAGGCGCTGGCAGACCGGCTCGTGGTCATCGTGGGAGGCTCGATCGTGGCGCAGGGGACCGCGGGCCAGATCATCGGCAAGCGCGCGATGGGTTCGATGGTGCGCTTCCGTCTCGCCGCCGACGCTCCGGACCTGCCCGGTGACCTCGCCTCGGTCGCGCGGCGGGGCCCGGACGGGACCTTGGACCTGCCCACGACCGAGCCCACGCGTCTGCTGCACGGGCTCACGGGGTGGGCGGTGGGCTCCGGGGTGGAGCTCCGCGACCTGACGGTGGCCCGTCCGAGTCTCGAGGACGCCTACCTCGACCTGGGCGCCGAGCACACGCCGGTGGGCGCCGGCCCGGCCGACCTGGGGGACGCGTCGTGAGCCGCCTCTCGCTCGTCGCGCGCCAGGTGCGTTACGAGGACATCGCGTTCTGGCGCAACCCGGTGGTCGCGGGGTTCACCTTCGTGTTCCCGATCCTGTTCATGCTCCTCGCGCAGCTGGTGCTCGCGGACCGGGTGGCCGTGACGGGCGTGCCGGCCGCCTCGTTCTACACGCCCGCGATCGTGACGTTCGCGGTGGTCAACGTCTGCTTCGTCTCGATCGCGATGACGGTGAGCCTCGCGCGCGACCAGGGCGTCCTCAAGCGCATCCGGGGGACCCCGTTGTCCCTGGGTGCGTATGTCGCCGCGCGCGTCATCCATGCCGTGCTCATCACGCTCCTGCTGACGCTGCTGGTGGTCGTCAGCGGCGCGGTGCTCTTCGGTGCCCCGGTGCCCATCGAACGGCTGCCCACCCTCGTGCTCGTGGTGATGCTGGGCGCCGGCGCGTTCGCCGCGCTGGGCCTCGCCATGGCCGGCCTCATCCCCGACGCGCACGCGGCACCGGCACTGGTCAATGCCATCGTCCTGCCGCTGTACGTGATCTCGGACGTGCTCATTCCCATCGACCCCGCATCACCGGTTGCGGCGCTCGCCGACCTGTTGCCCGTGCGCCACTTGGCGCTGGCACTCCAAGCGGTGTGGCACCCGGCCACCCAGCCTCTCGACCCCATGGACCTCGCGTGGCTCGCCGCATGGGGGCTGGTGGGTCTCGTGGTCGCCCTGCGGACCTTCACGTGGGAGCCACGCGCGTAGCCCCGGGTGAGCGCGGGTCGATCGGATGGCTCCGATCGCGCTGGGCCATCCCAGGGCCGCGGTCGGATGCGGGGTCAGATGGCCGCGATCGAACGGGGTCGCAGGCGCGGCCCGTGCCGCGGCGCGCTGATGCCCGCCAGCTCCAGGAGGCGGACCACACGCCCCCGCTGCCCGCGGTAGGGCTCCAGCAGCTCCAGCATCCGCGCGTCGTCGCCGCGCGACTCGCCGGCCAGCGCCCAGCTCACCGTGTGGGGCGTGTGGAAGTCACCCACGCTCACCGCGTCGGGGTCTCCGAACGCCGAGCGGGCGGTCTCGGCGGCGGTCCAGGGACCGACGCCTGGCATCGTCATGAGGCGTGCCATTGCCTCCAGGGTCGGGAGCGAGCCAGCGGCCTCGAGCCATGCGGCACGCGCGGCCACCCGTGCCATGACCTCCGCCCGCCGACGCTCGAGACCCGCGGGATGCAGCTCGTGATAGGGCACACGCGCCAACCTCCCGGGTTCCGGCGCCAGCCATAGCCGGGGAATGGTCGTCGGCGCGGCCTCGTCCCAGGGACCCGGCGCCGGCGCGCCGAACCGGAGCACGATGGCTCGCCATGCCCGATGGGCCTCTGTGCCCGTCACCTTCTGCTCGCATACCGCGGGCAGCAGGGATTCGAGCACCCGGTCGGTGGCGCCGAAGCGGACGCCCCGGAAGCGCATCGCGAGCCGTCGCAGCAAGGGGTGCTGAGGCTGGAAGGCCTCAGGATGATCGTCGGCGCCCAGGAGCCGAGGCAGCGTTGCGATGACCCGCTCGGCGCCCGGGCCCCACGCTCGAGCCGTGATGACACCCCCGCGCGGCTCGACCCATATGGTCGCGGGGCCGTCGGGTGTCCTCGTCGAGCGCCAGACGCCCGAGGCCGTCAGCCGGATCGTCGGGTCACCAGGTCCGTGGCGCAGAGGAGCGAGCGTGCGCCACACGTCCAAGTCGAAGCCGGGGCGCCAGGTAGTCTGGATGGGCGCCGTGGTGTCGATGGGCGCCGTGGTGTCGATGGGCGCCGTGGTGTCGATGGGCGCCGTGGTGTCGATGGGCGCCGAGGTCTCGGTGGGCGCCGAGGTCTCGGTGGCCGCCATGGTGTCGATGGGCGCCGAGGTCCCGGTGGGCACCCGTGGAGTCTGCCATGGGCCGTCGGCCGCCATGGCGCCCCGTCAGCCGCTCCAGGTGGGAGCGACCAGCCGTCCGTCGACCACCTGCGCGCGGTGGGTCGCGACGACGGCATCGATGGGAATCGCGCCGTATACGTGTGGGAACCGCTCGCCATCAGGGTGTCTCGTGTCGCCCGGCTCGCCACGGACGGCCACACCCATGGCCGCGAGGCGACCCACATCGATGCCCAGAAGGGTGAGCGGATTGCTCTCGTCCGCGTAGAACAGTGCCACGACCCCCGCGACCTGGTGAGCGTGACAGCAATGGACGAAGCCGACCTGCGCGAGCGTCAGACCGCGCGTCGAGATGGCGTAGGCACCGCTCGTGCGGGCCTGCTCCCAATCGGCGGTTCGTGCCAGGTGCCAGATCAGGGCCATGAGATGGTCACGCGGTTGGTCGGCCGATGGCGTCGTCGGTTCGTCGCGCACGGGCCTCGAGCAGGCGCCCGGCGCGTCGACGTGCCATCGGACGCGACGATAGCCTGCCCGGCCATGGCCTGCCGGGGCCCCCGGACGACACTCGACTCGTTCGCGATCGCGGCGGGGGCAGCGGGCGCCGCGGTGATTGCCGTCGCATCGGTCGCCACGGCGCTCGTCCACCGTGGGAGTCACGGCGAGCCCTGCAGTTCGCTCGACAACTTCTTCGTGTCCGAGTTGGACGAAGCTGGTGCCTCGGCCGGCGCGGCCCTGTTCGACATGGGCCTGGTGGTGGTTGGCGGCTTCGCCTTTGTGCTGTCCATGGTCGATGCCAAGGGGTCTCGGCGCGGCTGTCGGAGGCATGGGATGCGTGCCGGATCTTGGTATGACCCACCGTACGTTGCGACCCGCGCTGGATGCGACGGATGACGCGCTCTCGAAGGGACCCATCGCCGATGACGACGCTGGCGGATCGACCCAGGCTCAACTCCCTCGCCGGGGGATCCGGCGCCCACGGGAGCATCAGATGGACATGCAGGTCTGGGTCGAGGGCGAGCGTGCGGCTCGCGAGAGCGCAGTGGCGACGCCCGCGGTCAGGGCCAGGCTGGTGGCGGCCGTCGCGGCCGCGCTGCTGGCGGCCGTCGCGGTTGTGCTTCTGGCGTCCATCGTGGCCGTGATGTTGGCGACCGCCGCGGTTGCCGGAGCGACTGTGGGTGTCGCGGCCGCCGGGGCCAGCCCCGCAGCCTCATCGCATGTGCTTCCGGGCGAGCCGAACGTGCCTCGGGATGACGGCGCAGTCCCCGCTGAGGTTCGCGCGAACCTCGTGGATGTCCGCCCGCGCCGATGGGAGCATGTGCTGCTGGCCTCGGATGGTCGCACGGCCACGGTGTACTTCAGCATGGGGCCGGAAGCGTGCGAAGGCCTCGCGGGCATCGATGTGACGCCGACCGACACGGGATACCGGGTCCTGGTCCGGACCGGCGCCGTGCCTGGAGCCGACGCATG
>DAOTUX010000087.1:0-5078 GCA_034436475.1 Chloroflexota bacterium | reverse complement strand
GCCAGCTCACGGAGGCCGACCTCCTCGCGGCCGGCCTCGTGAACAAGAGCACCCGGCGCACCCGCGACGGTCGTGGTGTCTTCGACCGGTTCCGGGCGCGCATCATGTTCCCCATCCGCGACGCCCAGGGCCAGCCGACCGGCTTCACGGGGCGCGTCCTCCCGGGCGCCGAGCCGCAGACGGACCGCGAGCCGCGGCCCAAGTACATGAACACCGCGGGCACGCTCCTGTTCGACAAGAGCCGGACGCTGTACCTCATCGACAAGGCCAAGTCCGCCATGCGCAAGGCCGGACGAGTCGTCCTCGTCGAGGGCAACACGGACGCGCTCATGGCGCACCAGGCGGGCTTCGAGAACGTCGTGTGCTCCATGGGCACCGCGCTCACCCCCGGCCAGGTGGAGCTGCTCACGCGCTATGCGCCCCGCATCGCACTCGCCTATGACGTCGACTCGGCAGGGCAGGGGGCGGCCACCTTCGGGGCCACCGAGCTGACCGCGCTCATCGGCCAGATCGAGCGCTCCGAGCACAAGGGTCGCCTGACGGACGTGGATGTCGTCCGCCTGCCCGACGGCAAGGACCCCGACGAGCTCATCCGCGACACGCCTGAGGTCTGGCGCGACGCCACGGAGCACCCGCAGCCCATCATGGAGTTCCTCATCGACCGCGCCGCCGAGCGCGCGGACATCCGCAGCGTCCCCGGCCGCCAGCGGTTGGTCGAGGCGGTCCTGCCCACGCTCCGGACCATCACGGACCCGGTGCGCAGGGACGGCTACCTCCAATTGCTGTCGCGGCGCTCCGGGGTCGATGAGCGGGTCCTGCGCGAGGCCCTCAGCCACCCGGAGCGGACGACGGGCCGCCAGGCCACCGAGCACGCGGGCGCGCGCATCAGCCTGGACGCCGTGCTCGCCAGCCCGGGTGCGCTCGACCCGCGCTCGGTCGACCGGTCGCTCGACCCCACCGACAAGGCGTTCCTCCGGCTCCTGCTCGCCCGACCCGGTCTGGTGGGCGTGGCCCAGGCCCGACTGGCACCCGACTCGCTCACCACGACCCCGGCCCGGGAGCTGTACCGGGCCTTGGTGGCCGCCCCGCCGCCGTTCGACCGGTCGGCCTTCCTGGCCACCCTCGAGCCCACGCTCGAGGCGGTCGCCCGGACGCTGTACGCCGCCACGGACCCGCTCCCGGCCACGGAGGACGCCGTCCGACAGGCACTCGAGCAGATCCTGCTGACCATCGAGAAGGCGCGTCTCGCGGAGCTCCTCGAGTACAAGCGCGCCGAGCTCGCGGACGCCGAGTCCGCGGGTGACGAGACCATCGTCGAGCGCGTCCGGCAGGACGTCCTGGAGCTCCAGCGACGACGCCTGACCCTCGACCGCGAGCGCCGGGACACCTCGCTGCTCGCCAACCGACGACCACCCACCCCCACCCACGAGACCGCACCTGGAGGGCACCCATGACCGCCGCCGACCCCACCGACAAGCTGCTCGTCGCCTCCGTCCTGGAGCGCGGCAAGCGCCGGGACGTGGATGATGACCTCGTCACGGGCAAGGACGAGGACGACGAGGAGGAGCGCCCGGGCACCGATGACGGCCTGGCCGCTGAGCTGGGCGTGGACGTCGCGGTCGCGGAGGCGGACCGCCAGCCCTGGGAGGAGCCGCCCGCCAAGCTCGACGCCGCGGAGCAGGAGGAGCCCACGCCAGAGGAGCTGGAGCAGCTCCAGGCGGACATGGTCGGCATCGACGACCCGGTCCGGATGTACCTCAAGGAGATCGGCAAGGTCCCCCTCCTCAACGCCGAGGAGGAGGTCGTGCTCGCCAAGTCCATCGAGCTGGGCGAGCAGATCGTGGAGGAGCCCTGGAAGGCGGTCCTGTCGCTCTGGGAGTGGACCAAGAACGACACCGAGCGCAAGACCCGCACCAAGTACCCACAACACCGGCTGCCCTACAAGGACGAGACCGACCGGGTCGTGCGGGGTGCCTTCGGGGCCGCCATGGCGGACGGTCTGCTCACGGCCGCGCCGGAGGCGGTGACCAAGGAGGTCAACAAGGCGCAGCGCGCCAACCCCGCGCCGTCGGACGCGACCAAGGCGCATCTCAAGGACGCTCGGGCGCATCTCACCGCGTTCGGCGAGGCACCGGGCGGGGACGCCTTCCGGGACCTCGTGGACTGGTCGTACATGGTGGTCCACAACGGGGACCTGGAGGCCCGGGACAACCCCGGTCTGCGCGCCGTCTACGACTGGACCCAGGAGGTCGCGCACGAGGCGCTCCAGCGCTGGATCCTGGCCGGCAAGGACGCCGAGATCCTGGCCGCGATGGGCTGGGACCCCGAGATGAGCCAGGCGCACATCAAGGCCCGCGACCGCCGCGGTGTGCTGGTGCGCATCGGCAAGGAAGGCCGCGAGAACCTGACGTCGGCCAACCTGCGGCTGGTGGTGTCGATCGCCAAGAAGTACATCGGGCGCGGCATGAGCTTCCTCGACCTCATCCAGGAGGGCAACATCGGCCTCATCCGGGCGGTCGAGAAGTTCGACTACGAGAAGGGCTTCAAGTTCTCGACCTACGCCACGTGGTGGATCCGGCAGGCCATCACGCGCGCCATCGCGGACCAGGCACGGACCATCCGCATCCCGGTCCACATGGTGGAGACCATCAACCGGCTCATCCGCGTGTCGCGGGGCCTGCTCCAGGAGCTGGGCCGCGAGCCCACGGTCGAGGAGATCGCGGAGGCGATGTCCCGCGGCCAGGAGGTCGTGGTCACGCCCGACAAGGTGCGCGAGATCATCAAGGTGAGCCAGGAGCCGGTGTCGCTCGAGACGCCCATCGGTGAGGAGGAGGACTCCCACCTGGGCGACTTCATCGAGGACCGGGCCGCGCTGGCGCCGGCGGAGGCCGCATCGCACCAGCTGCTCAAGGAGCAGGTGGAGGCGGTGCTCGACTCGTTGTCGGGTCGCGAGCGACGGGTGCTCCAGCTCCGCTTCGGTCTGGAGGACGGGCGCGCCCGGACCCTCGAGGAGGTGGGCAAGGAGTTCAACGTCACCCGCGAGCGCATCCGCCAGATCGAGGCCAAGGCGCTCCGCAAGCTGCGGCATCCCTCGCGCAGCCGCAAGCTCAAGGACTATCTCGAGTAGTCCCGGCTTGACCGGAGCCGGCTCCGTGCGGGATCATGGCCCGATGGTCACCATCGACCAGGGGCTCGATCCGCGCTACTACCAGACGCCGGAGCGCGGCTGATGACGCTCGCAATCGATCACATCGTCGTGGGAGCGGAGTCGCTCGCGCAGGGGCGCGCGTGGGCGGAGCCGGCGCTGGCGGCCGAGCTGCTCGTGGGTGGACGGCATGCGTTCATGGGCACGCACAACCTGGTCATGCGGCTGGATGACCCGGACGGGCGCGAGCTCTATCTCGAGGTCCTGGCGGTCGACCCGGATGTGCCCGCGCCCGGGCGACCGCGCTGGTTCGGTCTGGATGCGCCGGGCGTTTCGGCGGCCCTGGCCGAGAGGCCGCGGCTGCTGGCCTGGGTGGCCCGGAGCGATGCGCTCGATGCGGACCGGGGGCGGCTGATCGCCGCCGGCCTCGACCCGGGTCCGGTGTTCGCCGCGACACGCGACGCGCCCACGGGCGAGCTGCGCTGGCGCATCACGATCCGCGCCGATGGGGCGAGGCTCGCCGGTGGCGCCGTGCCCACGCTCATCGCCTGGGACACGCGGTCGCCCGCTGCGTCGTTGCCGTCCAGCGGTGTCTCGCTCGAGCGACTGGTCGTCGGAGGCGTGGGCGGCGAGGCCGCGGCCATGCTGTCGAAGGCCGGCGCGGCGGTGGAGGAGGGGGTCGGGCCCACCCTCGGCCTCGTGCTGCGAGGGCGGGCAGGCGCGGTCGAACTCGCGGCGGTCTGAAGTCAGGTCGTGGCGGCGCCCGGCGCTCGCGGGACCAGCGCACATGTTCATCCAAGCTGAACGCTCACGGTTCGATCGCCGGGTTCCGGGTCTGTGGCGGCCTCCGGTCGCCCCTGGCGCTGCCCGACACGCGACAGGGGTTCATCGCAGGTGACGGATCGCGCGGTTGGGGGGTGGGTGTGCTTGCTCCCGGTCCCGAGGGGCCTGCGACCCGCAGCCTGGCGTGCATCTGGGATGAACGCGTGCGGGGTGGGCGACACGATGCGCGGCGCGGCGAGCCGCAGGCGGCCGAGACTGGCGTTCGCTGCTCGTCGGCGACCGCGAGGCGGGGGTGGCCAGCACGAGCATCCGCGGCGCGTGGAGGATGTGGGGCACGATGCCCCAGCACGAACGGCGGCTCGCGCGTGCCTGGGGCTCCGTGCTCAGGCCACCGGGACCCCGGCGACCGGGCCCGCCAGCTCGGTCGCGATCTCGTGGGCCCACGCCTCGATGGCGTCCCAGTCCCGGAAGTCGCCCGCCGGCAGCGCGTCGCGTGCGAACGGCATCAGCCGGACGACGCGCTCGGCCAGGGACCTGGCGAGTCGCTCGGGTCGTAGGCGCCCAGGAACACGCGATGGTCGCGCGGGCCGATGGCGGCTGCGAGCGCGGCGATCCGGCGACGGCCGCCGCTGCCAGGACCCTCCATGGGGCCAAGCGCGACATCGAGCGGGTCCGCGCTGTCGGTCGCCTTGGACGAGCCGGGCAACGGTCCGCTGCTGAACAGCCAGACCGGCTTCGTGGCGATGGTCGCCTGATGGCGCTCGAGGAACTCGAGCCCCTCCTTGTGCCAACTGCCCATGTACACGCCGCTGCCGATGACGTAGGCGTCGAACCCGGCAGGATCGGGCCGCTCTGCGGCATCGGCGACCACCAAGCCCAGACCCTCGGCCCGCAGCACCTCGGCGATACGCCCCGCGATGCCGCTCGTCCCGCCATGACGACTCGCAGCGACGACCAGGATCCTGCTCATCGAACATCACCTCCCGAAGGTGTGTCGATGATCGGCCTGGGCGCGTCGGAAGACCAGTGCCATCCGGCCCCAGCGGTCCGGGTCGCCCGGACCGTCGCGCAGGCCCCGGCCCATCGGCCGCCGATCAGCGCCCCGGCCCATCGGCCGCCGGTCAGCGCCCCGGCCCATCGGCCGCCGGTC
>DAOTUX010000086.1:0-31597 GCA_034436475.1 Chloroflexota bacterium | reverse complement strand
ACCGTCCCAGACATGATCCCTGGCGGAATCGAGTCCGGCAGGAACGGACCATATGGTGCGCCCACCATCGCAGGGCTTAGGCGTGGCAGCACCAGTGCGCCGACGACGATGGCGAGGATCATCGCAGCCGCGAGGCCCAGGGCCCGGTGCGGCGGCAGATCGATCCGCGACAAGCCGACCGACTGCTCTGGCCCCCGCCACCCGCGAGGTCGGCGCTGCGGTGTCCCGGCGAGGCGCGCCATGACAGAGGTCCGTGCACGAGCGGAGTGCGGGGGCGTGTCGTGCATCCATTCGTGCAAGCGCCCCCCGAGGGCGTCATGCCCCCCGGTCATCTCGCCACCTCCGGCGGCGCCGGCTCTGACAGGACTCGAGCACCCCGAGCCTCGGCATCGAGTGCAGCACGCAGAGCCTCCTTGGAGCGATGTAGGCGCGAGCGAGCCGTGCCCGACGGGATGTTCAGGGTCGCGGCGACCTGCTCGATGGTCTGGTCGAGGTAGTGGCGCAGGACGAGGATGGTCCGTTGCTCGAACGGCAGCCGCCGGAAGGCGCGGTCCAATTCGTCACGTTCGACGACGGAGGCGAGGCCAGCATCCGCGGAGGGATCGTCGTTGGTCATCGCGGTCAGGTTGGGAAGCCACCGCCGTTGTCTGCGTGACTCCGCGTGACACGCGCGCACGACGACCCGACAGGACCATGCTTCGAACGCGATCGGGTCCCGGAGGCGCGGCAGGTCTCGCCACAGCGCGAGCAGGGCCACCTGCACCGCGTCCTCGGCGATGGTCATGTCACGGAGAATCGCGTAAGCCAGCCCATGGAAGCGATCCTCGATCGCCTCTATGAGACGCCCGAAGGCGGCCTCGTCGCCGTGTTGTGCCCGGACCACCAGGTCGGTGTCCATCTGGTCCCTCGGACGGGCAGCCGTCGGTGACGGCGCACTCGCAGGTTAAGGGACGCGGCGGGTCTCGGATCTCTCCATCTTTCGAGCTGGCTGGCGCCCCCGGACGGACTCGAACCGCCGACGCGCACCTTAGGACGGTGCCGCTCTATCCACTGAGCTACGGGGGCGTCCGCCCATCCTAGCCGAGCCTGGCGCGGAGCAGATCGCCAGCGCCCGGGTCTGGCGCTCGCGATGGGGCAATGTTCCAGGCGGCGAGCTGGGGCACGCCGCGGTCCCACCCCAGGACGCTGGTCGCCGCTGGGTCGAGGGCCAGCGAGGCGCCCACGCGCACGGGCTGCCCGATCCAGCGCGCCCCGAGCGCTCGGAGCGCGTGACCGTGACCGAAGCACAGCACCGGACCGTCCACCGCCCGGAGGCGGGTGATGAGCCGGTCGATCCGAACGGCGACGTCCGTGGGCGACTCACCACCAGGCCCGCCCCGCTCCCAGATGGTCCACCCCGGGTGCTGCTCATGGATCTCCCTGGTGGTGAGCCCCTCATAGGCGCCGTACGCCCATTCGGCGAGGTCCTCCTCCACTCGCGCGTCGGGGTACCCCGCGAGCGCGGCTGTGGCCCGCGCCCGGAGACGAGGGCTGGTCAGCACGAGGGCAAACCGATGTGGACCCAGCAGGCGTCGCAGAACCCGTGCATCCGCCTCGCCGTCCGGCGTGAGGACGACGTCGGTCGTGGAGGTGTGACGACCCTCCCGTGCCCACTCGGTCTCCCCGTGCCGCACGAGCCAGACATCGCGTGTGCTCGAGATACCCATCGGGGCACGGTAGCAGGCGTGGTCGGCGTGAGTGGCCTACGATCGGGCCATGCCAGAGTCATCGGTGCGCCCGGTCGTCACGCTCTACTCGCGGGCTGGATGCGCTCCCTGCCGGGATGCGCGCGAGGCGCTCCAATGGGCGCTCGAGGAGCGGGCCGTGCGTGGCGAGGTCATCCCGGTCATGCGTGAGGTGGACGTCGACACGTCCGCGGACCTGCGGGCCCGATACGGGCAACTCGTGCCGGTCGTCGCGGTGGGCGACTCGGAGCTGCCGCTCGTGACGTCCGGTCGACAGCTCCGGACGTTCCTGGCGGCAGCCCTCCCCCGCATCGCCTAGGGGACCCGCGGATGGACCTCACCCTGGGTGCCGCCCTGCTCGCCGGCATCGTCTCGTTCCTCTCGCCGTGCGTGCTGCCGGTCGTGCCCGCGTACCTCGGGCAGCTGGGCGTCGTGGTCACGAGCCCGCCCATGACGCCGACACGCCTCGAGGCAGGCCCGACCACCGCGGCCCGTCCCGTGACGCCCGGCCTGCTCAACGCGATCGCGTTCGTGATCGGGTTCGGCGTGGTGTTCATCGCCCTGGGCCTGTCGATCAACGCCGCGACGTCGGTCCTGCGCGACCACCAGACGCTGCTCCGACAGGTCGGCGGGATCGTGCTCATCGTGCTCGGGCTCAACCTGATGGGCGTGGTCCGCCTGCCTGTACTGGCACGCACGTGGCGGCCCCTGGAGGCCGAGCCCAGCCTGGGACGCTCGGAGCGCCGAGGGATCGCGGGTGGGCTGGTCCTGGGAGTCGTGTTCGCACTCGGGTGGACCCCGTGCATCGGGCCCACGCTGGGGGCGATCCTGACCATGGCCGCAGTCTCAGCCGGTCCCCAGGTGTTCCTGCTGCTCATCGCCTACTGCCTGGGCCTGGGGGTGCCATTCCTGCTGCTCGCGCTCGCGACCGAGCGCGTGCCCGCCATCACCCGGGCGCTGTCGCGACATGGCCGCACCATGGAGCTCGTGGGGGGCGGCCTCGTGGTCCTCATGGGCGTGGCCATCCTGTTCGACTGGCTGGCCATGTTCTCCAACACGTTCGTGAGTCTGTGGCCTCAGGTGTGAGCGGACCCGACGGGTCATCGAAGGCCGAGCCATCAGGCCCCGAGGAGGACACCGAGGGCGGGCGGCCGGGCGAGGGCGGGCGGCCGGGCAAGGGCGGGCGGCCGGGCGAGGGCGCGGCCTCGCGCCATCCCACGGCTCCGAGGCGCCGCGACTTGGTCTCGCGACCTCTCATCGGGCCGTTCACCGTGGGCCACCTCGTCGCGCTCGCCGCGACGGTCGTGGGTGTGGCGGCGATCCTGGTCGTGCTCACCGCGCCGATGGGCGGATCCGTGCCGACCGCGACTCCCCGCCCCGGTGCGTCGTTCTTCGTCATCGGCGAGCCCACGGAGGGCCTGACCATTGGTCAGGTCGCGCCGGAGCTGGCGGGTGAGCGGGACGGCCGACCGGTGCGCCTCACTGATCTGGGTGGCGAGCCGGTGAGCCTGGCTGCGCTCCGTGGACACCCTGTCTGGGTCAACTTCTGGGCGAGCTGGTGCCCGCCCTGCCAGCAAGAGACTCCTGTGCTGCGGGACCTCTATCGGACCTACGCGCCCGATGGCCTGCGCATGATCGGCGTGAGCGTCCAGGAGGCGTCACCGGCCGAGGTGCGGCGGTACGTGGAGACCTACGACGTGCCCTACACGGTGGCGTTCGATGGCACGTCGGAGGTGTTCCACGCGTGGCGCGGGTATGGCCTGCCGACGCACTACCTGCTGGACGCCGACGGCATCGTCCGCGCCGTCCACTACGGCCCGCTGTCGCGCGCTCGCGCCGAGGCGCTCCTCGCCTCGATCATGCCGCCGGTGAAGTCGCCCTCTGCCGCCGCGCCGTCAGGGTCGGCTGCCGCCGCGCCGCCGGGGTCTGCCGCCGCGCCGTCAGGGTCGGCTGCCTCCGCGCCGCCGGGGTCTGCCACTGCCGCGTCGATCCCGCCCTGACCGGAGCCGCGCAGTGTCGCTGGGCGACGGAGGTGCGTGCGGCATCCACTTGCGCCGCGCCCGTCAGCGGCGCCCATGCCGGAGCCTGCGGGCCGCTGGTTCCATGACAGACCCGCGTCATGGGCGTACTGGCCGGGCTGGGGGCCGCCGGCTCGCCCGGTCGTGCGACCCGCCACGCTCGGCGGCGTGGCGGACGGCCGCGGATTCCATGACGCCCACTCCCATGACGACGAACTGTCAGCCTTGTCCCGGCCCGGGGGCGGCGACCACGCCCCTGGAGTCGGATCGTCAGGGAATCGCGCGGCCGTCGGGCGCGAGGGGTGGCACGCCACCGGTCCAGGGACGCATCCCAAGCGGACACCGCGGCTCGCACGCTGCCGCGACCTGGCCGTTACCGCGTGTCCGTCGATTGGCGCTCGACCGGTCCGAACCGACCGGTGTCGGGGTCCCACGCCTCCGCACGCCGCAAGACCCCGAACTCGTTCGCCCCGCCCGTGACGAGGACGCGACCATCTGGCAGGAGCGCCGCCCCGATACCAAACCCTGGCACGGACAAATCCCCGGTCGAGGTGAAGCGCCCGGTCCGTGGGTCGAAGACCTCGGCCGAGATCAGCGAGCCGACGGCATCACGTCCGCCGGTCACGAGGACGCGCCCGTCGGCCAGCAGGGTGCCCGATGCCCACCGACGCGGCCAGGCCATCGGACCCACGCTCGCGAACGTGCCCGATACCGGGTCGTACAGCTCGGCGGATGCAAGGTAGTCCTCCTGCGCGGTCGGAGGCGACGCCCTCACCCCGCCCATGATCAGCACGCGTCCATCGCGCAGCACCACGCCGATCCCGTCGGCCCGTGGCGCTGCCATCGACCCGGTGTCAGCGAAGCCGCCCTGTATATCGTCGTAGACCTCGGCGGACGTGAGTCCCACGACGCCATCGCTCCCGCCGGCGATCAGGATCCGCCCATCGCCGAGCGTGGCCTGGACATGGCCATATCGCGGGGTCGACATGGATGGCGCTCGCGAGAACGTGCCCGCGGTGCCCTCGAACCGCTCGGTGGATGCAGCGAGCGCCCGCGCAGCCACGACGTCGGTGGTGTCCTGCGCGGCTCCGCCGCCGGTCACCAGGACATCACCATCGGAGAGCCGCGACATGCCATGGCCGAGCCGTCCCTCCGAGAGGTCGCCCACCGACGAGAACGTGCCGCGGTCAGGGTCGTACGACTCCGCTGACGCCAGCGCACGGCCGTCCGCGCCCACCCCGCCCGCAACGAGGACGCTCCCGTCGTTGATGAGCACACCCGGACGGAGCATGCCAGCCGACTGCATCGTCCCGACTGGCACGAACGTCGCGCTGTCGGTCTCAAAGGCCTCCGCCGAGTCGAGGACGCCCTCCTCACCCCTGCCTCCCGCGATCAGGACACTCCCGTCCTGGAGCGTCACCACGGTGGCAAAGACGCGCGCGTCCAGCGGCCGGCCCCGTCCCGTCAGGCGTCCGCTCACATACCCGCGATCGTCGTCGCAGATCCGCCAGTCGCCGGCTTCACGGACGAGGGTCACGGTGGCATCGAGACGCTGACCATAGGCGGTTGCGGCCGGGCCACCCAGCTGGAACACCAGCTGGGGCAGCAGGCGTCCCTCCAGCCCCTCGCTCACCGGTGTCGCATTGGCACTCAGGAGCTGGCGGATGAACGTCCGGCCTGCCTCCTCCTCCAGGCGCATCGTCAGGGTGCCGCGAATGGCCACCGTCGCGGTCGATGCGTCCGACCCGAGCAGGCGCACGTCGCGATCGGTGATGGCCACCGCGAACGCGGCGATCAAGGCATCACCATCGACACCATCCGGCAGGCTGGCGAGCGCGGGTCTCGGATCGGTCCGCGCGACGTACGCGGTGCGCGACGCCTCGCAGACCAGTTCGCCCGCGGCGCCCGGATCCATGGCAGCGATGGCATCGAGCCATGCCTCGACGACGGCCGCCGGGTCGCCCAACGGCGCGGCGCGGGCCGGTTCGGCACTGGGCGCGGCGACTGCCGACGTGCCCCCGATGCTCATCAGCAGCGAGCAGCCGACGACCATCGTGGTCAGCGACGCTCGAGACCTACGCCACGAGCCCACCGACGGGATCGACCCGGGCTGGCGCGGCCGGGAGCGACCACCCGGGTGCAGGGTGCTCATGGTCACAGACCCTCTCGCACGTTCGATGGCCGTGGCTAGCGGGACGACTCCAACGATATACCCACCTGCTACGATCCTGCGCATGCGGGTCTCCAGCCCGTCGCTCATCGGTCGGGCCCCCGAGCTCGAGCGGTTGATAGGGGCGCTCCGGAGGACGCGAGAGGGGCACAGCGCGACGCACTGATCGCGGGCGAGGCCGGGGTTGGTAAGACGCGCCTCGTGACGGAGTTCGCGGAGGTGGCCCGCGCCGAGGGCTCGTTGGTCCTGCTGGGCGGCTGCATCGAGCTGGGTGAGGGCGGCGTCCCGTACGCACCCATCGTTGAGGCCCTTCGGTCGTGGATCAGGACCACCCCGGATGCCCAGGTGGATCTCGTGGTCGGGCCGGGCCGAGCCGAGCTGGCGCGGCGAGGCGGCCGTGGTCGCGCACCGGCTCGGGCTCCTCTGACGCGAGCGTGCCTGGCGACCCGCCGGGCACTGACCCAGGGCGCATGCCCACGTTGGGCCACGGACGCGGTCCACGAACCCCGGGTGACGACCCGGATGAGCGCGACCCTGAGCCCCGGCGTCCGAGGACCTTAGCGGCGTCGAACTCCTGAGCCATGACGCGGTCCTGCCTGAGGCGTGCCTGCCCCTGATCAAGGCGGCGATCACGGCGGCCTCCCGATCCGTTGGCACCCCCCTTATCCCGACGCTCGCGATGTCGATCCATCGCAGCGGAGATCGGAGATGTCCAGGTCGGCGAGGCCCATCCCGGCAGGCACCACGGGCACGCATGAGCCGCCTGTCAACCCCCAGGACCCACGTGCTGACCGCCAGCCTGGCCGCCCACGGCGTCCGGTCTTCGTCACGGCGATCGCCATCCTCGCCGGCGCGGCGTTCATGGCGGCCATCACGCCCTCACCCGCGGATGCGTCGTCTGCGGATCGGAACTCCGGAAGCGCGGGAGCGCCGGTCCAGCGAGCGGTCCTCACGCGGGATGCCATGGCCGAGCCGGATGCCGTGGCCGAGCGGGATGCCGTGGCCGAGCGGGATGCCGTGGCCGCGCCGGGGCGCACGACCATGGACCTCGAGGCGAGCTACACCCTGCGGACCCGGCTGTCGTACGACGCAGGGCGTCTGGACGTGGTCGAGACCGTCATCGTGGCGAACAGGTCGGGTGACCTGGTGGACTCCCTGCGGTTCTCGGTCCTCGCCCGTGCCTTCGGTGAGCTTCGCGTCCGGTCGGTGCGGATTGACGATCAACCGGTGCGAGTGAGCCATCCGAACAGGGCATCGATGCTGGTCGCGCTCGACCGACCGCTCCTGCCTGCCGCGGAGCTCCGCGTGGAGGTCGCGTTCACCGACCGACCGAGCAGGAACGTCCGGGACTCCCTCCACGCGCGCCTGTCCAAGGCGGAGGGCATGATGCGGGTCGCCGACTGGTTCCCCGTCCTCTCGGACGGTCACGGGTTGCGGAACCCCGGCGACTCGCAGTTCACGGCGGCCGCCGCGAGCATCACCCTCGACCTCCAGACGGACCGTCGACTCGTGGTTGCTGCCCCCGGCACGCGCATCGAGCGCCGGGGTCGCCACCACGTGTATCGGCTGGAGCACGCCCGCGACTACGCGTTCGTCGTCGCGCCGAGCCTCCGCTCACGGTCCGTGACCACGCGTGACGGGGTGCGGCTGCGCGTGTTCCAGCCCACCGGGGCACGCGGCAAGACCGCCCTGCGCGCGGCGCGCCGCGCCCTCGAGGCGTATCACGACGCGTACGGACCCTACCCGTGGCCGGAGTTGGTGGTCGCCCCGACACCAGGTCGGTGGATCGCGACGGAATCCCCGGCGCTGGTGTTCCTCGGCCGCGACCAGTACGACCGCGTCGATGTCATCCATCACGAGGTCGCGCATGAATGGTTCTACGCCCTGGTGGGCAACGACCAGCTGCGCGAGCCCTGGGTGGACGAGGCCCTATCGACGTTCAGCGAGCGCTACCTGCTGGGCGAGCGTGACTGGTCGTACTGCTCCCGAAGGCCGGTCGACACCACCGTCTACGCCTTCCCAGACCGCTTCGACCGCTGGGACTGCGGTGGCTATGTCGAGACCGTGTATCACAAAGGCGCCGCGATGGTCGACGGGGTGCGTCGCCGGATGGGCGACCGCGCGTTCTTCGCCACCATGCGCAGCCTCATCTCGGACCACCGCTTCGGCATCGTCACCGGCCGGGACATCGTGAGCGCTTGGCTCGCCGGAAGCCGAGATCCAGATGCGCTCGCGAGCTACCTCAAGCGCTTCCTGGGCCGCGACACCTTGGCCGTTGGCATCGGCTGACCTGCGGTCGTGTCGCGTCGGCGGGCAACCGCCGTGCGACCACGCCGCGGGTTCCGGCGCCCGCCCTCGCGGCGGGCTCCCCGGCCCCGTCGCGCGCGCCGAGGCCGCCCGTGATCGGGGGTTCCATGACAGACTCGCGTCATGGGTGTACTGGCCGGGCTGAGGGCGCCGACCCCGGCCAGCCCGGCGACCCGCCACGCTCGGCGGCGCGGCGGACGTCCGCGGATTCCATGACGGCCACGCCCACGACGACGAACGGTCAGCCTTGTCCCGGCCCGGGGGCGGCGACCACGCCCCTGGAGTCGGATCGTCAGGGAATCGCGGCCGTCGGGCGCGCGCGGCCGTCGGGCGCGAGGGGCGGCCAGGCCGTCTCCGGGCACAGCCGCACGGCGCGACTAGACGAGCGGCTCGAACCGAAACCGGTCCCGATCCGGGGTGAGCCGCCCGATCGGGTGGCGCGGCTCGTGCGACAGCACGGTGGTCCACCTCTCCTCGGCGGCCTGGGCGAACAGACGCGCCTTCACCTCGACGCTCGTGAGCGGGAAGTCATCGAAGGCCGAGACCCAGCGCGGGTTGGTGCTCCAGGGGCGCATCAGGAGGTCCCCGATGAACGCGACCACACCATCGCGGCCCCGGACGAGGACCGCCTGGTGGCCACCCGTGTGGCCCCCTGTGCGCACCACCGACACGCCAGGCAGGAGCTCCACCTCGCCGTCAGCGGAGGTCGCGCGCGCCCACGGCTCGACGAGGCGCAGCTCGTCCTGGTCATACGAGGCCATCAGCCGCGGGTTGGTGCCCAGCGCCGCCTCCCATTCGGCGGCCTGCGCGACCACCCGTGCCCGTGGGAAGGCCGCACGACCATCAGCCTGCAGCAGGCCGCCGGCGTGATCGAAGTGAAGGTGACTGAGGGCCACCACATCGACCGTGTCGGGGTCGAAGCCAGCGTTCCGGAGGGACGGCAGGATGGCCGCCCCCTCCACACCGCGCTGCGCGCGGTGATGCTCGCTGTAGCGCTCGCCGATGCCGGTCTCCACGAGCACGCGCCCCGCGGGCGTCTCGATGAGCAGGCAGTTGAGCGCCTGCGTGACCGTGTGCTGGGGCGACAGGTCATCCAGCACCAGCCGCTCCCACATGGTGCGGGGCACGGGGCCCAGCAGCGTGCCAGCGTCCGATTGGAATGTGCCCGCCTGCACCAGCGCGACGCGCGTCCCGCCACCCAGGTCGGTGCGCCAGTCCACGCTGGCGGTGATGGTCATGAGGTCAGCCCGGGCGCTGGCGCGGCCCGCCCTTGGCGGAGCGTCGACCATCCGTGAAGTCGCGGTACGAGGCCGACTCGGTGGGCGTGGACTGGCCCTGGTACTTGGACCCCAGCTCCTTGCTGCCGTAGGGCCGCTCCACCGGGCTGCTCATCAGGTAGAAGCTGATCTGGCCGATGCGCATGCCGAAGTAGAGCGCGATGGGCAGGTTGGCCACGTTGGAGAGCTCGAGCGTCAGGTTGCCCTTCCAACCCGGGTCCACGTAGCCGGCGGTCGAGTGGATGAGCAGGCCCAGCCGGCCCAGGCTTGACTTGCCCTCGAGCCGCGCGACCAGGTCGTCGGGGAGCTCGCACCACTCGAGCGTCTGGCCGAGCACGAACTCGCCCGGGTGGAGGATGAACGGGTCGTCGTCACCGATGGTCACGAGGTCCGTCAACTCGGGCTGCGGCTCCCGCACGTCGATGTACGGATATCGATTGTTGCGGAACACCCGGAACTCGCGATCGAGATGCAGGTCGACCGACGAGGGCTGCAGGCACGCCGCGTCCCACGGGTCGATGCGCACCCGACCCGCCTGGACCGCGGCCCGGATGTCCCGATCGGAGAGGACGCTCACGCCCGACGCGCGGCGCGGCGCGAGCCGGCGCCCCGCGATCCACCAGCCACGGCACCGACGACCACCCCACCGACCCGCTTGGGAGGGGCCACGAGGCCCATGCTGGTCTGCCCAGGCACCTCGTCGGCACGCTCGGCCATGAGCGTGTCCACCTCGCGCTTGAGCTGCTCGAGGTCATCGAACGACTGATACACGCTCGCGAACCGCACGTAGGCGATCTGGTCCAGCGTCCGCAGCCGGTCCATGGCCAGCTCCCCGATCGCGGAGCTGGGCACCTCGGTCACGCCCTGGCCTCGGAGCTGCGCCTCGATGGCGTCCGCCGCATCGAGCGCCGCGGACGAGGGCACGGGTCGGCGCGTGAGCGCCTTGCCCAGGCCGTTGGCGAGCTTGTCCCGGTCGAACTCCTCACGCCGACCATCGCTCTTGAGCACCGTGAGACGCGCAGACTCGATGCGCTCGTAGGTGGTGAAGCGCGAGCCGCACACGGCGCACTCACGGCGCCGACGGATGGCAGCGTCATCCAGATCGCGCGAATCCACGACCCGCGTGTCGCGTTCGCCGCAGCTGGGGCAACGCACGGTCCCTGGGACCTCCTGGGCAGGCACACCACCACCGCTGGTGGTCGTGCGCCACAGACTACACGACATAGGGCCGCGGAGCGAGCCCGGTGCGTCCGGCGGGACCGGGGGGATACCGACCATCGGCCGCACCACCAGAGGTGCATCGGCGCATCCCGAGCGGGCCACGCGGGATGGGCGGGCCGCCGCGTGCCATCGCGAGGCCCCCAACGACCCGTCCCTCATGGGCCGTCCAGCCCTACCACACCGGCTGGGCATCGTCATGGTGGGGCCATGGTCGCAGGCGACTATCCGCTCCCCATGTTCGAGGACCGCCGCGATGCCGGTGCGACGCTGGCGGCGGCCATCGGCGCGCTCCCGGGACTCAGGGACCCGATCGTGCTCGCTCTGCCGCGGGGTGGCGTCCCCGTGGGATGCGAGGTGGCGAGGCGGCTGGGAGCCCCACTGGATGTGCTGGTCGTTCGGAAGCTGGGCGCCCCGGACCAGCCGGAACTGGCGCTCGGGGCGGTCGTGAGCGGTGGTGCGGAGTACCTGAACACGGACCTCATCCTGGCTCTCGGCGTGCCGCCGCAGGTGCTGGACCAGATCCGTGGTCGCGAGAGGGCCGAGGTCAGCCGTCGCATGTCGGCCTACCGGGGCCACGGCCCGTGGCCGGATCTGCGCGGCCGGAGCGTGGTCGTCGTCGACGACGGGGCTGCCACCGGAGCCACCGCCATGGCGGCCATCGCGGCGCTGCGTCGCCACCGTCCGGCCGAGGTCGTCGTGGCGCTACCGGTTGCCTCGGCGCAGGCCTGCGAACGGCTCCGCGTCGCTGCCGACCGCCTCGTGTGCCTCCGGGAGCCCGACGAGTTCCACTCGGTCGGGACCTGGTACGTCGATTTCGAGCAGGTGTCCGACGACGAGGTCCGGGAGATGCTGGGAAGCATGGTCCCCGGGTCCACGGACGGCGGCATCGCTGACGAGCGCCCGCGTGCCCGCTGACGTCCCATGCGAGTGACGTCCGCAGGTGCCAGCGGGGGACCCGGGGTGGTCATCGCGGGCCGGGGGCGCGTCATCCTCGCGAGGACTGGGGTGCCGCGGCATCGGTCGCCCCCGTGTCATCGATGGGCGTCCAGCGCGAGGCCAGCCGCTCGCCGACGGCGGGTAGCGTCGTGTACTCCATCTCCTCCATCGGCAGCCGATGCGGCTCGAACGGCCCGTGTCGGCGCAGGTAGTCCATGACCTCATTGGCCATGCCCCGCGCCCGGTCGAAGCCCGGGTCGGCGAACATGTCGCGCGCCTGGCCCAGGCGACCGCCCTTGACCTGGTACCCCAGCGCGACGACCCGCGGCGGCCCGTCGAAGCGGCTGGGGTGGGCGTCCGACACGGCCACCGGCATCAACGGCGCGTGGTGCGAGCCCCGCATGCAGCCGGCGACGGCATGCGGGAAGGCGAACGGCTCGAGGACCTCGCCGACGGCCGGCAGCCCGGACTGGCAGCGCACGACCATGACCGGGTCGTCCTTGCCCACGTAGCGGCCCGCGATGAGCGACAGCCGCTGCGTGCTGGTGACCGCGGCGACGCTGCCCAAGGCCAGAGAGCGCACGCTGCGGATGACGTACCGTGACGGGGCGCCGATGAACAGCAGCAGGTCGTGCAGGCCGGCCGGCGTGTCGATCTCGATCGCGCGCTCCGCGCGCAGGTCGAGCACCTCGAAGCGGAAGCCGGCGTGCATCTTCGGGTCGATGACCAGGCCCGGCGTGTTGAAGGGGTCGGCGAAGATCCGATACAGCGGCAGGTTCCATGCGCCCGGCTCGGTCTTGTCGGCGAGGAACACCAGGATCGGCTCTGATGGTCGCTCCTCGAAGGTCAGTTCGGCGTAGCCCGGGCCCATCCCGCGCAGGTTGCCCGAGAAGGCATCCGACAGGAGGTCCTGGCCGGCGCCATAGAGCCCGAGGTCGCGCGCGACCACGGTCGTCGCCTGGAAGACGTCCCACGCGAACCCGTGGATGGGCTTCGCCACGGCCCCGTGCCGGTGGGTCATGATGAGTGCCAGATCGTCGCCACACCCGCTGACCTGTCCGTCGATCAGCAGGTCGCCCCGCGCTGCCTCGATCGCGCGCTCGGCGGTGGCGATCATCTCGGGATGCAGGGCGGTGTGACCCACCCAGCCTCCGGTATCGGCCTTGATGACGCTCAGGGTGATCATGGCACCGTCCTCCCGGCTCGCGTCCCAGGGCATCGTCCGAGCCCGCCGCCCCCGGGGCTAGAGCCGATCGGATCGAAACGGGCGAGCCGGTCGGCATCGGCGCGGGCGCGTGGAGAACGGGCGGCATCGGCGAGACGAGCGGACCTTGCGGCATAGAGCCCACCGTCTGCGGTGGGCCGGCGACGCACGCTCGCGCATCCTCCGGGCCACAGGGTTACGGCCGCCAGCGTCTGGCGGCCGTATCGCGCCTGCGGTGTCCGTTGCCGGACCCGGTGGAGGGCGAGTGCGGGGTCGTCCCGCATCCATAGTCTGCCCCTGGCGCCCGTGCCTTCGCGCCTGCCGGAGCGCCCGGTCGAGACGGGCCGGATGGACTGTTGACGCGTCACCCGAGGACGAAGGCCTTGGACCTCCCGGTCGACCGGACTCGGACGCGCGGGAGACCGGGCACGGCCTCGATCCGCGCGCTGCGCGGGGACGTCAGCTGCGGAACTGCGGGCGCAGGAGCAGGGGCACGAGGGCGAACAGGAAGGCGATGATGGTCGAATCGAAACCGCCGGTGTCGATCATGCCCCGGTCCAGGATCGTGGTGACGATGCTCATGTCCAGCAGGTAGACGGCCAGGGCGAACGCGAACCAGAGCACCAGGACCACGTCGGCGCGTCGTCGGAAGGCCATCAGGGGCCCGGTGGACAGGAGGACCGCGGGGAACAGCCAGCCGGTCGGGAACAGGGAGCTCTCCACGCCGCCCCAGAGCCACGCGGCACCGAACCCAAGGCCCATGAACAGATAGACGGCACCCGCCGAGGACAGCAGCGGGAGCCCGCCCAGCTCCCGCTCGAGGCGCTCGAGGGGGCTCGGTCCGCTCACATGCGCCTCCTCGTCCGTCGTCGTCCGCCGGTCGCGTCCATCGCCTGCGGTCCCAAGGCCCGTATGCTACCCAGCCGGGACAGGTCGGTCGTCAGGAGGGGCCCGTATGAGGACCATCGCACGCGCAGCACTCACCACCCTCCTGGCCTTGGTGCTGACGGCCGGCGTGACCGTCGCCCAGGAACGACGCCAGGTGTCGTTCATGGTGTTCGGGGACCCTGCCGAGCTCGCCGCGTACCAGACCCTGGAGGCCGCCTTCGAGGCCGCCCGCCCGGACATCGACGTATCCCTCGTGCACATCGCCGACCAGGGGGACTACCGGCAGCGGCTGGCGGCGGACCTCGCGGCAGGCACGCCCGCGGACGTGGTGCTCCTCAACTACCGACGCTATGGCCAGTTCGCGGCACGCGGCGTCCTGGAGCCCCTGGGGCGCCGGCTGCGCGAGAGCACGGTCGTGCGCGAGGCGGACTTCTATGACGAGGCGCTGCGGCCGTTCCGATGGCAGGGCGAGCTCATGTGCATCCCCCAGAACCTGTCGAGCCTGGTGGTCTACTACGCCAAGGACCTGTTCGACGCGGCCGGACTCCCCTACCCCGCGGACGCCTGGACCTGGGACGACTTCCTGGCCACCGCGCAGGCGCTCACGCGCGACACCGACGGTGACGGCACGGTCGACCAGCACGGCCTGGGGACGGAGGCGACCATCTTCCGGGTCGCCCCGTTCATCTGGCAGAACGGCGGGGATCTCGTGCGGCTCAACGACTCCGGGCAGCCGTTCCAACTCGCCTTCGACGCGCCCGCGACCCAGGAGGCCATCGAGTGGTTCGTGGACCTCCAGACCACCCACCACGTGGTGCCCGATGCCATCGAGGAGGCCGCCATGACGAGCGAGGACCGGTTCCAGAACGGCACGCTGGCGATGTTCCTGAACAGTCGCCGAGGCGTGCCCGCGTATCGCCAGATCACGGGATTCGACTGGGACGTCGCCGCGCTGCCCACGGGCCGCCAACCCGCTGGGATCCTCCACTCGGACGCGTACTGCATGCCCACGGCCGCCCGCGACAAGGACGCCACCTGGGCGTTCATCGAGTTCGCCAACTCCGCGACCGGACAGGCCATCGTTGCCGCCAGCGGGCGTACCGTGCCCTCCATCCGGTCTGTGGCCGAGTCCGAGGCGTTCCTCGACCCGCAGGCGCGACCCGCCAACAGCCAGGTGTTCCTGAGCACCCTTCCCGTCATCCGAGCCGTGCCTGTGATGCCCACGTGGGTGGACATCGAGGAGCTCGCATCAGACGAGCTGGAGCACGCCTTCTATGGCCAGCAGACCGTGGACGAGGCCATCGCCAACGCCCAGACGCTGACGGCCCCGTTCTTCAGCGCCGGGGATTGAGTCGCGACGGCGTGCGGTCGCGGCTCCGCTGGCCGGGCTATCGGACGCAGCTCTGGCTGATGCTGCTGCCCTTCCTGGGTGGCACGCTGCTCCTGGTGGCCCTCCCGGCACTGCTCTCGGCGGGGCTCGCCTTCACCGCCTACGACGCCCTGGGCCCGCCGGTGTGGACCGGGTTCGCGAACCTGCGGTTCGTGCTCGGCGACCCGCTCACGCGCATCGCGGTCGGCAACACGGTCTGGTTCGTGCTCTTTGCCGTGCCGCTACGGGTCCTGGGCGCCCTGCTGCTGGCCCTGCTGCTGGACCGCGAGCGACGCGGGGTGGGCGTGTATCGGTCGGCGGTCTATCTGCCCACCATCATCCCGGACGCGGCCTACGCGCTCATCTGGCTGTGGGTGTTCAACCCGCTCTTCGGGCCGGTCAACGCCATCCTCGGCTGGCTGGGCCTGCCCACGCCCGGCTGGGTCGCCGACGAGTCGACGGCACGCTACCCGTTCCTGGTGATGTCGCTGTTCCAGATCGGCGAGGGGTTCCTCATCCTGTTGGCCGGCCTTCGCAGCGCCCCGCGCGAGCTCTTCGACGCCGCAGCCATCGACGGTGCCGGCGCGATGCGCACGTTCCGATCGCTGACGCTGCCGCTCCTGGCGCCATGGCTGCTCCTGCTCACGTTCCGGGACATCATCGTGGCCATCCAGTACCCCTTCACGCCCTCGTTCCTGATGACCGGCGGCGGGCCGCACCACGCGACCCTGTTCCTGCCGTTCCTGGTGTGGGAGGAGGCGTTCGAACGATTCCGGTTCGGCTCCGGGTCGGTGCTCATGCTGGGCACCTTCGGGGTCACGGTGGTGCTCATCGTGGCCCTGTACGTCCTGTTCCGATGGCGGGGGCACACCGATGGCAACTGACCGGGCGCCTGTCGGCGATGGCGCCGGAGGCGTGTCGAGCGAGGCCGCCGGCAGCCCGGGTCGCGCTGGCCGACGCCGACCCGGCGCCAGCGTCGCGCGCGATGCGCTCGGCCACGCCCTGTCCATCGTCGTGGCCGCCGTGTTCCTGCTGCCCCTCGTGTGGGTCCTGGTCGCCGCCTTGCGCCAGCCCGGCACGCCGCCACCGGCAGGCATCGAGTGGCTCCCGGACCCCCCGTCGCTGGACGCCTTCGCGCGCCTCGGCACGCTGCTGCCGTTCGGTCGCTACCTGGTCAACTCGCTCGTCGTGGTGGCGGTGGCGGTGCCCGTGACCCTGCTCGTGGCGTCGTGGGCCGGCTTTGCCATCGCCCAGTTGGACGACCTCCAGCGTCGACGCCTGGTCGTCCTCGCGGTGGGCCTGCTCCTGGTGCCCGCGACCGCGCTGTGGCTGACCCGCTACCTGGTGTTCCGTCAGCTGGGCATCCTCGACAGCCTGGGGGCCCTCGTGGCGCCCGCGCTCATGGGCTCGAGCCCGTTGTTCGTGCTCCTCTTCTACTGGGCGTTCCGACGCCTGCCGGGAGAGTTGTACGAGCACGCGCGCCTCGATGGTGCGAGCGCGCTCACCGTCTGGCGCCGCGTCGCCCTGCCGCTCGCGATGCCCACCAGCGTGGTCGTCGCGCTGCTGACGTTCCTGTTGTACTGGAGCGACTTCCTGGGTCCCCAGATGTACCTTCGATCACAGGAGCTGTACACGCTTCCGGTCGGTCTGCGCCAACTGCAGACGCTCGACCGCACCAATTGGCCGGTCCTCATGGCAGGCTCGGTGGTGCTCGCCATCCCCGCGGTGCTCGTGTTCCTGCTGGTGCAGCGCTGGTTCCTGCGGGCATATCGCCTCTGAGGCCCGCGCCACCACGGCGCGCCACGCTCGGGTGCAGGCAGCGCCACGCTCGGGTGCAGGTGGCGCCACGCTCGGGTGCAGGCGGCGGCCAGGCCGCCCGCGGCATCCACGGCGACGCGCCAGGCCCAGGGGCCACGATCCAGGCGGGGACGCTGCCCACACGCCTCGGAACCCTGACGATCTGGCGTCGTGGGGCTATTCGCCGGCGGCGCACGCCTCATACCCTGACCACTGGGCGGCCCTGGCGTGATCGTCATGGTGCGCACGGCCCAGGCGAGCGTGCTGGGAGCCCCTCGGGCCACGGACCATGCGGGCACGACACGGCGAGTACCGCCGAGCCGTCGGAATGTCAGGGAACCCGGGTACGGACGTGGGTGGTGGCTACCAGCGGCGGCACCCGCGTGGCGCGCGCTGGCTGCCAGACCGTGCGCACGAGACGCAGACCGTGCGGCGCCCCGAGGCGTCCGCTCCTTGGCGGTCACACCTGCGAGCGCCAGTGTCCGGGGGCAGGATGGGGCGGCTCAGTCGCTCAGCGCCTCCCGTACGATCTCGGCCACCTGGTCCCATTCCACGAGAAAGGCGTCATGGCCCTTGTCCGAGCGGATCTCGCGGTAGGCGGCCCGGACGCCTGCGCTCGCCGCCGTCTCCACGAGCGCGCGCACCTGGCGTGGGCCGTACAGGATGTCATCCTGGATGCCCACACCCGTCAGCCGCACGTCGTGCGTGGCGAGCGCGCCCAGCGCGGCGCGGACGCCGCCGCGACCGTCACCGACGTCGTGCCCATCCATCGCACCTGCGAGGACTCGGTACGTGTCACCATCGAACCGGTCGACGAGCTTGCGGCCCTGATGGTCGAGGTAGCTGATGATCGAGTATCGGCCGTCCGGCTCGCGGCGGCGACCGAAGCGCTCCTCGAAGTCCGCCTCGCTCCGATACGTGGTCATCGCGAGCTGCCGCGCCAGGGCCAGCCCCTCGGTCCCGAGCGCCTCGATGAGCCGCGCCTGGATGCGGTTCCATGCGACCGCCATGGGTCCGGTCGCGGCCGGCGCCGCGATGGCCAGCACCGCATCCGTGCGGTGGGGCCGCTCCAGCGCCACCTCGAGCCCGACCATGCCCCCCAGCGAGCCGCCGGCCACGAGCGCCCAGCGCCCGATGCCCAGCGCGTCCGCCAGGGACCACAGGGCTCGTGCCTGGTCGCGCGTGCCGACCTGTGGGAAGCGCGCGCCCCACGGCTCGTCGCGCCCGGGCTCGACGCTCGTCGGGCCGGTGGACCCATAGCGACCGCCCAGCAGGTTCGCGCACAGCACCCCCATCCGGTTGGTGTCAAAGGCCCGGCCGGGGCCGATGAGGGGCGCCCACCAGTCGCCCGCCGCGTCGGCCGATCCCGTCAGCGCATGCACGACGAGCGCCTGGGGGGCCTCCTCCGGCCCGGGCCCGTCGTGCCGCCAGGCGAGCACGACATCGGGCAGCCGCGCGCCGGAGGCGAGGGTCAGCGGACCGAGCGACGTCTGGCTCACGCTGCCGCTCGACAGCGCGGTGCGAGCCTGGGGCCGGGCCGGCAGGCGGACCGTCGCCGGTCCGCCCTCCCTCGCTGCGCTCACACTCGGCTCGCCCAGGGTCGTGCCAAGCGCGGCGCTCATGCCGCCCTCGCCGTCGCCGCACGCCCGTCGGTCGTCTCGAGTGCCGTGGCAACCACAAGTGCCTGCTCGAGGTCTGCGATCAGGTCATCGACGTGCTCCAGCCCGACGCTCAGGCGCACCAGGTCGTCGGTCACGCCCGTGAGCAGCTGCTCCTCGGGCCCGAGCTGGGAGTGCGTCGTCGACGCCGGATGGATGATGAGCGACTTGGCGTCCCCCACGTTGGCCAGGAGGCTGAACACTCGCACGCTGTCGATGAGCCGACGGCCCGCATCGACCCCTCCCCTGACGCCGAACGTGACCACGCCCCCGTACCCTCCACGGAGGTAGCGCTGCGCGAGGGCATGGGATGGGTGGGACTCCAGGCCCGGGTAGCTGACCCAGGCCACCTCGGGGCGCGTCTCGAGCCAGCGCGCGAGCGCGAGCGCGTTCTCGCTGTGCCGCGCGATGCGCAGCGGGAGCGTCTCGAGCCCCTGGAGGAACAGGAAGGCGTTGAAGGGGCTGAGCGCCGCCCCCAGGTCCCTCAGTCCCTGGACCCGCAGCTTGACGATGTACGCGAGGCTCCCGAACGCGCCCGTGTAGCTGATGCCGTGGTACGAGGGGTCCGGGTCCACGAGGTCCGCCTGGAAGCGGGGTGACGCGGCCCAATCGAACCGGCCCCCGTCCACCACGACGCCGCCGATGGCGGTGCCGTGGCCGCCGATCCACTTGGTCGCCGAGTGGATGACGATGTCCGCACCGTGGCTGATGGGCTGGGCGAGCAGGGGCGCGAACGTGTTGTCCACGATGACCGGGACGCCCCGGGCATGGGCCACGTCCGCGATCGCCCGCAGGTCGTGCACGTCCAGGCGCGGGTTCCCGATGAGCTCCAGGAACACGGCGCGCGTCCGCTGGCCGATGGCGCGCCCGAACGCCTCCGGGTCGGTGCCGTCCACGAAGGTCGTGGTGATGCCCACCTTGGGCAGGGTGTGCCGGAGCAGGTTGTAGGTGCCCCCGTACAGGCTGGAACTGCTCACCACGTCGTCCCCGGCACGAGCGAGGTTGAGGATGGCGAGCGTCTCGGCGGCCTGGCCCGAGCTGACCCCCACGGCGGCCACGCCACCCTCGAGCGCCGCGACCCGCTGCTCGAACACGTCGGTGGTCGGGTTCATGATGCGGGTGTAGATGTTCCCGAGCTCCTGGAGGCCGAACAGCCGCTGCGCGTGGGCCGCGTCATCGAACACATAGCTCGTGGTGGCATAGATGGGCACCGCGCGCGCGTTGGTCGTGGGGTCGGGCCGCTGCCCGCCGTGGAGCGCGGTGGTCTCGGGGCGGAAGGACGCGATGGTCGCGTCGTCGAGTGCTGCCATGGAGCGAGTCCCCTTCGTGGGTGGCCGCGTCATCGCGGCGGCGATCGGGTGCGTCGGCGCGTCCGGCGCCCGCCCCGGTGAACGAGCCCGGCACGGCTTGCCGGGCGGGTCATCGGGTTCGGCGGCTACCCGTCGTGGTCATCGGAGGGAACAGAACGACCGCGGCTCCGACCTGGAGTCGCGGCCCCGGGACCGATCCCGCGCGAGGTGCGCCCTGTGGCGCTAGCCCTCGGCCGGGACCCCATCCTCCGCACGGCGGGGCCGCCCACGCATCGCCATACACATGGCCGCCATGGGGGCACGCTCGCCGGATCGGAAGGCGTTGGTCACGGGCGGGATACTGCCAGCCGCGGCAGAGGCTGTCAAGGGACGCGGGACCGGGCCAGCGGTCGTGAGGCACGTTCCACGCACGTTCCAGGGCCAGCAGCTGTCGAGCAGACGCAGGAGCGGATACCCTGACGGGCCTATGCCTGCCGAGTTCATCTACACCACCTACAAGCTCGCCCGCCACTACCCGCCGGACCGCACGGTCCTCGAGGACATCTCGCTCAGCTTCTACCCGGGCGCCAAGATCGGGGTCATCGGGCCCAACGGCGCGGGCAAGTCGTCGCTCCTGCGCATCATGGCGGGGCTGGACGACGGCTTCACCGGCGAGGCTCGCCTCACGCCGGGCTTCAGCGTGGGCTACCTCGAGCAGGAGCCACGACTCGACCCGGCGAAGGACGTGAAGGCGAACGTCATGGACGGGGTCAGGGCCGTCCGTGAACTGCTCGACCGCTACAACGCAGTGATGGCGAAGTGGTCCGAGCCCGATGCCGACTACGACGCCATCGGCGCCGAGCAGGCGGAGTTGGAGGATCGCATCAACGCGGTCGGCGCCTGGGACGTGGAGCGCAACGTGGAGATCGCGATGGACGCGCTCCGCTGCCCTCCCGACGACGCGGATGTCACGACGCTGTCGGGGGGCGAGAAGCGGCGGGTCGCGCTGTGCCGGCTGCTGCTCCAGCACCCGGACCTGCTCCTCCTCGACGAGCCCACCAACCACCTCGACGCCGAGTCGGTGGAGTGGCTGGAGCGGTTCCTCGACGAGTACAGCGGCACGGTGGTCGCCATCACCCACGACCGCTACTTCCTGGACAACGTGGCCAAGTGGATCCTGGAGCTCGACCGCGGGCGGGGCATCCCGTTCAGCGGCAACTACTCCGGGTGGCTGGAGCAGAAGCTCGAGCGCATGGCCCGCGAGCAGCGGCAGGCGGACGCGAAGGCACGCACGCTCGCCCGGGAGCTCGAGTGGGTTCGCCTCTCACCGCGCGCGCGCCAGGCGAAGGGCAAGGCGCGGCTCTCGGCCTACGAGCAGCTGCTGTCCGAGGCACAGGACGAAGAGCGAGTGTCACGCGAGCTGGAGATCGCCATCCCGCCCGGGCCGCGCCTGGGCGAGCAGGTCATCGATGTCGCCGGGCTGCGCAAGGGCTTTGGCGACCGACTGCTCATCGAGGACCTCACCTTCTCGTTGCCCCGCTCGGGGATCGTGGGCATCATCGGGCCCAACGGCGCCGGCAAGACGACCCTGGCGCGCATGCTGGTCGGACTCGAGCCACCGGACGCCGGGACCATCGACATCGGATCCACGGTCGTCCTGTCGTACGTGGACCAGGAGCGCGACTCGCTGGACGCGGCCAAGACGGTGTTCCAGGAGATCACCCAGGGCGCGGAGGTCATCCGCGTGGGCGGGCGCGAGGTCCCGGCTCGCGCCTACGTGTCCAGCTTCAACTTCCGGGGGACCGACCAGCAGAAGCTGGTCGGCCAGCTGTCAGGCGGAGAGCGGAACCGCGTCCATCTGGCGCGGCTGCTGCGCTCCGGCGGCAACGTGCTGCTCCTGGACGAGCCCACCAACGACCTCGACGTGGACACCCTCCGGGCGCTCGAGGCGGGTCTCGAGTCGTTCCCGGGGTGTGCGGTGGTCATCAGCCACGACCGCTGGTTCCTCGACCGCATCGCGACGCATGTGCTCGCGTTCGAGGGCGACAGCCAGGTGCGCTTCTTCCAGGGCAACGTGAGCGACTACGAGGCGTTCCGACACAAGGAGCTGGGGACCGCGGCCGACCAGCCGCACCGCATCAGGTTCAAGCGGCTCAGCCGGGCCTGAGCCGGTCGGACGCCCGATACCACGGTCGTCCCGCGGGACGCGCCTGGGCGGCCAGTCGTCGACCAGCGGCGCCCCGCAACGGCAGGACACCCACGAGGATCGACAGCCCAGCCAGCCAGATGACGGGCTGCGCGACGAGCAGCGCGATGGGCAGCACCCAAGGCCGATCGGTGAGCGCGCCCCACGTGATGACCACCGCGGCGGCCACCAGACGGATCCAGAGCGGCGTGTGGACGATGGCGAGGGCGGGGGTCGGGCCCCGGTCGCTGGACGCGAGCAGGTCGACCCACTGGCGCCACAGGTCGGGGACCATCAGGTACGACACGGCCACGATGGCACCCGTGACCCCCAGCGCGATGGCCAGCGCCCGCCACTCGCGCCGCACCGCGAACCACAGGAGCCCGATGCCCGGTGTCACCTTGGTGAGCAGCATCAGCGACCACGTCCACGGGTATCGGAAGCCGAGCACGATCGCCGCCGCGTACAGGATGTGGACGTTGCCGACGATGATGTCGAACAACACCGGCGGCAGGGGCAGGACCCAATACCACGACCCCTTGGCCATCCACAGCACGCACCCCAGGAGCAGGCCGCTCCACGCGACCAGGAACACCTCCCAGGGCAGATGCCCCAGGAGCGCGAAGGCCTGGGCCACCGCGGGCGAGTAGAGGAACGCGTCCTGCTCCCCCACGCCGGCGGCATATGGGTCGGCGAGGTCCACCGCCCAGTAGGCGTACGAGTCGTGGGTGAAGCCACCGCCTCGCAGGATGAGGTACAGCAGCCATGCGTCGGTCGCGAGGCAGATGGCGACCAGCGCATGCCGCAGGGCCCGCGACGCGGCCGGATGGCCGCGCACGACCGCCTCGGTCCGCGCCGCCACGCGGGCGAGCGGTCCCATCACCCTGTCCGGACCGCACCTGCGTCGTTGGGCTCCGGATGCGCCTGGGTCCGACCGGCGAGCGTGTCGAGTGCGTGGGCGACGAGCGGCTCGACCGCGGTCAGCGACTCGATCGCCCCACGAGGACTGCCGGGCACCGCGATCACGAGCGCCGTGCCGCTCGCGCCGGCAAAGGAGCGAGACAGGTCCGCGAGCGGCGTGGAACGACGTCCCGCAGTGCGCATCGCCTCGCCGAGCCCGGGGATGACGAGGTCAAGGAACGGCAGCAGCGCCTCCGGGGTCCGGTCGCGCGGGCCCAGGCCCGTGCCACCGGTCGTCACGATGAGGCGCGTGCCACTCTGGACGGCGGACGCGACTGCGGCTCGGATGTGCTCGGGCTCGTCCGGCACGGTGCCTCGACGCACCGCGTAGCCCCAGCGCGTGAGCAGCTCGCCCAGGGCCACGCCGCTCGCGTCCTGTCGGGTGCCGGCTGCCACGCCATCGCTCACTGTGAGCACGAGCGCGCGCGTCTCCCGGGCGCCCTCGGTCACTCGTGCTCCCTGGGACATGGTGCGGGTCAGCCCGTGCGTCGGGGCCCGCGAGCACCCGGTCGCGGGCGCTGTCGCGGTGGCTCGTCGCCGGGCTCCGCGGGGCGTCGCCAGTCGCCACTGCGGCCACCACTCTTCTCCAGCAGGCGCACGCTCGCGATCTCGGCGCCCCGGTCCACCGCCTTGACCATGTCGTACACGGTCAGTGCCGCCACCGAGGCGGCCGTGAGTGCCTCCATCTCGACCCCGGTCGGTCCCACGGTCGCAGTCGTGGCCCGGATGCGCAGCACCCCGGCGACCCTGTCGGGGGTGATCTCCACGCTCACGTCCGTGAGCGCGATGGGATGGCACAGCGGGATCAGGTCGGAGGTCCGCTTGGCGGCCTGGACACCCGCCAGCTCGGCGACCAGGAGCACATCCCCCTTGGGACCGGCACCATCGATGACCAGGCTCAGCGTCTCCTGGGAGACCCCCACGAGCGCCTCGGCCACCGCGCGCCGGGGTGTGGGCGGCTTGGCGCTGACATCGACCATGCGCGGCCGCCCGTGCCGGTCCACGTGCGTGAGCCGGCGCCGGTCCTTGCGCGTCGAGGGCCCGAAGGCCCGCGGCTCGCCGGTCATTGCCCGGCCCCGCTCGCCAACGAGCCCTGGTCCAACCGGATCACATCCACCTCGGTGCCTGCCTCCACCCGTCCCATGCCCTCCGGTATCACCGCCAGGCCGTCGGCGGCCGCGAGCGCGGCCAGGGCATGCGAACCCTGGCTCCCCGTCATGCGTGCCACCGGGCCGCCTGTCGCGGTCGTCTCCACGACCACGCGCATGAAGCCCCGTCGGGCGGGGTCGACCGTTACCGCTACCGCGAGCCGTGCGCGGATGATGGCACGCCCCGAGAGATCCCGAAGGCCCAGGAGCCTGCGCAGGACCGGGCGCACGAACAGCTCGAATGTCACATGACTGCTCACCGGGTTCCCAGGGAGGCCGAACAAGAGGACCTCCCGGCCGTCGGGGGCTGCTGCTCGGCCGAACGTGAGCGGCTTGCCCGGCTGGATCGCGACCCGCCACAGGTCCACCCGGCCCACCTCATCGAGCGCCGGACGCACCTCGTCATGCGCCCCCACCGACACGCCACCGCACACCGCGACCACGTCCGCCATCGCGATGCCGGCAAGCAGGCGCTCGCGGATCACGACCCGGTCGTCGGGCGCGATGCCCATGCGGACCGCCACGCCACCCGCCTCGTTGACCTGGGCCCCGACACCCGCCGAGTTGCTGTCAGGGATGTGGGCTCCCTCGAGCGGCGCGCCCGCCGGCACCAGCTCGTCACCGGTGGCGAGGACCGCGACCCGCGGGCGCCGATGCGCGCGCGCGCTGGCACGCCCCGCCGCCACGAGCGCGCCGACATGATGCGGTGCCACGACGGTCCCGGCCGTCAGCACCGGGTCACCGGCCCGCATGTCGCTGCCGGCGGTCCGGATGGACGTCCCCGGAGGCACCGCCCTCCGGATCGCGACCTGGGCAGGGAGCGCCGCCACCCCCGCCACCGCATCGGTGTCCTCGACACGCACCACCGCGTCCGCACCCCGGGGGATGACCGCGCCGGTCAGGACCCGGACCGCCGTGCCGGGCTCCACCGAGGCGAGCGGCGCATGCCCAGCGGCGACCTCACCCACGACCCGCAGCATGACGGGCGCATCCGCGCCCGCCGACGTCACATCCGCGCTGCGCACGGCATACCCGTCCATGGCGGAGTCATCCCAGGGCGGCAGGGTGTCCCGTGCCACCACGTCCTCCGCGAGGACCCTGCCGAGCAGGTGCTCCACGGCGACCTCCTCGGCAGGCAGCGGCACGAGACCATCGAGCATCCGCGCGAGAGCCTCCTCCAGCCGCATGGGCGGTCGCGGGTGCGAGGCCTCTCTCGGGGGCCGGCCGCTCATGGGTGACATTCCATGGCGGTCGCACCGCTGAGGCGGTCGCGTCGGGGGCCTCGGGGCACGCGGGCGCGCGACTTCACCAGGTCACCCGGGCGTGCCGCCGGAGGGTCACCCGCGCCACGAGCCACGCCGTCACGCCCAGGGCGACCATGAGGACCCCCAGGAGCACCGCCATGATCTGCCAGAAGGCGAACGGGTACAACTGGACGAGACGCTGGCTGCGCGGGTCGAACGCCCAGTCGCCCTGTGGGAAGAACACCCGGTGGAACGCCTCGAACAGGGGGTCGAACGCCACCACGCCGATCACCCCCGTGACCGTGACGGCGATCGCCACCAGCGCACCCCCGAGCCCGATGGCGGCCACGACCTGGTCACGATCGGCCGAGCGCTCGAGGATGGCCAGGAGCAGCACCAGCGAGAGCGCTCCCGCCAGGAGGGTCAACCACAGCAGCTCGCGCACGTCACGCAGGTGCTCGATCTCGGAGGCGCCGAACATCGGGCCGCCATCGGGGCCGACGACCTGCCACGTGCCCGGCCCGAACAGGAGCTCCTCCACCGTCCGGTCTGACAGCGCGTGCGCCATCGCCCGGTCCATGCCCAGCCACGCGGGCGCATCGGCCGCGTCGAGCACCGGGTGCATCACCCATGGGACGAGCAGCGGGAGCAGCGCGAGCACGACGATCACGAGCGCCGTCATCGCCACGACGCTGCCGTCGCGCAGCACGCGCGTGGTCAGGGACGCCATGGGCGGCGCCTGGTCGGCCGCGAGCATGGGCGGACGGGCGACCGCGCGCCCTACTCCTCCTCCAGGGTCCGGGCCTGGGCGTACCAGCCGTCGATCGCGATCTCACCGGGCGGCTCCATGCCGAGCGTGCGGGCGGCGCGCTCGAGTCGCGCCCCGAACGTGGCGCGATCGAGGGCCAGCAGGTCGCCCAGGCCCACGATGCCGGCCTGGGTGAACATCTGCTGCTCACCTGGCCCGAAGCCGGCGAGGTTGAGCAGGAGCGCCTCGTCGCGCCACTCGCTGATGTCGTTGGGCGTGGCCTGGATCTGGTCCGCGAGCGTCTGACGCCGGGTTCGGGTCTCCGAGACCTCGAGCAGGAGACCCGTGGTGAAGACGCCCTGTCGCTCCAGGCGCTGGAGCAGCAGCAGTGGCACGCGCTGGAGCTGGGCGATGGGCGGCACGGCCGGTGAGGTCCTCCCTGCGCTGGGCTGATACCGCTCGATGATACCGGTGGGGACGGGCGCCGGGCGCGAGCGCCCGGTCCCAGGTCCTGCCACGCGTCGTCCCGTGGCGCTGGTCACGCCTCGGGCGCGTCCCCGAAGACCTGGTAGTGCCAGCCCTTCCGGGTCTCACCGGTGAGCTCGATCATGACGTGCTTGACCTGGGTGTACTCGTCGAACGAGTACTGGGACATGTCCTTCCCATACCCAGAGCGCTTGAAGCCACCGTGGGGCATCTCGCTGGCGATGGGGAGGTGGTCGTTCACCCACACGGCCCCGAAGTCGAGGGCCCTGGCCGCGCGCATGCCCTTGAACACGTCCCGGGTCCACACGGAACTGGCGAGGCCATAGCGCGTGTCGTTCGCCTTGGCGAGGACCTCGTCCTCCGTGTCGAACGGGAGCACAGTCAGCACAGGACCGAAGATCTCCTGCTGGACGCACTCGGATGCCTGGTCCACATCGGCGAGCACGGTCGCCTGGAAGAAGGCGCCGTCCGGGAGGCCGGGCACCGTGGCGCGGGAGCCGCCGCTGATGACCCGGGCACCTGCGGCCTTCGCGCGCTCCACGAACCCCTCGACACGCAGCACCTGCGCGTCGTTGATGAGCGTGCCCATGTCCGTGTGCGGGTCCTCGGGGTCACCCACGCGGACGGCGTCCGCGAAGCCCTTGAGCAGCCCCAGGAACTCCTCGTAGACGCTGCGCTGCACGTAGACGCGTGTCGCGGCGGTGCAGTCCTGACCGGCGTTGATGTACCCGCCCGCGACGGCACCGCGGGCCGCTGCCTCGAGGTCCGCGTCCTCGTAGACGATGAAGGGCGCCTTGCCACCCAACTCCAGGTGGACGCGCTTGAGGTTGCCGGCGGCCGCCTCGGCGATGCGCGCGCCCGTCGCCGAGTCACCAGTCAGCGAGACGAGGTCGATGTCCGGGTGCGCGGCGATGGCGCTCCCGACCACGTCACCGGGCCCGGCGACCACATTGAGCACCCCTGGTGGCAGCCCGGCATCGAGCGCCAGTTGGCCCAGGCGCAACGTGGTGAGCGGCGTGGCCGACGCCGGCTTGAGGACGACCGAGTTGCCGGCCGCCAAGGCCGGACCGATCTTCCAGATGGCCATCATGAAGGGATAGTTCCAGGGCGCGATCTGGCCGCACACGCCGATCGGCTCACGCCGGACCATGCTGGTGTGGTTGGTGCTGTACTCGCCGGCCGCCTTGCCCTCCAGATGGCGCATCGCGGACGCGAAGAAGCGCAGGTTGTCCGGGGCGAAGGGCATGTCGTTGTCGCGTCGGAACTTGATGGCGGTGCCGGTCTGAGCGACCTCGAGCGCCACGAGGTGCTCCATGTCTGCCTCGATGAGATCCGCGAGGCGGTTGAGGACCGCGGCACGCTCGGGGATCCAGAGGCCCCGCCAGCGGGCGTCAGCGAACGCCTCCCGGGCCGCGCGGACAGCTCGGTTCACGTCCTCGGCCGTGCCCCTCGCGACACGGCCCACCACCAGCCGGGTGGCCGGGCTGCGAACCTCCATGGTCTGCCCGCTGGACGATGGCACCCATGCGCCACCGATCAGCTGCTGGTACTCGGTGATCGTTCCCACGGCCATGGTCAGGGCTCCTCCGGCTGGGGTGCCGCCGCTTCGGCGGTCCTCGCGTTGCGCTTGAGTGTACGGGGCCGGTGGCAGGCAGGCCGTGCCGGGCCGGGTGCCCGGGCCGTGGATGGCGGCGCAGGCCTAGGCGAGCGCCGCGTCGAGCGTGACCGCGACGTTCCCCTTGAGCGCGCGGGACACCGGACAGCCATCTCGGGCGGTCTCCACGGCTCGCCGGAAGGTCGCCTCGTCCACGTCCGGGACATGCGCGCGGAGCCGCAGCACTGCGGACACGATGGTCCATCCGGCATCCGTCTTGTCGGCGGTCAGGGACACGCTCACGTCGTTCGTGGTCACCGGGAAGCCGGCCTTCGCTAGCTCGTTGCTGGACGCCATGGCGAAGCATGACGCCCACGCGGCCGCGAGCAACTCCTCGGGGCTCGTGAGACCAGTGTCCGATGCCTCAGCACGAGCCTTCCACGTCACCTGGAGTGGGCCGAAGGTGCGACTGCTCGCCGCGCTGACCGTGCCGCTGCCACCGAGCAGGTCACCCCGCCAACTGGCGTCCGCGCTGCGGACCTGTGCCATCTTCGCCACCTCCTTGGGCATGGGCGCTCCTACGCTCGGGAAGAGAGCCCTTGTTCCGTCCACGTCCCGGTCCGACCATGGTCGCACACCGCCGCCGACTGGCCCGGTGACGCGCGCTGACGCCAGTCGGGCAGGCCGTGGCGCGCGTCGCTCAGGGCATCGCCGCAGCGTCCGTCGGTGACCTGCGTCGCTCCGAGCCCGTGACGAGGCCACCCATCGGGCCGGGGATGGCAGGCCCATCACGCCGGGGATGTCAGGGGCGTCTTCGACAGACGGTCATCCCCTGGTTCGCAACCGCACCAGACCGCACCTATCCCAATCAGACCGCACTGGCCTCGTTGAGATTCCGTAACATACGCGGCACAGTCGTGCTATGATGGCCACAGCCCGCCGTGTGACGGGTCGGGGTGCGGTCGGGCAGGTCATACTGGGGACCTGCCCGCCCCCCGGATCCCTCACCCCAGCAGGTCCGTCAGACTCGTCCCCGTGACGCTGCCCGCATCGCAGGGAGGGGTCGACCATGCACCGACGCTGTGCGTACCGGCCCAGGCGACCGCCCATGCCACCGACTGAGGGTTCGGCCGGGAGCCTGCTGGGTAGGGTGAGCGCGAGGCTCCCGGCCGAGGAGGAGGGGGCGGTCCCCAAGGTGTTCAGGACCGCTGGCTGGCATGATGCGACGCCGCACCGGCCCCGTCCCTGGTACCGAGGTACCAGGGACCGTGGCGTGCACGAACCGTCGGCCAGCGGCACCGGCCACGATGGGTGCGCGCGGCCTTGATCTCACGATGGCTGCCGAGTCGCAGTCGGGTCCTCTGGACCGAACCTTGCGGTTGGTCCCCCGTGACCCTTCCGAGGGATGGCGCGTGCGATTTCGGGTGCATGATCGAGCCATGAGCGTCAGGACTCGTGTCCGGCTCTACGACGGCGTCGTCGAGTCGCAGGCCGAGGAGCGGTTCCAGGCAGATGCGGCAGAGGCCGCGCGTCAGGGCTGGCACCCTGCCGAACGGAGGTGGAACGGGCTGGCGCTGCGCGTCGTGTACATACAGGACCAAGGGCTCCCCAGCGTCCACACGGGGCGCGCCATCCCGGCGCGGCTCGCCACCTGCGTTGCCCTGGCCTTGGCGGGCATCGCCATCGCCCTCGCGCTGGCGGCCACCAGCCTGGGCCGTCTGGTCCCCTGAGCGGCACCGGACTAGCACCTGCGCCCTCCACGACGCATCTGGTGAGCGCGCGCCGCCAGTGGCGACCCGGTGAAACGCGGATTGTCAGGCAGGAGGGACCCGGGCCGGTGCGCCCACCCGGGCCGGCGCTGCCCCGGGGTTTCCGGCCTTCTCCGGACCGATGAGGTGGACGTACGTAGGATCGCGTATCGCGACGCCTCTCGACAGGTCCCAGCGTTTCGTGCGAACGGCTCTGACACTCCTTGGGGCCGTTCCCAGCGAGCCGGCCGGGAGGGACTGACTACCCCTGCGCAAACCCGGCCGGAATGCTGGCGTGCCAAGCCAGGCTGGCCGTGGCCGCAGGCCTCCGCCTCGGTCACCCAGGACCCGAACCAGGGCACTCACGGGTCGAGGCCGCCGGCTTCCATCCCACGGTCCCGCGAGCGCGTCGTCGATCGCGCGGAGCGACCGGGAGCAGCGCGGCAATGGGCACGCGAATGGGTACGCGAATGGGTACGGCCCCGAACACGAGGCCCTCCCGGAAGGCTCCAGGAGGGCCGTTTCGTGCTCAAGAGACTGGTCGGGGCGGAGCGATTCGAACGCTCGACCTCTTGAACCCCATCTGCGCCCCCCCACGCTCGCACGCTCAGGGCGCCCTATCGATTCGTGCTCAGGCGTACCGCTCCGTGACGGTCCGTGACGGCCGATGGGTGGTACGTTCGGTGGTACGGGTCAGCCCGCCAGGATGCCGTCCATCCGCTCCGCGGCGCGCCTCGCGATGGCCGGCGTCAGGTGCGCGTACAGGTCCGCCGTGGTGCCCAGGTCGGCATGGCCCAGCACCTTCGACACGTTCGCCAGCTCCTCCCCCGCCTCGAGCTGGAGGGTGGCGTAGGCGTGCCGGAGATGGTGGAACGGCTGCGACGGCAGGCCCGCGGCCGACAGGGCCGCGTGGAACGCCTTGAGCACCTTCGACGGGTCCAGCGGCGCGCCGTGCTCCTGGGTGAACACGTAGCCGTCGAGCGGCACGACCCGCTGGGCGTCGCGATGGGCGCGCAGGGCATCCACGACCGTCCGCGGGAGCGGCACCACGCGCCGGCTGCGCGCCGTCTTGGGCTCCGCGCGCTCGCGCGTCACCCTGTCGAGCGTGGCCGAGACGCGCGCCTCGCCGATGCCCAGGTCGACGTCCTGCCAGCGCAGGGCCAGCAGCTCGCCCTGCCGCATCCCGGTGCCGACCGCGGTCAGGAACAGGGCGCGGTGCGTCCGCGCGGCGTGCTCGTGGCCCGGCTCCGGCCGCGCCGCCTCCAGCGCCCTCATCAGCCTGCGCACCTGGGGGCCGTCGAGCGGCTGTAGCTCGACGCGTGCCCTGGGCGGCGGGTCGATGAGGGTGCAGACGTTCCGATGGACCTTCCCGAGCTTCACGGCGCGCCCGAGCGCGATGCGGAGCACGCCGTAGACCGCGCGGACCGTGGTCGGGCTGAGCGGCCTCGTCCGGGCGTGGCTGCCACGGACGCCCCTGCGGGCGGGCCGGCCGGGTGACGCCGCGACGTCGCGCAGCATGGCCGAGACGTGCTCGGGCTGGAGCGCCGCGAGCCTGACCCTGCCCAGGTGCGGGACGAGGTAGCCGACCACGAGATGCTCGTACGCCTTGAGCGTCGAGGGTCGGGC
>DAOTUX010000085.1:0-3355 GCA_034436475.1 Chloroflexota bacterium | reverse complement strand
CCGCGGCCGACGTGGCGTGCCGGAGGCTGGTGATGGCGATCGTGCGCACCCCCGCGTCATGCGCCAGGCGGGCCAACTCGGTGGTGACGGCGTTGCTGCCGGAGTTGGAGGCGAGCACGAGCGCGTCGCCCGCATCCATCGGGTGGTCGGCGAGCAACGCCGCCGCGAGCCCGGGCATCCGCTCGAGCGTGGTCGACATCGGCGCGCTCGCATGGAGCATCAGCCCCTCGAACAGGATGGGTCGCACGCGGACCAGACCACCGGCCCGATAGAACAGCTCCTCGGCGAGCATGTGCGAGTGCCCGCTGCCAAAGGCATGGATGACATGGCCCGAGGCGATGGCGTCGGTCATCAGCTCCGCGGCGGCCGAGATGCGTGGCCATTCCTCGGCGGCGAGCCGCGCCACGAGCTGCGTGGCGGTGGCGAGGTAGCGCTGACCGGCAGACTGGCTCATGCCCGTGCCCTGACCGGAGGCACGACCGCATGGTCACGCCAGACGTGCACCATCGACCCGTAGCGACCCGGGTCGGGGAGGGCGCCGAGCGCGAGCGCCCCGTCGAGGGGCGGGCCGTCCGCGGACCGCACGTCGGCGCCCAGGCCCTCGGTCGCGAGGCGGGCGTCCAGACGTCGTCGGAGCGGCTCACCTTCGAGCAGCAGACGCCCTCCGAGCGCGACCGGGACCCGCGCCTGATGCCACGGGGAGCCCTGTCGGGCCGCGGCCACGGCGGCGCGCGCGAGGATGACCAACTCCGTCACAGCCTCATCCGCGACACGTGTCGCGACCTCGTCGCCGGCATCTGCCATGGCGAGCACCACAGGGGCGAACTGCGCGATCTCGTTCACCGGTCGGGGCACGTCATGGAGCCGGGCCCCCAGTGTCCCGACGTCCCCGAACCTGGTCGTGGCAGCCTCCGCCAGGCCGGTCCCCGGTCCCCGTCCATCGACCGCCCGGAGCGCGCCTCGCAGGCCCTCGCGACCGACCCAGAAGGCGCCGCCCTCGTCGCCCAGCAGATAGCCATGACCGCCGACCACGCTCGGCTCGCCAACCTCGGGCAGCACCATGCAGGCCACGCCGGTGCCGGCGGTGATGCTCACGCCCCAGCCCAGCGACAGGGCGCCCGCGTGGCAGGTGACCGAGTCGTCCGCGAGCCACACCTCCTGGGCATCGATGACGCGGTTGACCTTGTTGCACAGGCGGGCTTGGGAAGCCTCGTCCGTGGGCGCGGTCGAGAGCCCCATGACCACCCGGTCCGTGGCGCCGAAGCCTCCCTCCAGCCAGCCGTGCGTGACCGCGTCGGCCACCGCCGCGATGGTGTCTCCCTCGACGCGCGAGACGCCGGGAACCTCGATGACACGCCCGGTGGTCGAATGGCCCACACGGATGCCGGACTGGCCCCCATCCACGGCGAGGACGCGCACCGTCAGGCGAGCCTCCGGCGCTGGACAGAGGAGGCCACGACCGCGGGCACGCTCGCGCTCAGCTGGTAGCGATCACCGCGATACACGCAGTCGGCGATCATGATCACGCGACCGCGACCATCCAGGTCGGTCATGCGCAGCCGCAGGCATGCCTGGCGGGCCGGGATGCCCAGCCGGTCGCGCGTCTCAGGGTCGGGGAGCATCGGCTCGATGGTCATGTCGGCGGACCCGGGCACGATCCGGTAGCGTCGGGCCAAGAGCTCGTAGAGTGAGCCTTGAAGGTCGGATGGGCCCAGGTCCGGCACCAGGGCGCGAGCGATGGCGACCGTCTCCACCGCCATGGGCTCGCCACTGCCCAGCCGAAGGCGCGTGAACAGGACCACGGGCTCACCCGGAGCGATGCGCAGTTGGCCCGCGATGGTCGTGTCCGCGCCGGACACGTCGAACGAGACGAGCCGGCTGGACGGGACCAGGCCACGCTCCCGCATGTCCTGGGTGAACGAGGTGAGACCAAGGAAGCGGACGACCGGGCGAGGCAGGACGTACGTCCCCGAGCCATGACGCCGTTCCACGAGACCCTCCGCCACGAGCGTGTCCGTGGCATTGCGGACGGTCATCCGGGCGACGCCCCAGTGCTGGCTCAGCCACCGCTCGCTGGGCAGCCGGTCACCCGCCTGGGAGCTCGCGATGAGCTCTCGCAGGCGCGCGCGCAACTCATGGTGGAGCGGCTCGCCCTCTTGGGAAGGGACGGCGAGGACCCTCGATGACACGGTCCGAGGATATCGGCCCGGCGCCTGGGCCACAAGCCCTGAGTAGACCACTTGGCCCCACGCGTCCCTGTCGTGGCTAGACCGCATCGTGGCCAGGATGTGCGCATCTCGCCGTCACTGCTGGACCACTTCATCGCTGGCGGATCGCCTCGAGTCGGACCAGTCCACGGGGCCCGGACGAGCCCGCTGCGCTCGTGACGGCCATCGCGGATGCACTCGAGGAGCGTCGCTACGCCGCGCGCCGCAGCGACCGGCGCGACCGACGGGTGAGGAACCTCATGCTGACGCGAGCGGGGGTCGAGGCGCAGGCGAAGTCCCGACGCGCCTGCGCGACGGAGCCTCCCGCGTCCACACTCGATAGCCTCGGTGCGCTGATTCGGATCGAGCGAGCGCGGTTCCGGGACATCAGCGGTGCCGTCCCAACAACTATCTCATATGCTGCGCGATACGCGCTAAACTCTATGATATATCCTGCGTGTGTCGCAGCACAAAGGATAGTCGCGTGGCAACGAGGACCAACCGAGGCGCGCTGCAGGAACTGCTGGCGGACCTGAATCCGTGGTGGAGGGAGCCGAGCTGGGCGGAGATGGACCCGGACCTCATCGCGGTTCGCGGCGCGGGCCTGGGCTATCACACCGACGCCCTGCATGACCTCCATCCTGGCGGGCTGTACGTGCTTCGGGGGCCTCGCCGGGTCGGCAAGACGGTCGCGACCAAACAGCTCGTCGCGTCCCTCCTGAGGGACGGCCTATCCGAGGGGGGCATCGTCCGGGTCGCGGTGGACGGGTGGCCCCTCCGCGACCTCCAGACCGTCGTCCGAAGGCTTCCGCTGCCTGCCCTCGCACCGGGCCAACGACGCCATTGGATCATCGACGAAATCACCGGGGTCGATGGCGACTGGGCGTCCGAGATCAAATGGATGCGTGACAACGTCGCAGAGTTCGGAGCGGCCACGGTGGTCGTGACGGGGTCGGACGCTGCGGCCCTCACCGCAGCGATCGGACGGTGGGCTGGGCGTCGAGGGGACGTGTCAGAGCGCGACCGGACACTGCTGCCAATCGGCTTCCGCACATTCGTGGATCTCGTGGCCCCACGGCATCCGACGAACATGCCTCGGCTGCCGCTCGTCGACCTGCACTCCAGCGTGGCTGCGGACGCATACGGGT
>DAOTUX010000084.1:0-9081 GCA_034436475.1 Chloroflexota bacterium | reverse complement strand
GCCTGACCAACAACCGGTCCGTGAGTCCGCCATGGCGCCTCGCGCAGGGAGCGATCCAGCTCCGGTGAGTCCGCTCGGGTAATCGGGACCGAGAGTGACCGGGACCGAGAGTGACCGGGACCGAGGGTGACCGGGACCGAGGGTGACCGGGACCGAGGGTGACCGGGGCCGAGGGCGACCGGGACCGAGGGTGATCGGGTGCGTCAACCGTCTTGCCGAGGATCGCGGCGTTCGTCGGGGCCGTGCAGGCGACGCGCGACCGACGACCCGGTGGGCACGGGCCTGGACCATGGACGCATCCCCACCAGACCACCCAGAGGTCCACCGACGATGCGCCTGCGCCACCTGCTCCTCACGCTTGCCCTTGCGGCGACCATCCCCGCTGCCGTGGCCGCGGCCGAGCCGACCGGCGAGGTCCTCCCGCCTGGCTGGTCGCCCGAGCCGAGCGCCTCGGTCGCTGCCGAGCCGACGCCAGCAGGTCCCCGACCCAGCGCGCTGCCCGCGGAACTCGTGGGCAGCTGGTACACGGGCACCGTCTCGACCATCCAGTACTACGACCCGGTCGACGGCTCGTGGGCGGATCCCAACGGGGAGGGCTTCTATCTCATCCTCGATGCCGATGCCAGCTACGAGGAGGGCGCGGCCATCCAGTCGACCATGTACGGCTGCTCGTCGAAGCTGCTGGGGCGCGCCGTCGGCGACTGGTCCGTCGAGGGCTACCAACTGTGGCTGGCGCGCGAGTCGGGCGAGACGAGCATCTCCGGCAACTGCACGGGCTCCGGCACCAACACGATGGGTCCTCAGACCGCCATCTACTACTGGGAGCTGGGTCCGGACGCCTATGGCACCGAGACGCTCACGCTCAAGATGGGCGACCTGTCCCCATATGCCGCGTACCACCGCTGGGAGGACTGAACCCGTCACGGGCCCTCCGCCGCCTGCGGGCTGGCCGATCGCATCGACGGATGCCGCGTGCTGGGAGGCGCCAACCGTCGCTCGCGGCGGGCAGGCCCTCCATGCGTGGGATGATGGGTCTGCCCGGTGCGTGGGGGCGAGCCGATGGGCCAGGTGGCGTGACGCCACCTGACAGCTGGAGGAACCTGCGATGCGAACCCACGCTCGGATCCCCGTCCTGCTGCTCCTGGCGGCTCTGGCGACCCTCCTCGCGTCACCCGCCTCGGCGGCGCAGGTCGGCTACAAGGCCATCGGGGCCGCCATCGAGCGCGCCCGAGAGCTCGACGATGCGTTCGGTGGCGTCTGGCTCGAGGGTGACGGCGTGGTGTTCGCGTTCACCCACCGAGCGACCGACGCCGAGATCGCCGAGGTGCTCGGCCTGGTCAGGCCCGGGACGCCGGTCACCACGGTCCGGGTCGACTGGTCCGAGGCCGAACTGGACGCGACGCACGAGGCGATCACGGACTACATGGTCGCCAACGACGTGCGGTTCGTGACCGGTGTGGGCACCGACCCGAAGCGCAACGCCGTCGTGGTCGGGATCCTCCCGCAGTGGTTCGATGCGTGTCAGGCCGGCTTGGTCACGCGGTTCGGCCCGGTGCGCATCGTGGTCGAGCCGAGCGGGTTCGATGTGGGCGCAGAGGGGAACTCCGAAACCACAGCGCCGGCGGCAGCCTCGGGGTCGCCCGAGCCCAGTCTGCCTCCCGGCTGCCTTCCGCTCGTCAGCCCCGGACCGAGCGCGGTCCCGAGCGGCACCCCACCGATGGTCAGCCCGCTGCCGTCCGGGGCCCCAATGCCCGCTGCGAGTTCCTGATCGTCCGCGACGCCTCGAGCCAAGACACGCAGTTGGTCGATCGCCCGCCAGCTCCCGAGCCTTGGCACCGACATGCCGGACGGTGGGCCTCAGGCGGTGAGGTAGGCCGCGGCGCCGTTGCTGCTCCCTCAGTCGGCAGATTGCGTATTTCACGACTTGTGGCGTCGTCCGAGGGCGGCGCACCATGAGGCCATGAGCGGAGCCGAAGGGTCGAGGGGCGCTGGACGCAGGCGGATGCTCGCCGCGGTGGGCGTGGTCGGCGTGCTGGCGGGTGCGGTGCTTGCGGTCGGCATCGTCATGCAGCCGGATACGACGGCCGGTGGCCGGGACCACATCCGGGCGTTCCTCGAGGGCCAGCCGATCGACGCCCAGGACACCTCCCGGTATCACTGTCACGACCGGGAGTACCCGGCCATCCGCTGCTTCCGAAGCGCTGCCGACCGGGACGCGGACGTCGCGGCCCGCGAGGATGGAGGCTAGGGGCCTCGAGGGTGCCCTAGCGCGCGAGGGCGACCACCAGCGCGGCGAGGGCGAGGATGCCCACGACCCCGATGCCCAGCCACAGCCGACGGATGGCACCGGATGGCCCCACCGCATCGAACTTGCGGCGGAGCGACTCGATGTCCACCTCACGCTCGCGCACCAGGCGCTCGAGGCTCTCGACACGCAGCGCGAGGGCGGCCACGATCTGATCCACCTCGGACAATGGGCGGGGCGGTGGCGCCGTATCGGGGGGCGCGTCGGTGTTGCGACGACCAGTCGCGCGGCGACGCGCCTTGGCCGATCCGGGCGCGGGGTCGGGGGGCGCCGGCTCCAGCTCGTCGAGCAGCTCCGAGATGCGCTTCATCCCCGCGAGCGTCGGGATGTCCAGGTCCTCGTTGCCGAGGCGCCCGTCCTGGAACGCGGCCTTGATCTCGGCGCGTGACACGCCGGTGGGGTCGCGCCTGAGCATCCGGAGCAGCTGCTCGCGGGGGTGAGGCTTGGTGCTGGGGGCGCGCGTGTCCGATGTGGCCATCAGCCGCGAGGGTACGGTCTCGCGGCGCGCCGTGTCGAGCCGACGCGGGTGTCAGTCCCAGTCGAGGCGGTAGATCGTGGAGCTCAGCCGGGGCTCGAACCCGGCCGCGAGGTAGAGCTGGTCGGCCCGCTGGGCGTTGGTGGAGCTGACCGACAGCTGCGCCGAGGTCATGCCCCGGTCGCGGAGCACCACGAGCGCCCGACCCAGGAGCGCCGAGGCGAGGCCACGCCGGCGCCACGGGCGCCGCGTGAACACGGTCTCCACCCAGCCGCCTAGGTAGCCGTTGGCCTCGTTCTCCGTGGCCGAGATGGCGCACAGCGTCGCGCCGGCCACCTCGTCGCGGTCCCATGCGACGACCATGAGTGCCGGGTCTGTCAGGGGATGCAGCGCCCAGCGCCGGAAGGCAGCCTCGGAACCGTCCACCCAGCCATCGTGATCGCGGAACGCGTCGCAGTCCGCGAGGTAGATCGCGCGCAGGTCCGACTGGCCCACGGGTCGGACCTCCAGCCCGTCGGGGAGGGACGGCACCTCGATCGCGTCCAGCGTGGGTCGGACCATGACCACCGACTGGCGCACGGGTCGGAAGCCGTGCTCCAGCAGCAGCTGAGTGCCTGCCGTGTCCGCGTCGTTGGCCCAGCCCGAGAACCAGCGGTCGCCCGCGAAGTCGTGGCCCGCCCCGACCTCGCGGAGCCGGGCCAGGTCCCAGCGCAGCAGCGCCCCGCCGATTCCCCGCCCCCGCCAGGCGGGATCGACCACGCCCCATGTCCGATAGCGCCGGCTGCCATCGTGCTGCTCGTCCCACCCGACACGTGTCCACGCCACCGGCGTCCCATCGACCTCGGCCACGAGCAGGTCCCGTGCCAGGTCGCCATCGGTGATGTTGGACAGCTCGACCGCGAGGCCCTCGACAGTCTCGCGCTCCGACTCCCCGTCAGCCGCGGCCTGCGCGTTCTGGATGCCCACGAGGTCCGCATGATCGGTCGGTCCGCGATAGGGACGGAACGTGACGCCCGGGAGGTCCGGTGTCATGAGTGCCCGCCTCGCGCCCAGGTGCGGAACGCGCCGAAGCGTCGGAAGCCGAGACGCTCGTACAGCGGCTCGGCCATGGTGGAGGGCTGGAGGACGGCCGGGAGGTCGCTCGCGGCCGCCAGCGCGCGCTGCGTCATTGCCGTCGCATAGCCCCGACGACGCATGGCGGGGACCGTGGCCACGCCATAGATGCCCAGCACGCCCGCCTCGCGGAAGCCCATCGACACCGCCACGGGTCGTCCCTCCACGCGGCCCAGCCACAGGTCGAGACGGGGGACGGCGAGCACACCGGGCCCGTGCCACGTGTGAGGCGCCACGACCCCCGCATCGAAGCCTTCCGCCGCGGTGGACTCGAACAGCACCAGGTCGGCCACGTCGATCACCCGTTCGATGCGGAGCCCGGGCGGCATCCCTCGTGCCTCGACCGGCCCGGCCGGTCGCGACATCCATGGCTGGTCGGACAGATGCTCGTAGCCGGAGCCTGCGAGGTCGAGGTCAGACCATGGGTCGCACGCCGCCGTCCAGGTCGTTCCGGGCGTCCCATCGATGACCGCCCGGCGGTCGGCGCCGGGTCTGACCGCGATGACGCTGAAGAAGATGACCGGCACGCGCTCGGGTGCCAGCCAGAGGCCGTCGCGCCACTCGGTTCGGTGCCCGAGCGACCGCAGGTGGAGATCGTGCCAGCCCGCCAGGTTGGCGGCCGCGGCGGCCGTCAGCCAGCCGGCGTCGTGAGCCGACACGTCGGATGCGGGGATCACGAGGTCTCGGCGGTCGGATGCGGGGATCGGGTGGTCGGATGCGGCGATCAGGTCGTCGGATGCGGCGATCACGAGGTCTCGGCGGTCGGATGCGGGGATCGGGTCGTCGGATGCGGGGATCGGGTGGTCGGATGCGGGGATCACGAGGTCTCGGCGGTCGGATGCGGCGATCAGGTGGTCGGATGCGGCCATCAGAGCGTCCACCCGTGTCGCTTGACCTCGGCCGCACGCGTGGCCTCGCGGGTGACCTTGCCCCACCGGCGATCCCCGTCGCGTCCGGACGCGGTGGCACTCCGCTGCGCCACCAGGCCCAGCTCCCGATGGAGCTTGCGGCGCGCCCGGAGCCGGTCCGCGTCGAGCGTCCCCGCCTCGATGGCCGCGATGACCGCGCAGCCAGGCTCCACCTCGTGGCTGCAGTCGGCGAACCGACACGCCGCGGCCAGGGCCTCGACGTCCGTGAAGGCCCGGTCGAGCCCGTCGTCCGCGTCCCACAGACCGATGGAGCGCATCCCCGGGGTGTCGATGAGCAGGGCGCCGTTGGGCAACTGGAACAGCTCCCGGCTGGTGGTCGTGTGTCGGCCGCGCGAGTCATCCCCGCGCACCTCTCGCACGGCCTGCCGCTGCTCGCCCAGGAGCAGGTTGGCGATGGTCGACTTGCCGACGCCCGACATGCCCAGGAGCACCAGGGTGCGCCCAGGGCCCATCCACGCGTCGAGGGCATCGAGCCCCTCGGCACGCAGGGCACTCGCTACCAGCACCGGCGCGCCCGATGCGATGGCGCGAACCTCGCCGAGACGCGCGGGCACGTCGTCGCACAGGTCGGCCTTGTTGAGCAGCACCACGGGATCCGCGCCGCTCGACCAGCCGAGTGCGAGGTAGCGCTCGAGGCGTCGCAGGTTGAGGTCATGGTCGAGCGCCGCGACGATGACGACCGTGTCGATGTTGGCGGCGACGACCTGCTCCGCGGCATGGATGCCACCCTGGGTGCGCTGCGCGTCGTGGTCGCCACGCGCGAAGCGGCTGGTGCGCGGCAGCACCACCCGGAGCGCCGCCTGACCCTCCGCGACCGGCTCGAGCGCCAGCCAGTCGCCCACCACCGGGTAGTCGGCGGCCACCGACGCCACGCGTCGGAAGCCGCGCTGGACGATCACCTGCGTGTCACCGGTCTCGGTGCGTGCCCGGATGGCGTCGCGGGCGGCGCCGGTCACGCGCCCGGGGACATGACCACTCGCGGCATGGGCCGCGAACGCGGTCTCGCGTCGCGCGTCCCAGCCGAACGGCTCGAGGGCCGGTCTGGACGTGCCGTCCATCAGCCGACCCTCTTGAGCTTGCCGGTGCGCTTGGCATATCGCTCGGCGACGCCGAACGTCCAGATGCCCAACGGGATGAGCACGACGGCCATGACCAGGAGCGGCCAGACGTCATGCAGCAGTTGGTCGATGGGCGTGCCATTGATGAGGCCAGCCCGCACGCCGTCGAGGACGTAGGTGGCCGGCGAGAACCGGGACAGCACCTGCATCCACTCGGGCAGCACCTCCACGCTGTAGTACACGCCGCTCACGAGGAGTAGCAGCGACTGCAGCACGAAGGTCATCTGGGCGCCCCGCTCGACATACATCAGCGGCAGCACCGCGGCCATCATGCCGATGCCGATGAACGACGCCGAGCCCAGGATCATCATCACCGCCGCTGTCGCGAAGTTCGCGCCCGACAGGTCGAGCCCGAAGAACAGCGTCAGGACCACGAGCATCACGGTCGTGTGCACGAGACCGTAGATGACCGCGAACATGGTCGAGCCCAGCAGTTGGACCCAGCGTCGGATGGGCGCCATGAAGGTGTACTCCAGCGTGCCCTCCCAGCGCTCCCATGCCACCGTCTCGGCGATGAAGCCGAACACGATGGACAGGTAGTTCCAGAAGATGGCGCCGATTATGAGCGTCAGGATCAACTCCTGGTTGCCCTGCTCGGCACCGATGAAGGTGACGGACAGGGCGCTCGCGACGGCATAGATGAGGAACGCGAACTCCCAGCCCCAGTAGCGCTTGACCAGGAACAGGTTGCGTTCGATGAAGGCGTAGCTGCCGCGGAACTCGCGGACGAGCGTGGTCACGGGGTTGGCACTCCTTGGCCCGGATCCACCGATGACCGCTTGCGTCTCATCCCCCCGGACGGCTCATCCTGGCGTTGCGCCTGCGCTCGCTCGCTCCGCACCATCCAGGTGCGGTCGCTGCGCGTGCTCGACGCGCCTTGGGCTGATCTCGTCCGGGGCGCGATCCGCTGCGCGCCACCGGTGGCCCCGGGCCCTAGCTCGGGGAGGGAGCCTGGTCCGGTGCTCATCGCGGCCGGACCGGGCTCAGGGTGCGCGTCGATGGCGGCGCCTCCGGTGCGCCGCCCAGGTGGGTGCCCAGGCGTACGAGCAGGCGGCCCACGGGTCGCAGCGGGCTGGTCCGCCGTCGGTGGCGGCGGGCCATCCGGGCGCGCCGCTCGTCCGCGGCACGCTGCAGTCGCTCGTGGCTCAGGTGGACCGCGAGCGACGTGTCATAGGGATGACGGGTGATCATCGCGGTTGTCTCCAGGTGGTCGAAGTCGGGTGGTGCTCGGGTGGCGTCGGCTGAGCCGGGTCGTCCCCTGGGCGCCGGATGCGGTCGGTCGGGTCGTCGTCAGGTCAGTCATCGTCGTCCTCCTCGTCGGTGTCGTCATCGAGGGACCGGCCGGTCCAGGTCATGAACACGCTCTCGAGCGTGGGTGGCTGGGCGTGCTCGCGAGCGACCCGCTCGACGAGCTCCTCGGGGGTCCCCTCGACGACCAGCCGGCCGTCGTTGAGGATCCCGATGCGGTCGCACAGGCGGTCGGCTTCCGCCAGGTCGTGCGTTGTCAGCACGATGGTTGCGTCGTGGCTGTCCCGGATCTCCTCGATGAAGGCCTGGACCTCGAGCTTGGACCGTGGGTCGAGACCCGTGGTCGGCTCGTCGAGGAGCAGCAGCGTGGGGCTCGTCAGCAGGGCTCGCGCGATGGCGACCTTCTGCTGCATCCCCCGGCTCATCTGCTCCAGCGGCCGCGACAGGCGTGACTCGGCGATGCCGAGGCGCGCCAGGATGGCCACCGACTCGCGCTTGGCGAAGTCGGCCCTGAGGCCGTAGAGCCGGGCGGCGTAGATGAGGTTCTCGTAGGGCGACAGCTTCTTGAAGAACGCGGCGTCCACCGAGACCCGGTTGATGAGCCGCTTGACGGCCATCTCGTCGCGCTCGATGTCGTGGCCGAACACCTCGACCTTGCCGGCATCGATGGTCAGCAGGGTGCTGACCAGCCGGATGAGGGTCGACTTGCCGCCGCCGTTGGCGCCCAGGACGCCATACGTCTCGCCCCGCTCGATGCGGATCGAGACGTCGTCCACGGCCGTCACGGTCTTCTTCTGCTTGTGCCTGCCACCGCCCACGACGAACCGCTTGGTCACGTGGTCGATGAGCAGCGCCGGGACCTCGCTCCGCGGGGGAGCGGGACGGCGGACGCGCGGGGCGGGCGAGGGGAGCCCGTGCGGGCTCACGACGACCTCCGTGTGCGCTGGTTCCAGTGCGAGTGCCACTGGGTTCGCTCCCTGTCGGACTGGTGCCGGCGTGCCGGCGTGGACTTCCGGTTCGTACGGAGCCCCCGGTGGTCCGCGGGAGGATCGGCTCTCTGCGCGTCTGGCGCATCCGGCGCGCCCTGCGCATAAAGAAAGCCGGGGGGCTCCTGGCCCTCCGGCTCGGTCATCATGGGCGCTGTTCGCGCCGTGGTCGACCTACGAAGGGCACACGTCTCCCGCGTCCGCGGCGCCGATGGACAGCCGCGTTCGCAGCACCTTGGCTGCGACGCTGGTGAAGCCGCTGTTCATCATCTGGCTTCGTGCTCCTTCCTGGTCAGGCGCAGTGCGAGTGGGGTGAGCGGTCCACGGCGCCGTGGCGCAGAGTACCCGGGGCGGTTCAGGCTGTCAACGCGACACATGACGTACGTCGCGGGACAGCGAATGCGTCCGGGCGGCGCGCCGACCTGTGCTCCGGCGCTCGCGGGGCCCCGGGCGCGGTGCGGTTCCATGACGATCGGGCGCCACCCGCGTACTCGCCGCTCGGTCGGGCGCGGTTCCGGGACATACCGTCGGCCTGTGGGTGGCTGTCATGGTCCCAGCGGCACGGCCGAGCGTGGCCCCCAACTGACCCCCGCCTCGCGGGCCCCGCGTTCCCGGCGAGCACACGGTCGGCGTCAGTCTGTCAGGGATTGCGGGCGCGCCCTGGGGCGACCTCCGGGCGCGGCCTGGGGCGACCTCCGGCCGCGGTCGCTCAGGCTCCCATGAAGATGCGCCGGGCGACCTGGTCCTCCAGCGACAGCCAGCGACGACCCACCTCGTCGTCCGCGCGGTGGTCGGCGACGGCGCGTCGGAGCGCCCGCAGACGCCCCATCGGCAGGCGCTGGTTGGCGTCGAGCTCTTCCGCGATGCGCACGAACTCGTGCGCCGCGTCCACGCCGCCCAGGATGGG
>DAOTUX010000083.1:0-7653 GCA_034436475.1 Chloroflexota bacterium | reverse complement strand
CGTTCGCGTTGTCCCAGAAGAGCAGATAGCCGACCGGGAAGCCGCGGTACATCGAGTCGAAGAGGTCGCGGACCTTGGTCGCTGGCCAGACGAATGGGCGTTGGATGTCGGGCAGCCCGATGTCTCCGACCTCGATATACGCGAGGAGGTTCTCAAGGGAGTATCCGACCTGCTTGAAGACCGTGGTCGTACCGCTCATGACTACCGGAGCACCCCCTCCAAGTCGATGGACCATACCCATCCTGACACGAGCGACAGCGGCGCGGAGGGGGTCGGAAGAGCTATGACGCCTTGACTGCGGTGCGGGCTTCGACGACGAGGCCATCCGATATCTGTGCGGTGTCCCGAACATCTGTTCGCTGTCGCGGTTGACGCTCGCGTGCCGCTCGACTAGACCGGGGAGGTGCTCCGAAGGTCCCTCCTCTTCGCAACGCGTGTGGCCGGGTCGGCGCCCTCCCGCCCGGCCGCCGCGTTCCCGCCGATGAGCTTGCTCGAGCCGCTCCTGGTCGGGGGCATCTGCTACGTCCTCGGCGTGATTTCCGGGGCGAGGCTGATCCCATGGCTAGTGGATCGCGGCCTGTTCCCGGTCCGCCGACATGACCCGTGTGAGTGATGAGCGGCGCGCGCCCACCGACTACGGCTGGGCCCGCCAGGTGGCAGCGCTGCTGCTCATCCTGGTGGTCGTCGTCCTGCTGGTGCTCGACGTGATCGTGGACGCATACGAGGTCCGACCGTCTGTCCTGGTGCCGCTGCTCCTCACGGTCGCCGGCCTCCTGTCTGTCGACCTGCCGAGGCTCCGCTCGTGACCCGCTTCGTCGACCAGGCCATCCCCTACCCCGCCGCCAAGGACTACGGCTCGCGCAGCAAGTGGCCGACGCTCGCGGTGGTCTGGCACATGGGCGAGGGGAAGAACGTCGCCCAGTACCTCTCGCGCGACCCGCTCCGCGGCGTGTCGGTCCACTACACCGTGGAGCAGGCGACCGACCGGTGGTCGGACGGCGAGGTCGTGCGCTGCCTGCCCGAGGATCGAATCAGCGGGTCCATGAACCCCAGGACGATCCGCCGGACGGACGACCCCGACGGCTACTACGGGGCGACTCATGCCAAGGCGGCCATCGGTCGGCACTGGCCCGACACCAGCCCCAACTGTCTGGTCATCAGCGTCGAGGTCGCGGGATCCGCGAAGGAGGGGCCGACCGAGGCGCAGCAGCGCTCGATGGTCGCGCTGTGGGACGAGCTGAAGGGCCGGTATCCACGAGTCGTCCCGCTCGGCCATCGCGATTGGCAGGGAGTCAAGCCGTGCCCTGGACGGACCGCCGCGATGAAGGCCGTCTTCGCGGCGATGGGCGGGCACGGCAAGGAGTACTCGGAGGTGCGCGACGTGTCCACCCGCGATTACGTCCCAGGGCGGACCTGCACCGTCCGGGATGGCTCGAAGCTCTACGACCACCCCGGCGGTCTGCCGATCGGCACCGTCGACCCACCGCTCGAGCGCGACCACCTGGGCACCGACCGGAGCGGCGGCTACGTGCTCATCGGCTCGATCCTGGACGGGAAGTCCCGCACGGCGTGGGTGCAGACCAAGGCCGTCTCGAAGGTCCGGCAGGCCCCGACGCCCATACCCGACTGCGCCGGCGCGGTCGCCGCGGAGCGGGAGCGCATCGCTACCGCCGTGCTCGCGGTCATCAAGGGCTGGGGCACGGCTGTGGATCGCTTCTTGCGCTACACCACCCAGTCGGAGCCAGCTCTCACCGCGAGCTTCATCGCCGCCGTCCTGCTCGCCATCGTCGCGCGGTGGTTCGCGCTGACCGACGAGGACCTCATGATCCTCGGACCCATCGCGCTGGTCGTCGCCGGCGTCGTCATCCGCGCAGGCGCGTTCGCACCGGCCACCGTCGAGCACCTGCTCGACGACGAGGACGAGCCGGGCTCGTGACCGCGCATCCGTGCCCGGGCTGCCTGCGGGTCACGTCGCGTCCAGGGCGCTGCGTCGCCTGCGGTGGCGGACGACGACCCAGCGCGGTTATGGCAGCAACTGGCACAAGCGCCGAGCCCAGCAACTGCTCCGACACCCGGCGTGCCAGTGGCGCCGAGCTGGGGACACCCGCGCGTGCGGTCGGCGCGCGACTGATGTCGATCACATCCAGCCCAAGGTTTACGGCGGGATGGATGACGCCTCGACCCTCCAGTCGCTCTGCGCATTATGCCGACATCGGCATAACAGCCACTATGCCGACATCGGCGTTATGCCGACTCGATCGCTCCCGCGAGCAGGAAGGGCCGGGTCGACGCGGCATATTCGCAGGCCTTCCAGGAACGCGAGCAGGGGGTCTGGCGGTCGGTAGCGGCCGTGGCACACCTTGCGGCGTGGTCAGCGCGAGGGCCCGCTCCTTGAGCGCGAGGTCGGCGTGCAGGTAGATCTGCGTCGTGCGCGGGTCCTCGTGGCCGAGCCAGAGCGCGATCACGGTCGTGTCCACGCCACCCCTGAGCAGGCTCATCGCGCTCGTGTGCCGCAGGACGTGGGGCGTGACGCGTCGCCCCCGGAGCGCCGGGCAGCGGAGTGAGGCGGTCGCGACGTGCTTCGCCACCAGGCGCTGCACCGCGTCGGCGCTGAGGCGGGCGCCGCAGCGACCAGGGAACAGCGGATCGCCGGGTCGGCCGCCCCGCTCGGCGGGCCAGGCGCGGAGCACCGCCGCGGTCGGGCGGGTGAGCGGGGTGGTCCGTTCCTTGCGTCCCTTGCCCACGCAGCGCACGTGGGCGCCGACCCCGAGCCGGACGTCGCCGCAGGTGAGCCCCGTCAGCTCCGAGAGTCGCAGCCCCGTCTGGGCCGCCAGTAGCAGCAGGGCACGGTCGCGGCGGCCGAGCCGGGTGGTCTCGTCGGGAGCGGCGAGGATCGCCGCGAGCTCGGGCCCCGACAGGAAGGTCACGAGGGCCCGCTCCATGCGCCGCGTCGGGATGGCCAGAACGCGCGCGATCAGATCGGCATGCTCGGGATGGCGGAAGGCCGCGAACCGGAAGAAGGAATGGATGGCGGCGAGGCGGGCGTTGCGGGTGCGCACGCCGTTGCCGCGGTCGCGCTCGAGATGCTCCAGGAAGGCACCGATACTGGGAGCGTCGAGATCGGTGAACGTCAGCTCCGAGGGCGCCACCCCGGTGCGATCGTGGATGAACGTGAGCAGCAGCCGGAACGTGTCGCGGTAGGCGGCGACGGTGTGCGGGCTGGCTCCCCGCTGGCGCGGCAGCCGGTCGCTGAAGAAGGCTTCCAGGGTGGGCGCGATGGCGCTCATGCCAGGTCACCCATCGCCCGCTCCTGGCGCTCCGCGGCGAGGGCGAGGAGCTCGGGAGCCGCGTGGAGATACCAGTAGGTGTGGGCCGGGTCGGAGTGGCCCAGATAGGTCGAGAGCCGGTGCATCCGGGCCTCGACGTCGAGCCCCGCGCGATACCACTCGAGCAGCGTCCGGACCGCGAGGCTGTGACGGAGATCATGCAGCCTTGGCCCTGACCGCCCCGGAAGCGGCACGATGCCGGCCGTGCGCACGAGCCGCCCGAACACGTGCTGCACGTCGCTGTAGAGGAGACGCGTGCCGACCGTCGAGACGAGGAACGCGCTGGCCCGCGGGCGTGGGCAGAGCCGGCGACGGGTCGCCTCGTAGGCGTCGAGGGCGACGAGCGTCGATGGATGGAGCACGACCTCCCGGGACTTGCCGAACTTCGCGCCGCGGATGGTCAGCACGCCTGCCGCATGGTCGATGTCGTCGCGGTCGAGGCCGATCGCCTCGCCCACGCGCATGCCGCTCACCGCGAGCAGGCCGATGAGCGTGACGTGGGTGGCGGCCTGGAGCGGCAGGGGCAGCCCACACGCCGCCGCGAGCAGGCGGTCGATGTCCGCCTCCGAGTAGAGGTAGGGCGTGGGCCGGCCCCGGGGCACCGGCAGCAGGTCGGTCGGGAGCACCTCGTGGCGCTCGTCGAGCGCGTGGAGATGGCGCGCGAAGCCGCGCACCAGGCCCAGGCGCCTGGCCCACCAGGCGGGCCGGGCGTCCGCGGGTCGCCGTGCCCAGGCGAGCGCGAGCTCGACGGTGAGGACGCCTGACCCCCGTCCCTCCACGAACGCGATGAGGTCGGGCAGGTAGCGGCCCGCTGCGGCGAGCTCGAAGCCCAGCGCCCGACGCATCGCGAGGTAGTCGCGAAGCGCATCGGCGAGCGCGCTCATGACCGCGTCCCCGGCCACGGGCGGGCCAGCTCGCGCAGCGCCGCCCGGTCGACCCTGGCGTAGATCGTGGTCGTGGCCAGGCTCCGATGGCGCAGCACCTGGCCCACGTCGGCCAGCGACGCCCCCGCCCGGAGCAGTTCCGTGGCCGCGGTGTGACGCAGCCGGTGGGTGCCCGCGGGGGCGACGTCCGCGCGGGCGCAGGCGAGGCGCACCGCGCACTTCACGCCGCTGGCCGTCAGGCCGACATCGAACGGCGCTCGGTCGCGCAGGAACAGGCGCCGGCACGTGGACGGGGGCCGACCATCGCGGAGATAGGCGCTGACCGCCTCCCCGACGTCGACCGGGAGCGGCAACCGCTCGTGGCGATCACCCTTGCCGCGCACGATGAGCTCGCCCCGGCGCCAGTCGACATCATCGAGCGTGAGCCCGGCGACCTCGCCGGCCCGCAGCCCGAGGCGCGCCAGGAGCGTGAGCAGCGCATGGTCGCGCCGGCCGATGGGTGTCGCGCGATCGGGGCTCGCGAGGAGTCGAGCGACCTGCGCGGCGTCGAGCGCGCGCGGCAGGGACGTATCGCGCCAGCCCGCCACCGCGGGCACCGCGTCCGCCAGCGCCGGCGCCTCGCCCTCGAGGTGCAGGAAGCGGAGCAGCACACGCAGCTCGCTCACGAGCAGCTTCGCCGACCCGATGCTGCGCGAGCGGCACTCGCGCAGGACGAACCGTGTGATGTCCGCGGCGTCGAGGTCCGCGACGCGACATCCATCCGCGGTCGCGGCGTCCCCGAGGAACAGCCTCGCAGTGCCCAGGTACCGGGTCACGGTGCCCGGTTGCAGGCCCCGCTCGCCCACGAGGAAGTCGCGGTATCGGGCGAGCAGGCGCTCGAGCGGTGTCTCCGGCGGCACGACCGTCGGACCCGGCGCGACCCCGAGCGCCCGGAGATGGGCGAGCAGGGGCGCGAGCGCACGCTCGGTCCGCAGACCGGTCGGTGCCACCCGCCGGCGGGCGTGCAGGAAGCGTGCCGTCTCCGCATCGGTCAGGTCCATCGGTCCCAGCCCGGCGCTCTCCAGCCACTCGCTCAGCTGGACGAGCAGGCGCACATGTCGCCACGCGGACAACTCCGTGTATCCCCGCCTCCGCAGCTCGGACGCGAACCCCGTCGCGTACCCCGCCAGCGGCCCGTCCACCCGGGCCGACTCGGCATTCCTGGTCACCATCGGTCGCCTCCCATCCGGAGCCGGACGACTCCACTGGGAAGCGTCGATCAGGGGCCGCGCTTATGCCGCGTCGACCCGGCCCTTCCTGCTCGCGGGAGCGATCGAGTCGGCATAACGCCGATGTCGGCATAGTGCGCTCGCCACCATCGGATCAAGACGGCGATGGAGTGGTCCGCATCGGGTCAGGCTCGCCCTCCGTGCGAGTCAAGGGAGCGCGAGCATCCGGAAGGAGCGCACACGCACCTGGGCCAGTCGGGCCCAGAGGCCGGCGACGCCCGGCTCGAAGGCCGAGGTGTCGACCACGTCGATGAGTTCGTCGCCATCGACGAAGACCCTCAGGTCGCTCCCCGCCATCTCGAGCCGGTAGGTGTGCCAACCCTGCCGCGGATTGAACTTGCCGGTGTCCAGCGGTGGCTGGACGTTGTAGTAGGTGTTCTGGTCGCTGAGCACGTAGAGGACCGCGCGAGGTCGCAGGTCGTCGCCTTCGTAGGTAACGCCAGCAGCGTAGCCCGTGCCCTGGGCGCTGCTTCGAGATCCCAGGTCAGTGAGGCGTCCGAACGGACCCGCTCCGACGAACGTCTCCGGACAGGCGAGGCAGAAGCCCTGGAAGTCGGCATCGCGACCACGGACGAACTGCATCTCGACCTCGACCGCGTAGTCGCCTTCGTCCGGCACGAAGGGCGCGACGGCGAGGTACTCGCTCTCTGGATCAAGCCTGAAGTAGGTGTCGGAGCCGTCATAGACGAGCTCGTCACCGGAAACCCCCCATCCAAGAGCCAGCTGCCACTTCTCGAAGGCGTCCGCCGATGCGGCTTCGTACAGGACAGCGGCATCTCCCGAGACCGACGGCTCGGGCTGATCCGGATCGACGCCGGCGATCACGGCGAGGACGACCAAGACACCCGAGCCGAACCGGACCGTCTGGACGCGGATGGATCGATCCGCGAGCGGGACCGTGACGTCCTGATCCTCGGCTTCGGCCGCCTGGAGGCTGGTAATCACGTCGGGGAGTGCGCCCGGGGCGTACCGCTGCACCCAGCTCGCAAGGAAGGCGCCGCTGGCCTCGTCGGTAACGTCCGCCGACAGCCGGACCGAGGTCAGCTCGACCGGCCCGATGACTTCGACCGTCATCCCGTCGCGGCTCGCGAGCCAGCGATCGGAGGGTTGCGTCGCGTCCGCGACGAATCCTTCGCTCTGGAGCCAGGCCACGGCCTCATCGCGGGTGCCCAGCACCCCAACGCTGATCGGAGAAGCACTCTGCCCCGAGGTTGGGAGCGCGGCGACCAAGGTCAGCGCCACGGCCAGCGCAGCCATCCGAAGCAAGGTCGACATCCCAGGTTCCTCCAAGTCGGCCAAGGTGCGGCGTGTTGACCATTCTGCGGTCTGACAATGGTCGTGCACCGGGCGTCCCGACGTGGGGTACCCACATCGACCGGGCCGACCCCCGCCATGACGCCGCGGGTAGCGTGTACGCGCGGCCGGGTTTTCCGATTCTTCCCGGTCGACCATACGCAGGATCGTTGCCCTCAGGGGAGCTTGTCGGCGAGGTCCCAGGCCCGGGCATCGGCGAGCGGCAGGCGGACGACGACGCCGGGCGGCCGGCGTTCGATGTCGGCGTAGCGGGGACCACGCTCGGGTCCGAGGTAGCGCGAGGCGATCGCCAGCCTGGTGCGCGCACCCTCGTCCGGGAGGAGCGTTGCGACCCCGCGGGCCTGCACGCCCCGGAAGGGCGGCACCGCCTCGAAGACCATCAGGGTGCATCGCGGGTCGCGCCGGAGGTGCTCGAGCTTCCCGTCCGTGATGGCCACGACCACCTCGATCGCGTCCTGGGCGACCCGGTACCAGACGGGCGACACGAGCGGCTCCCGGTCCTCGCGTCGGACCACGAGTACCGCGGGCGAAGGGTCATCGAGGAGCGAGCGGATGGCGTCGGTGGCGGGGTCGAGCTTCATAGCGGCAGCGTAGCCCGACCTGGGCCAGCGGCCCTCCCGGAGCTCCCGGAGGCAGCGGGACATCTCGAAGAGGCACGCGACCTCGGTGGTGCCGATGGCGATTCACTCGCGGGACCGCTTGCCGGCGTCGGGGCGCTCGGCGGGATCGAAGGCGTACTGCTCCCAGCAGCCGGCCTCGTCATGGAGGTACGGCCTCCCGACACGCCAGCCCATGGTGTTGGCGGCGTGGACCTCGTCCCGGGCTCCCTCGATGTCGGACACGCGAGCGATCGTACGGGCC
>DAOTUX010000082.1:0-4364 GCA_034436475.1 Chloroflexota bacterium | reverse complement strand
CCTCGGCCCGACCCCTGGACGGTCGTACGGGCGATCCAGGACGTTCGCTCCCGAGTCCGATCGTGCATGGCAGACTCCGCTCAGGCATCCGTTCGCCGGGGGTCGCGACTGCCGTGCCATGGCCTGCCTCCCGACGAACACGACAGGGGGTCCCGAATGGACGAACAGCGCAACATGGAGACCGTCCGACGGTTCTACGGCGCCGGGCCGTCGGACGAGGACTCCGCGCGGGAGGCGTACTTCCACGCTGATGCCGTGTGGCATGTGCCCGGGACCAACCAGGTCTCCGGCGCGTATCGCGGCATCGTCGCGATCACCCAGACCATACCCAACCGGATGGCTCCGCTGGACGATTGGCGCATCGAGTTGCACGACGTGATGGCCAACGACGACCTGGTCGTGGCCACCGTCGGCGTCCGCGCGGCCCGCGATGGCGTGAGCGTCGTGACCACCGGAGCCCACGTCTTCCGGCTGGACCCGTCCGGCCTGATCCTGGAGGCATGGGGGTTCGTGAAGGATCAGGCCGCGCTCGACGGCCTGCTGGACGGCTGACGCGCGCGCTACCGAGCGCTCACGGCGGTCGCAGCGACCGCCACCACGCGTCGGTCGTCGCCGCTGGTCTCCGTGAAGCGGGCGTGGCTCAGCGGCACGAGCGGCTCACCACGCAGGACGCGTGCCAGGTACTCGCCGGTCGCGGAGCCCTCGATGCGCGCCACTTCCTCGGGCGTGCCCAGACCGATCACCCGCCCGCCCCGGGCGCCACCCTCAGGTCCCATGTCGATGATGTGGTCGGCGGTCTTCACCACGTCCAGGTTGTGCTCGATGACGATGACCGTGTTGCCCGTGTCCACGAGCCGATGGAGCACCTGGAGCAGCTTCTCGACATCCGCGAAGTGGAGGCCCGTGGTCGGCTCATCGAGCAGATAGACCGTGCGCCCGGTCGCCCGACGGGACAGCTCCGTGGCCAGCTTGACACGCTGCGCCTCACCGCCCGACAGCGTGGTCGCGGGCTGCCCCAGCCGGACGTACCCCAGGCCCACGTCCACCAGCGTCTGGAGCTTGGTGCGCACCTGGGGCACCGCCTGGAACACCACGAGCGCCTCCTCGGCGGTCATCTCCAGGACGTCCGAGATGGAGTGTCCCCGATAGTGGATCTCCAGTGCCTCGCGTGAGTAGCGCTTGCCACCGCACACCTCGCACGTCACGTACACGTCCGGCAGGAACTGCATCTCGATCTTGAGGATGCCATCGCCCTTGCAGTGCTCGCACCGGCCACCCTTGACGTTGAAGCTGAAGCGCCCCGGGCCATAGCCCCGCACGCGAGCCTCCGGCACACCCGCGAACAGCTCCCGGATGGGCCCGAAGAGACCCGTGTAGGTGGCCGGGTTGGAGCGGGGCGTCCGGCCGATGGGGCTCTGGTCGATCTCGATGACCTTGTCGATGGCGTTGATGCCCTCGACCGCATCGTGCTCGCCCGGCTGCTCCCGGGCGCCGTTGATCTCCTTGGCCAGGGCCCGGTACAGCACGTCGTTCACGAGCGTCGACTTGCCCGACCCTGAGACGCCCGTCACCACGGTGAAGGTGCCCAGCGGGAACGCCACGTCCACGCCCTTGAGGTTGTGCGCCCGGGCGCCCTTCACGCGGATCCGCTTGCCGTTCCCCGGCCGGCGCCTGGGCGGGATGGGCACCGCGCGGTCACCGCGCAGGTAGGCCCCGGTGATGGACCCCTCGCTGGCCAGCAGCGCATCGAGCGTCCCACTGACGATGATCTCACCACCGTGCTCGCCGGCGGCCGGGCCCACGTCCACCACCCAGTCGGCCGTCCGGATGGTCTCCTCGTCGTGCTCCACCACGATGAGCGTGTTGCCCAGGTCCCGCAGCCGCTGGAGCGTGGCGATGAGCTTGGCGTTGTCCCGCTGGTGGAGCCCGATGGACGGCTCGTCGAGGATGTACAGCACGCCCACCAGCGACGAGCCGATCTGGGTGGCGAGCCGGATGCGCTGTGCCTCCCCGCCCGAGAGCGTGGAGCTGGTGCGGTCGAGGGTCAGGTAGTCGAGGCCCACGTCCACCAGGAACCCCAGGCGCGCCCGGATCTCCTTGAGCACCTGGCGCGCGATGGTCCGCTCGCGCTCGCTGAGGCGCTCGGTGATGGTGGTCGCCCACGCCGATGCGTCGCTCACGGCCAGTGCCGCGATGTCCGAGATGTTGCGGCCGTCGATGGTCACGCCCAGGACCTCGGGCTTGAGGCGCTTCCCCTGGCAGGCGGGACAGGGCCGTTCGACCATGTACTTCTCGAACTCGGCCTTCATGTAGTCCGAGTCCGTCTCGCGATAGCGCCGCTCGAGGTTGGTGATGAGGCCCTCGAAGTTGGCGACGTACGAGTTGGTGCCCCGCGCATGGCGGTACTTGACGACCACCTGCTCCTCCCCCTTGCGGGCGTAGAGCAGGTACTGGAGCGCCTCGGGTGGCAGGTCCCTGATGGGCCGGCGGTAGTCCCAGCCGTGCGCCTTGAACACCGCCTCGGTGGTCTTGAGCCGCCAGGAGAGCTCGGTGGGCACGGTGCGCCATGGCGCGATGGCACCGTCCGGGATGGTCCGACCCTTGTCCGGGATGATCCGCTCCGGGTCGAACTCCATGCGCATGCCCAGGCCCGTGCACTCGGGGCAGGCGCCGTGGGGCGAGTTGAAGGAGAAGCTGCGGGGCTCCAGCTCGTCGATGGTGGAGCCGTCGATGGGACAGCTGTAGCGCTCGCTGTACTGCTGCTCCTCGAAGGCGCCGGGGTCGGCGGGCGCGATCACCACGACCCCCTCCCCCAGGCGCATGGCGGTCTCGACCGAGTCGGCCAGCCGACCGATGTCGGGATTCGGGTGCTCCGGGCCGAAGGGGGCGCCGTCCTCGTCCGCGTGGTGGACCACCAGCCGGTCGACCACGACCTCGATGGTGTGGCGCTTGTACTTGTCGAGCGTGGGCGCGGCGTCCAGGTCGTACTGCTCGCCGTCCACGCGCACGCGCACGAAGCCCTGCTTGCGAGCGGCTTCGAACACCCGGTCACCCTCGGTCTTGCGGTCGCGGATGACGGGGCCCAGGACCAGCAGCCGGGTCTCCTCCGGGAGGCTCACGATGCGGTCGACGATCTGGGAGACGGTCATCCGCGTGATCTCATGGCCGTTGGGGCAGTGCGGGTGGCCGATGCGCGCGAACAGCAGTCGCAGGTGGTCGTATACCTCGGTGACCGTGCCCACCGTGGAGCGTGGGTTGCGGCTGGCGCCCTTCTGGTCGATGGAGATGGCCGGTGACAGCCCGTCGATCTGGTCGACGTCCGGCTTCTCCATCTGACCCAGGAACTGGCGCGCGTACGCGGACAGGCTCTCGACGTACCGTCGCTGCCCTTCCGCGTAGATGGTGTCGAACGCGAGGCTCGACTTGCCGCTGCCCGAGAGGCCGGTGATGACGGTCAGCCGGTCGCGGGGCATGCGGACGGTGACGTCCTTGAGGTTGTGTTCGCGGGCACCGCGAACCACCAGCTCGTCCTGTGGCACGTCCCCAGTCTAGCGACCCGCGTGGACTAGAACAAGTGTGCGATTTCGGCCGTTCGTGGGCTTTCGCCTGGCCGGTCGTGACCGGGGTGCGTCCACCCGAGTCCACATGGGGGACTTGCTCAGGTAGTGACCCGATCCCGGTGAGTCCGTTCGGGTAATCGCGGGTGATGCCACCGGCCCTCACGGCGCAACCGCATCGCGCGATGCGGCAATCGGGCGGTCGGATGCGGCGATCGGGTCGCCCCGGCCGTCCGATGCGGCGATCGGGTCACGAAATGCGGGGATCGGGTCGCCCCGGCCGTCCGATGCGGCGATCGGGTGGTCGGATGCGGCGATCGGGTCGCCCCGGCCGTCCGATGCGGCGATCGGGTCACGAAATGCGGGGATCGGGTCGCCCCGGCCGTCCGATGCGGCGATCGGGTCACGAAATGCGGGGATCGGGCGGTCCGATGCGGGGATCGGGCGGTCCGCGCGAACGCGGCTCTCGGGAACGCGAGGCGCCTCGGGAACGCGGGGCGCCCGGGGCGCATCCAATCGAGCAGGACGGATCCGCGAGGGCCCACTGGGGCCCCGCGTCGCCGCCCGAACGATGTCATCGACACCAGGAGGTTGACATGTCGCTCCCCACGCACCCCCGACTCGTGGCTCGCCGGCTCGCCCAGGCCACGGCGCTCTCGGCCCTGCTGGCCGCGTCCGCCGCCACGCCTTCGCTCGGGCAGAGCGCCTCACCCGCCGGTCACGACGCCGCAGGTCACGACGCCATCAAGCCGTTCTATGGCGACGAGGCCGGTGACGCGCTGACCACACTCCTCCAGCAGCACATCA
>DAOTUX010000081.1:0-33544 GCA_034436475.1 Chloroflexota bacterium | reverse complement strand
GACTTCTGGGCGCGCTATGGCGTCCTGCTGGCCCTGATGGTCATGGCCGCCGTGTTCATCGTCCTGAGCGACAGGTTCCTGACCCAGGACAACCTCGTCAACATCCTGCGCCAGTCGGCCGTGACCGCGATCGCCGCGGTGGGTGCCACGATGGTGCTCATCGCTGGGGGCATCGACATCAGCCAGGGCGCCGTCATGGCGTTCGCGGGCCTTGCGGCGGTGGTCATCATCGAGCAGATGGGCGGCCCGGATGTGGTGGCCATCGTGGTCGCGCTCGCGTTCGCGACCGGCTTTGGCCTTGCCAACGGCGTGCTCGCGGAGACCATCCGGATTCCCGCCTTCATCGCCACGCTGGGCACGGCGCTCGTCATCCGGGGCGTCGCCTTCGTGTACACCGAGGGTCGGTCCATCGGGCTGTCGGGAGACGCCGGCGAGCTCCTCAAGTGGCTCGGTCGTGGGTTCATCGGACCTCTGCCGGTGCCCGTGGTGCTGATGATCATCCTCTATACGATCGCGACCTGGGTCATGGCGCGCACCACCTGGGGGCTCCATACCTATGCGGTCGGCTCCGCCGAGCGGGCCGCGCGCATCGCGGGTGTCCGTGTGTCACGCCATCGCATCGAGGTCTATGCGGTGGCCGGTCTGCTGTCCGGGCTCGCGGGCGTGGTCTTGGCCGGCAGGCTCGCGTCGGCGGCGCCAGGCCTCGCGACGGGCGCGGAGTTCGACATCCTGACCGCGGTCGTCCTGGGGGGCACATCCATCTATGGCGGGCGCGGCAACGTCCTGCGCACGCTGCTGGGAGCGGTCTTCCTGACGACCATGACGAACGGTCTCATCCTGCTCAACGTGCCGAGCTTCTACCAGACCATCACGGTCGGTGCGGTGCTGCTCGTCGCCTTGTCGCTCGATCGCCTCCGCAGTCGCAACGGTTGATGATGGAGGTCATCGATGAGCGAGTGGGCCAGCCGTGGGCGACGCCCCGGGACACCCGTGGTGGCCCAGCGATGGCCGTCGCCTTCCGCGCAGTGGGCGAGGCGACGGAGGCCGGGTCGTTGGCGGAATCCCTGCCATCGGATGGTGCGTCCTGCGTGGGCTGCCGATACATCCCGGTGGACGGAGCTGCCACGACACGCTGCCCCGTCTGCCCGGTGGATCCGTCGCTGGTCGCGACGTACGGGCTGACGGACTGATGAGCGTCGCGGTCGTCACGGGTGCCGCGTCCGGGATCGGCGAGGCCACCGCGCGCCTGCTGTGCGCCGACGGCTGGGAGGTGCATGGCTGGGACCTCGGGGAGTCGCACATCGCCGGGGTGCGTTGGCGCCGCGTCGATGTGAGCGACCCCGGATCGGTGGCTGCCGCGGCCGCCGACGTGCCAGAGGCGAGCCTGCTGGTCAACTCGGCGGGCATCGCCGACCGGGCCCCGGCAGCAACGATGAGCGCGGACCAGTGGCGACGGGTCATCGACGTCGATCTGTCGGGTACGTTCTACAGTGCCCAGGCGCTCCACTCGGCGCTCAGGGCGCGCGGAGGCGTCGTGGTCAACGTCGCGTCCATCGCGGGCCATCGGGCGTTCGCCGGCCGTGCCAACTACTGCGCGGCCAAGGCGGGTGTGGTCATGCTCACCCAGGTGCTCGCCCAGGAGTGGGCTGCCGACGGGATACGAGTGCTCGCCATCAGCCCGGGCTTCGTCGCCACGGAGATGGTGGTGGCCGGCATCGAGGGTGGATGGGTGTCGGAGGCGGCGATCCGCGCCCGCACCCCGCTCGACCGGCTGGCGGACCCCGAGGAGGTCGCGCGCTCCATCATCGCGCTGGCGGGCGCCTCGTTCACGTACGCCACCGGGACAGCCGTCGTGGTGGATGGGGGCTGGACGGCGAACGGCGGTTTCTAGGGCCATCGGCCTGGTGCTGCCTGAGGTGCCCAGCCCCGTCTACGGGGTGGCTCTCGGCTGGGCCTCGACAATCGATTGTTGGTCGCATACGATGTGGCCGCAGTCGGTGGTGGGCGAGCGACCTGCCAATGCCGGCGATGTTGTGGAGATCGCAACGACGTGACGGGCCCGACTTCCGAGAGCTCACCAGGACCGCTCGCGGGCCTCAAGGTCATCGACGCGGCGGTCCTGTTCGCGGGTCCTGTCATCGGCACCCTGCTCGCCGACTTCGGCGCGGACGTCATCAAGGTCGAGCACCCCAAGGGCGATGCGCTGCGCACCCTGGGCTGGCAGAAGGATGGCGTGTCCTTGTGGTGGGCATTCGTGTCCCGCAACAAGCGCCTCGTGTCCATCGACCTGGGCGAGCCGGAGGGCGCCGACCTGCTCAAGGAGCTGGTGAGGGACGCGGACGTGCTCATCGAGTCGTTCCGCCCGGGCACCTTCGAGCGCTGGGGCCTGGGTCCGGACGTGCTCCACGCCATCAACCCGGGCCTGGTCATGGTGCGCTGCTCGGGCTACGGCCAGACGGGCCCCTACAGCCCGCGACCCGGCTTTGGCACGGTCGCGGAGTCCATCAGCGGCTATGCCCACATCAACGGTCAGCCCGATGGGCCGCCCACCCTGCCACCGTTCGCGCTGGGCGATGGCGTCGCATCCATGTTCGGCACGTTCGCGACCATGTTCGCGCTGTGGCATCGGAGCGTGAACGGCGGTCCGGGCCAGGTGGTCGACCTCGCCATCTACGAGCCGCTGTTCTGGCTGCTGGGCCCCCAGTCCCTGGTCTATGACCAACTCGGCTACGTCCAGAACCGCACCGGCAGCAGCACCGACTGGACGGCGCCCCGCAACGCGTTCCAGGCGGCGGACGGCAAGTGGCTGGGGCTGTCGGCGAGCTCGCAGTCTATCGCCGACCGGGTGATGCGCCTCGTGGGCCATCCGGAGGTGGTGGAGGAGCCCTGGTTCCGGGACCACGCTGGCCGCGTGGAGCACCAGGAGACGCTCAACCGCTACATCGGGGACTGGATCGCGCAGCACACGCTGACCGAGGTCATGGAGGCCTTCGAGGCGCAGCAGGCCGTGGTGGGTCCCATCTATGACATCTCGGACATCTTCAAGGACCCCCAGTACATCGCACGGGACACCATCACCACGGTGGACGACCCGAGGCTGGGGCGCGCGCGGGTCCAGAACGCCATCCCGCGCCTGACGCTCACGCCGGGACGGGTGCGGCACCTGGGTGGCGACCTGGGCCAGGACAACCAGGCCGTCCTGGGTCGCGAGCTGGGGCACTCCGACGAGGAACTGGAACGACTCCGGGCCACGGGTATCATCGGCGGGCCTGCCCTTCACGCGGTCGAAGCGGAGGACGACCACGCCGTCGACGAGGGCTGACCGCCACCGGGGAGGTGCTCCGATCGCGAACCTCAAGGACGTCGCCCGTCGCGCCGAGGTGGACCCTTCGACGGCGTCGCGGGTCCTGCGGGACGACCCCAGCCAGCAGGTCCGCCCCGAGACGCGCGAGCGGATACTCGCGGCGGCGCGCGAGTTGCGCTATCGGCCCAATGCGCTCGCGCGTGGCCTGCGCACCCGGCGCACCGACACGTTCGGGCTCATCATCCCCAGCCTCGACAACCTGGGCTTCGCCGACGTGACCCATGGCATCCAGGCCGCGGCCGCCGCGGCGGGCAGGATGGTCATGGTGGTGGAGGCCGATGCGGTCGCCGACGCCGCGCAGGGTGCCTACGAGCGGCTCATCGGCGACGGTCGGCTCGACGGGCTCATCGTGGCGTTCGCGACGATCGATGACGACCTGGTCGCGCAACTGGTGGAGCGTGACGTCGCGCTGGTGCTCGTCAACCGCCGCACCAGCCGCGTGCATGGCTCGGTGGTCGTGGATGACGAGCGTGGCAGCCGACTCGCCGTGGAGCACCTGCTGGACCTCGGCCACCGACGCGTGGGGTTCCTGGGCATCGACGCCGACACGGACACGGCTCGCCGTCGCCACGCGGGCTACGCTGCGGCACTGCTCGCGGCAGGGATCCGCATCGAGCGGGGATGGGTCGCGCTGGGGCCGCCCACGGAGGAGGGCGGGCGGGCGGCGGTGCGCGATGCGCTCGCGGTACCCGCCGAGGGCCGGCCAACGGCGTACTTCGTGGCGAGCCTCATGAGCGCCATCGGCGCGCTCGCCGAGTTCGCCTCGCAGGGGCTCGCGGTCCCTTCCGATGTGTCGATCGTGGCATTCAATGACCATCCGTTCGCGGCGCACACCTCGCCGCCCCTGACCACGGTTCGCATGTCCAACGTCCGGATGGGCGAGGAGGCCGTGCGGATGCTGCTCGCGGCCGTGGCCGGGGAGCCGGTCCGCGACCTGGTCATCGACGACCCGCCCGAGCTCGTGGTTCGCGCCTCGACCGCGGCCCCCCCCGACTGATCAGGGCGGGGTCACCACGGCGTGGTCATCCTCCGCCGGCGAGGACGGCCTCGGGGCTCTCGTCGCCCGCGAGCGCCAGCATCGCCTGCTGGGTCTCGTGCGCGAACTCCTCCTCCGAGAGGAGGATCAGGCGTCGCTGCGGGACCTCGATGTGCTGGAGCATGAGCGTCGCGGCCTGGTCGGCGTCCCCTGCGCGGGCTGCGTCGATGATCCCCTGATGCTCGCGGATGGACAGGTCGAGCCCACCTCGTAGGAACGCGGACGGGCGCCGATAGACCACCAACTGGGCCATCAGCCGACGATAGATGTCCAGGAGCTTGCCGTTGCCGGAGGCCTCGACCCAAGCCTCATGGAACGCGATGTTACCGTCGAAGAAGCCTCGCTGGTCGGCCCGCGCGGCCGCATCGATCATGCGCTCCTGGGCACCCTCGAGGGTCGCGAACCGCGCGGCGGTCATGATTGGCACCGCGAGCCGCACGGCCATGGCCTCGAGCGCCTCGCGCACCTGGTACGCCTCGAGGAAGTCCTGCTTGGTGAGCGTGCTGACCACGGCGCCCCGCCGTGGCGTGATGGTCACCAGGCCCTCGGCCGCCAGGTCGCCCAGCGCCTCGCGCACGGGACCTCGGCTCACGCCCAACGACCCGGCCAGGGGCACCTCCTGGAGCACGGTGCCGGGCGGGATGCGCCCCGACAGGATGCCGTCCCGGAGGTGCTGGTGCACACGTGCCCGAAGGGTCTTGTTGTCGAACCCGTCCAACACGACTCCTCTCTCTGGTCGGTGCCCCGTGGGGGTCGATGCCCCCCGACCTCCCCGCCCACGTCGAGCCCCGCTTTGTTGACTGTCAACAGACCCAGACGCCATACTACACGGGTGGGTGCCGGACGGCCACGTGGACGGGTGGGCGAGATGTGCCCATGATGGCGTGCCAGCTCGGGTCCAGGAGGGCATCCCGCCGTCGGCGGGACCCTCGCGCGAGCGCCAAGGAGGAGGTCAGTCATGTCCCAACGGATCGGTCGTCCGAAGGCCTGGTCAGTGGGCCTCGTTGCGATGATGTTCGCCGGGTCCGCCGTGCCTACGCTGGCACAGGACACGAGCCCCGCCGCTGGCGGGGCGATCACCACGGTGGCCTACATCTCGCCCGAGGCTGCCACCGACTATGGCTGGAACCAGCAGGGCCTCGCGGGCGCCCAGGCGGCTGCCGACAGCATCGGCGCCACGCTCATCAAGGCCGATGGCTCTGGCTATGACGACCCTGCGCCGGTCCTCAACCAGCTGAAGGAGGACGGCGCCCAGTTCATCATCGCGCAGGCGAGCGGCTACACCACGACCGCGGCGCAGTTCGCCCGCGACAACAGCATCCCCAGCATCGTCTGGGACCAGCCCGACCAGACCACGCCCGGTGTCGTGGCGAACTTCGAGACCCACAGCCAGGAGGGCGGCTATCTCGCGGGCGTGCTGGCGGCCCTGGCCACCAAGACGGGCACCGTGGGCATCGTCATCTCCGCGGACGACCTGAACTGGAACAAGCAGTCGGGCGGTTTCGCGGCGGGCGCCAAGGCCACCAAGCCGGACATCAAGATCCTCAAGGCGCAGATCGGGCCCGCAGGCTATGGCGATGCCGCTGGCGGCAAGTCCACGACCGAGAGCATCATCGCGGGTGGCGCGGATGTCGTCTTCGGCATGGGCGATGGCTCGTCCTTCGGCATGCTCCAGGCGGTGGAGACCGCGACGCCGCCCGCGGGCGCGGACAAGGTCTGGTTCATCGACGTCATCGGTGACAAGACGCCCATCGACCAGAAGGGCGTCCTCCTGTCATCGGTCCTGTGGGACTTCTCGGGCCAGTATGTCCAGGCGCTCGCGGACCAGGCAGCCGGGAGCTTCGGCAGCACGGGCTACGTCCTCGACGCGGCGAACGGTGGCATCCGCCTCCTCCAGACGGACAAGATCGCCGCGGACGCCTGGACCGCCATCGAGACGGCCCGTCAGGGGATCGCCGATGGGACCATCACGGTCCCGCTGACGGCGACCCCGGCCGAGGTGGACGCGATCATCGCGGGCCAGTGACCTATCGGCCGGGCGTGCGGGCGCGCGTCGTCTCCCGAGTACCCGCACGCCGTGGCTGACGCCCTGACCGCACGACAAGGATCGACCGCGGGGACCGACGTCCCCGCGGTCGAGCTGTCCGGGATCACCAAGGCCTTCCCGGGCGTGCTCGCCAACGACCGCATCAGCCTGCGCGTGATGGCCGGCGAGGTGCTGTGCCTCCTGGGCGAGAACGGCGCGGGCAAGTCCACGCTCATGAGCATCCTCTCGGGGCTGTACCAGCCGGATGCGGGCACCATCCGCGTCCGGGGCCGCGAGGTGCGCATCGATTCGCCGCGCACGGGGCGCGACCTGGGCATCGGCATGGTCTACCAGCACCTGAGCCTCATCCCCACGCTCACCGTCCTGGAGAACCTGATGCTGGGTTCGGAGCCGCGGACCGTGCTCGACGAGGCGGCGGCGAGGCGCCGCTTCGATGGGTTCGCCGCCACGCTCGCGGTGCCCATCGACCCGACGGTCCGGGTCGGGGCGCTCGCGCTGGGCCAGCAGCAGTACGTCGAGATCATCAAGGCGCTCTGGAAGGACTCCCGCGTCCTCATCCTCGACGAGCCCACCTCGATGCTGACGCCCCAGGGGATCGAGGAGCTCCAGAAGGTGCTGCTGGGCCTCAAGGCCGCCGGTCTGGCGATCATCTTCATCACGCACAAGCTCCACGAGGCGATCGCCATCGGCGACCGGGTCACGGTCCTCAAGGCAGGGCGCGTCGTCGGCTCGCTCGGGCCCGAGGACATCAGGGGGTTGGACGCGGCGGTGCTCCAGCGGCGCATCGTGGGCATCATGTTCGGTGACGACACGGACTCCGTCACGCGCATCGCGGAACTGCGGGAGGACCTTGGGACGGCTGTGCGCCGCCCGGCCGACGCGCAGGCGCCGGCCGAGACGCGACCGACGGTCCTCGAGCTGGCGGGCGTCAGCGCGCCCGGGAGTCGCGGCCAGCACAGCCTCCTCGATGCGTCGTTCCGCCTGTCAGCAGGCGAGATCCTGGGTGTGGCGGGCATGGACGGCAGCGGCCAGCACGCCCTGGCCGAGGTCATCGCCGGTCAGCGGCGGGCGACCGCCGGGTCGATCCGACTCGATGGGGTGGCCGTCGACGCCGCGACCGTCGGCCAGCGCCAGCGGATGGGCCTGCGCTATGTCACCGACGACCGGCTGGGCGAGGGGGTCGTGGGTCGGTATCCGGTGAGTCTCAACTTGGTGCTCAAGCGCATCGGTGATGCGCCCTTCTGGCGGCACGGCACGCTCCACCGCCCGGCGATCGATGCCAATGCACGGGAGATGATCGAGCGCTTTGACATCCGCACCCCGAGCGTGGACACACCGGTCGGCAGGCTGAGCGGGGGCAACATCCAGAAGGTGCTGCTGGCGCGGGAGCTGTCCTTCGACCCGCGGGTGGTCGTGTTCAACAAGCCCACCCACGGCCTGGATGTGCGCACCATCGGCGTGGTCCGCGAACGGATCCGCGACCTGGCCGCCCGCGGTGTCGGCGTGATCGTGATCTCGACCGACCTGGACGAGCTGATCGACCTGTCCGAGCGCGTGCTGGTCCTGTCGCGAGGTCGCATCGTGGGCATCGTGCCCAATGGCCCCGACGCGGCGACGCGGATCGGTGAGCTGGTCATCGGCGACGGGTCTGCGCCCGAGGGTGACGGTCCCCGCGTGCCACCCGACGCCCCACTCGTGAGGCCCGCGGCATGACGGCGCCCCCTGACACGCTCCAGGCGCTCGCGGAGCCAGGTGACACCGGGGAGGGGACCCGCTGGAGCATCCTGGGCAGCCGGCTGGTGACCTCCATCGGGCCCATCGTGTTCGCGTTCGTGGCATCCGGGATCGTGCTGGTGGTGCTCGGCCGTGACCCGATCGCGTTCTACCGGGACATGTTCCAGGCCGGCCTCGCCCGTGCATCGGGACTCCAGGACAGCATCACCCGGATGGCGCCCGTGCTGCTCGTGGGCGCTGGGCTCATCGTGGCCTTCCGGGGCAGCCTGTGGAACCTGGGCGCGGACGGCCAGTACCTGCTCGGGGCGTCGCTCGTGGCGGGCATCGGGCCGTGGCTCATGACCGTGGTCGCGTGGCCCGTCGCGCTGGTCCTGCTGGCCCTCATCGCCGTGGCGGCGGGTGCGCTGTGGACGGTGCCCTCCGCGCTGCTCAAGGCGCGCTATGGCATCAACGAGATCATCACGACGCTCATGATGTCGTTCATCGGCACCGCCATCGCGAACATCCTGGTCAAGGGTCCCTTCAAGGGGCCCGAGATGGTGCCTCAGACCGCGGTCATCCCACCCGACGCGATGCTGCCGCCGCTCTTCGGCACCAGCATCCACCTGGGCGCCCTGCTCGCGCTGCTGGTCGTGATCATCGTGCACCTGGTCCTCACTCGGACCTCGTTCGGGACCCGCCTGGACGTCCTGGGTGCCAACCCACGGGCCGCGGGGCACATGGGCATCGACGTGTCGCGGCTCATCGTGGTCGCGTTCCTCATCAGCGGTGGCCTGATCGGCCTCGCGGCGTTCGTGGACATCACCGGCGTCTTCGGGTTCATGCGCTCCGACTGGAACCCCGCCTACGGCCTCAAGGTGGTGCCCTTGGTGTTCCTGGCTCGGCTCAACGTCCTGGCGATGATCCCGCTCGCGGCCTTCTTCGGCGTCATGTCCATCGGTGGCGAGTACGCCACACGCCGCGCGGACCTGCCCAGCGACTTCCTGCTGGTGTTCATGGGCCTCATGTTCCTGTTCATGGTCGTGACCCAGTACCTCGCCACCGCCCGCCCGGGCAGGTCCTGGATGGCGAGACGACACCGGGCCGTGCCCCAGACCGCGGGTGCCGGCCATGACTGACCTGCTCACGCCCACGTTCCTCACCGCGCTGCTGGGGGCGGGCATCGTGGCGGGCGTGCCGCTGCTCTTCGCGAGCCTGGGCGAGACCCTCGCGGAACAGTCGGGCGTGCTCAACGTGGGGCTCGAGGGGTTCATGATCTCGGGCGCGTTCGTGGCGTTCGTGGTCGCCCTCGCCACGAACGAGACGTGGCTGGGGCTCCTCGCCGGCGGCATCACGGGCGCCCTGGTGGCACTCATCATGGTCCTGTTCTGCGTCCGCCTGGGCCTCGACCAGATCGTCGTGGGCATCGCCGTCATCCTCCTCGCCGAGGGTACCACGAGCGTGCTCCACTTCATCTGGTACTCCCGCTCCTATCCGCGCCTCCCCCAGGTCGCCACGTGGAAGGTCCCGGTCCTCTCGGACATCCCGGTGCTGGGCGGCAGCGTGTTCAGCCAGCCGCTGGCGGTGTATCTCGGCGTGGTGCTCGTGGCCGTCGTCGCATGGGGCCTGCGCAGGACGCGCCTCGGCCTGGAGATCCGGGCCGCAGGTGAGCGACCCGACTCGCTCGACGCCGCTGGCGTCAGCGTGGTGCGGGTGCGCACCATCGCGGAGCTCGCCTGTGGCTTCCTGGCCGGTGTGGGAGGAGCCTACCTGTGCCTTGTCGGGGCGGGCACGTTCGTCCCGTTCGTGACCCACGGCATGGGCTTCATCGCCATCGTCATCGCGATGCTCGCGCGGGGCAGGCCCTGGTGGTCCATCCTGGGCGGCCTCCTGTTCGGCATCTCGCTGTCCGCCGCGACCGCGCTCCAGCTCATCGGCGTCCAGATCCCCCAGGACGTCGTGTTCATGCTCCCGTTCGCATCGGTGATGGTCGTGCTCGTGCTGTTCGCGCGCGACGCGCGACTGCCGTCGGCGCTTGGCCTGCCCTATGTCCGGGGTGCGCGATGACTCGTCGCGCGACCCGGCCCCAACACGCGGCGCCGGCCGACCGGTCGGCGGACCGCCAGCCATGATGGAGGTGGTGATGGAACCCGCGGACCTGACCCTGAGCGCTGGGCCCAACGACGTCTTCCCGCAGGTCCGCGCCGCCATGGGCGGTCCCGTCCTGTACCACTACGACCCCGCCTTCAAGGAGCGGTTCCGCGCGGCGGAGGCCGCGGTGGGTCGCATCTTCGGTTCCGACCGGCACGAGATCATCCTGATGCAGGGCGAGGCCATCCTCGGGCTGGAGGCCGCCGCGCGGGCCCTCGCGACCAAGGGCACGCCGTGCCTCAACCTCGTGTCGGGCGTGTTCGGCAAGGGCTTTGGCATGTGGCTCTCGGCGATCGGTGCCGACCTCCATGAGATCGAGGTGCCCTACGACCAGGCCATCGATGCGGATGCCGTGGCGGCGTACCTGGACGCGCACCCCACCATCAGGGTGGTCTCGGTGGTCCACTCCGAGACCCCGTCGGGGACCGTCAACCCGGTGGACCGGATCGGCCCCCTGTGTCGTCAGCGCGGCGTCGTGACCATCGTGGATGCCGTCTCCTCCTACGGCGGCATCGAGCTGCGCCCGGACGAGTGGCAGCTGGACCTGGTGGTGGCCGGACCGCAGAAGTGCCTCGGGGGCCCTCCCGGCATGTCGCTGATGGCCGTCTCGCCCGAGGCGTGGACCGCCATCGAGGCGAACCCCGATGCCCCTCGAGGGTCGTTCCTGAGCCTCCTCGACTGGCGAGACCTGTGGCATCGCGACGGTCGGTTCCCGTTCACGCCGTCGGTGCCGGACGTGCTGGGGGTCCTGGCCGCGGCGGAGCTGCTCCTGGCCACCGGCACCGAGGTCGTGCGCGCGCGGCACGAGCGTGTTGCGCAGGCGTGCCGTGCCGGCGTCCTGGCCATGGGCCTGCGCCTCTGGGCCGCGTCGGAGGACATCGCGGCCGCGTCCGTGACGTCGATCCGGGTGCCTCAGGGCATCACGGACATCCAGGTCCGCGACCACGCCCGCGAGCGCTACGGGGTGCAGCTCTCGGCTGGCCAGGGGGCTGGCAACATCATCCGCATCGGGCACATGGGCGCCACGGCGCGACCGGCGTACGTCATCGCGGGGCTCGCGGCGGTGGGTCAGACGATGCGCGACCTTGGGGCATCGGCGGACGTGGGGGCGGGGATCGCCGCCGCCATGGCCTCGCTGGCCAGGACCGCGGGGGCCTTGGCGCCTGAGGCCCCGGGCGTCTCGTCATGACCCGTCTCGCGCCGTTCGAGCTGCACAGACCCGGGTCGCTGGCCGAGGCGACGGGCCTGCTGCACGACATCGGGGACGGGGCGGCGGTCTACGCGGGTGGCACCGAGTTGCTGCTGCTGCTCAAGCTCGGTCTCGCGAGCCTGACGGACCTCGTGGACCTCAAGGCGATCCCGGGTCTGGACGCCGTCTCCGTGGCGGACGACGGGACGCTCTCGATCGGGGCCCTCGCGACCCATCGACGCATCGAGCGCTCGCCCATCGTGGTCGCCGGCTGGCCGCTCCTCGCCTTTGTGGAGGGTCGCATCGCCAACATCCGCGTGCGCACCGTGGGGACACTGGGCGGCAACCTGTGCTTCGCGGACCCTCACTCCGACCCCGCCACCCTCCTGCTCGCCGCCGATGCCCGGGTGACCCTGGCCATGGCCGAGGCCCGCCGGACCCTCCCGGTCGGCGACTTCCTGGCAGGACCCTGGGAGACGGCGCTGGAGCCCGGCGAGCTGCTGCTGTCCATCGAGGTGCCACCGCTGCCTCGCGGTGCGGGGATGTCGCACATGCGCTTCGCGACGCACGAGCGCCCCACGGCCACGGTCTCCTGCATGGTGCGGGTGGAGGAGGGCGCCATCACGCGCGCGCGTGTCGCTGTCGGGTCGGTCGGCCCACGGCACGTGCTCGTGGACGAGGCGGGGTCCCTGCTCCTGGGTCTGCCGACGGGCGACCTCGACCCGGCGATCCTCGTGGCGGCGGGGGAGGCCGCCGCCGACGCTGCTGCCCCGGACACCGACAGCAACGGCTCCGCGGACTTCAAGGCGCATCTGGTGTCGGTCCTCGTGGGCCGCGCGGTCCGGGATGCGCTGAGCTGGGCGACCCGTTCGGACCAGGGTGACGCGGGCGGGGCGCACTGACGGTGGCCGAGGGTCGCGACCTCGCGCTCCGGTCGGCCATCGACGCGCGCCGAGGCCTGCTGCGCGACGTCATCGGACGGGTCCATGACACCCCGGAGCTGGCCCATGACGAGTTCCGGACGGCGGCGACGCTGTGCCGCGTGCTCACGGACCTGGGCTGCGCGGTGGAGACGCCCGTCGCCGGCATGGCCACGGCCTTCCGGGCGACGCTGCGGGGGGAGCGGCCGGGTCGGACGGTGGGCATCGTCGCGAACTATGACGCGGTGCCCTCGGTGCCGGAGGCCGGTGCCATCGTGCCGGTCCATTCGTGTGGTCACGGGCCCATCAGCGCAGCCGTGCTGGGGGTGGTCGCCGCGCTGGCCGCGGATCGCCCGAGCCTGCATGGGAGCGTGGTCGTCATGGGCTGCCCGGCTGACGAGATCCACGCACCGAACACCGTGGCGCGTGGCGGGGGCAAGGCCATCTCCGCGCGAGCCGGGGCATGGTCCGGCATCGACGTGGCGCTGTATGCGCACCCGGAGTTCCTCGACACGGCGTGGCTGGAGTCGGCGTGGATGCGTCGCGACACGGCCCGTGCCCACGCGACGCGCGACCTCGCCGAAGGCGCGCCCCGCGCCGAGCTGCGGGCGCTCATCGCGGCGGCCGAGGCCGCCATCGAGATCCCCGGCACCCGGCTCATGCTCGAGACGCTCGCGTTCGATGGTGACGTGGAGGATGGGACGGGTGTCGGCTGGAGCGCGCGCTTCCTGCTCTGGGCGCCTGACGAGGCGGGCATCGACCAGCTCGCGGCCTGGCTCCGGGAACGGGTCACAGCCGAGTGGGAGGCAGGTGACGTGGTGCCCGGGATCACCCCCGACGCCAGCGTGCGGGAGGCGGTCGCGGAGGCGCATCGAGCCGCCGGTCGGACATACCTGGAGCCACCCATGCCCCTCCCGTTCGCGACCGACTTCGGAGTGGTGACACGGACCCTCCCTGCGGCCCTGGTGGGCATCGGCCGCCCCGGCGGCTGGGCCTTCCACACCCAGGAGGGCTACCGCCAGTTCGCCTCCGAGGCCGGCCTCGAGGCCGCGGTCGACACGGCCACCGTGCTCGCGCTGGCGACCGAGCGGCTGACGACGACCGGGTGAGGCGCTGGCCCGCGGTCGGGTGCCTCGCGGGTCTCCTGTTCGGGGCGCTGTGGGTCACGCTCGCCACGGTCGCCCCGCCACTCAGGGTCACCTGCGACCCGATCGTGCCCGTGGACGTGTGCGTCGCGACCGCGGATGCGGGCCTGCGCCGCGGCATGCCCGGGCTTCACCCGCTGATCACCGAGGCGGTCGTGCGTCCCGGGCCATCCTTCCCCGACGGCCACGGGCACCGGGCGACCGTGAGCTACGCGCTCCTTCCCGGTCCCGTGGTGGAGGAGCGTCTGTTCTTCGACATGGGCGGTCACTGGGGCGCCGTCCCCGATCGCACCACCGCCGAGGTGGCGCTCTGGGCGCTCGTGCCCGTCGCACTCGCAGCCGTCGTCGGCCTGTTGGTCGGGTGGCGCATCGGGCGCCGTCGCGTCCCGGGGAGGAGCCGCGTCCCGGTGAGTCGGCCCGACGGGCGGACGGGCTGACGGTCAGGGCGTCAGCACGACCTTGATCGCCTCGCGGCCGTCGAAGACGCGGTAGGCCTCGGCGGCCTCTGCCAACGGGAACCGATGCGTGATGGTCGGGGTGGGGTCGATGATGCCCGCCGCGAGCATGGCCAGGATCCGGTCGCGGTCGTCCAGCCCATGGCCCCAGGTGACCCGCAGCGTCAGTTCCCGCTCGAACATCCGGCCCATGTCCAGCGGGAAGTCGGGCTCGAAATGGGCGCCGATGACCGAGATGGTGCCCTGTCCCCGCACGAGACCCACGGCGGCGGCAAGCGCGCCTGGCGAGCCGGCCGCCTCGATGACCCCATCCGCGCCCAGGCCGTCGGTGGCCGCCATGACGGTCTCGGCGGCCGCCTCGGGGGCCACGGCGAGCGCGCCGAGCCGAGTGGCGAGGTCGCGTCGCTGGGCGATGCCGTCGACCGCGATGACGACCCGCGCGATGCGGGTCGCGAACAGGATGGCCATCAGGCCCACCGTGCCGCAGCCCACCACCACCGCCACGTCGCCTGTCGCCAGGTCCGCGCGTCGGACCCCGGACAGGCCTGTGGGCAGCATGTCCGCCACGAACAGGGCCTGCTCGTCGGTCACCGCATCCGGCAGCACACGCAGCGCCCGGGAGGCACCCGGGACCCGGACCCGCTCGGCCTGCCCGCCGTGCAACTGCCGATACACCCCCGAGTAGCCGAACAGGGCACGCTCCGCGCATTGCGAGGAGCGACCCGCGCGGCAGGCCGCGCAGGCACCGCACGAGATGGTGGAGTTGGCGACCACCCGGTCACCCACCCCGACCCCGCTGACCGCGGACCCCACGGACTCCACCACGCCCACGAACTCGTGCCCCAGAATGGTCCCCGCGAGGAAGCCGGGCACCCAGCCGTGGTACGGGAACAGGTCGGCCCCACACAGCGCGGTCGCGGTCACCTTGACGATCGCATCACCGGGGGCCTCGAGGACCGGGTCCGGCACCTCCACCAGCTCGAGCCGCTCGGGGCCCAGTGACGCGACCGCCCTCATGCCGACCATGCACCTCCGTGGACCGCGACCCGATCGGGCGCTCCTGCGAGTGTAGCCATCCGCCGTTCGCTGTCGGCCGTCCTCAGGTGAGGTCCAGCTGGGCCCGCAGGGTGCCCTCCGTGGGATCGCCGGTGATGGTGAAGCCGGCCGCCTCGGCCACGCGACGCATCCCGATGTTGGCTGCCAGCAGGTCCGCCCAGATCCGATGCAGCCCCTCATCCTGGCCGATGCGCACGATCCGCCGGAGGAGCTCCCGGCCCAGGCCGCGACGCTGCCAGCGATCGGCCACCAGGATGGCGAACTCCCCGGACGGGCCCACGTGCGACCGCGACAGGCGACCCACGGCCACGATGCTCACGTCACCTGTGGCGCGGTCGGTCTCCTCCGCCACGAGCGCGATCTCCCGGTCGTAGTCGTTGAAGCAGACGCGCGTCAGCCGCTCGTGCGCGGTCCGCTGGGACAGCCCCAGGTGGCGGAAGTAGCGCGCGTAGACGGTCTCCTCGGTCAGGCCGTGGTGGAAGGCCACGATCATCGGCTCATCCTCGGGTCGGATGGGACGGATGAGCAGACCGGCGCCATCGGCGGCGGCCCATGGCTCCACGTACCGGCGAGGATAGGGTCGGATGGCGAGGCGCGGCAGCTCCCCATCGGGGACTGCCGGGTCATGGAGCACCAGGCGCGCGTCAAGGGCCAGGAACCGGTCCGGGGACGCGAGGAGCGGGTTGATGTCGATCTCCGCGATGGCCCGCTGCTCGACCACCAGGAGGCTGAAGCGGACCAGCAGCTGCTCCAGGGCCTCCATGTCCACGGGCGCCCGTCCGCGCACGCCCCGCAGCGCGGTCGCGATGCGTGTCCGCTCGATCATCCGTCGCGCGAGGGTCGTGGTGAGCGGTGGCAGGCCCAGCGTCTGGTCACGGAACACCTCGACCAGTTGGCCACCCATCCCGAACAGCAGCACGGGCCCCAGCTGGGCGTCCACCGATGAGCCCAGGATGAGCTCGTAGCCGTCCGTGGCGACCATGGGCTGCACCGTGACCCCGTCGAAGGCCCCCAGGCCGGGCCCCCGCTCCATGGCCGAGCGGATGGCCATCCACGCGTCGCGGACCGCGGTCGCGTCGCGCAGGTCGAGGCGGACGCCGCCCACGTCGGTCTTGTGGGTGATGCTCCGGCTGTGGAGCTTGACGACCACGGGATAGCCGAGCGCATCCGCGCGCGCGACGGCCTCGTCCTCACTGGAGGCGACCCGTGTGTCGGTGACCGGGATGCCGTACGCGGCCAGCACCTGCTTGGACTCGACCTCGGTGAGCAGCGTCCGGCCCGCCTGCCGGGCCTCGCGCACGATGCTCGCGGCTCGCTCGCGGTCGAGGCGCGCGCCCTCGTCCTCGGGCAGCGTGGGCGTCTCGTAGAGCCCCCGCACGTCCTGCGCGGACCGCCACATGTGGTTGAACATCTCGGCGGCCGTGTCGGGGTACTCGAACGTGGGGATGCCGGCCTTCGCCAGCAGGCGCGCGCCCTCGGCGACCTCCGTGCCACCCATCCACGAGGCGAGCACCGGCTTGCCCGGGATCTGGGCATACGGCACGAGCGCCTCGGCCGTCCGTGTCGGGTCGGTCATCGCCTGGGGGGTCAGGATGACGAGCATGCCGTCCGCCCCAGGGTCCTGTGCCGCGATCTCCAAGGCCTGCGCGTAGCGCTCCGGCGGAGCGTCACCGATGATGTCCACGGGGTTGCCGTGACTCCAGGTGGTTGGCAGGACCTGGTCGTATCGCGCGCGCCGCTCGTCCGTCAGCTCGGTCAGCCGACCGCCACCCTCGATGAGGGCGTCCGTGGCGAGCACCCCGGGCCCGCCAGCATTGGTCACGATGGTCAGGTTGGGGCCACGCGGTCGGGGCTGACGCGCCAGCAGCTCGGCGGCGCCGAACAGGTCACCGATGCGCTCCACCCGAAGCACGCCCACGCGCCGGAAGGCGGCCGCGAGCACCTCGTCCGAACCGGCCAGCGACCCGGTGTGGGACGCGGCCGCGCGGGCGGCTTGGGCCGTGCGGCCGGGCTTGATGACCACGATGGGCTTGGTCAGCGCCACCTCGCGTGCCGCGCTCAGGAACGAGCGGGCGTCGCCGATGGTCTCCATGTACATCACGATGCTCTGGGTGTGTGGGTCGTCACCCAGGTAGTCGATGAGGTCGCCCCAGCCCACATCGGCCATCGAGCCGAGCGACACGACGTGACTGAAGCCGATGCCCTCCCGGGCGCTCCAGTCGAGGACCGCGGTGAGCAGAGCGCCGCTCTGGCTGATGAAGCCCACCGTCCCCCGACTGGCCATGCCGGTCGCGAACGTGGCATTGAGACCCGACACGGGGCTCATGACCCCCAGGCAGTTGGGGCCCACCACTCGGATCCCAGCCGCGCGTGCCGTCGCGATCACGCGCCGCTCCAGGTCTGCGCCCTCGGGCCCGACCTCGCGGAAGCCCGCGCTGATGATGATGGCGCCCTTGACGCCCAGGGCAGCGCACTCCTCCATGAGACCCGGGATGGTGGGCGGTGGCGTCACGATGACTGCCAGGTCCAGGGGCTCGCCGATCGCGCTCAATGAAGGCGCGGACCTGACCCCCAGGACCGACCGGCGCGTGGGGTTGACCGGGTACACCGTGCCCCCGAAGGGACTGCTGATGAGGTTCCAGAGGATCGTCCGGCCGACGCTCCCCTCGCGTTCCGTCGCTCCGACGACGGCCACCGACGCGGGACGGAAGATGGCATCGAGCGGATGACGCGAGAGGCGCAGGGCATCCGACGCGCGATTGGTACGGCTCACGGCAGGCACGACGGGCATGTTGGGGGCAAGGATGGCGGACATGCGTCAACTGTGCCGTCGAGATGGCGCCGCCCCAAGGGCCGAACGGCCGGGCCGCGGGCTCGGCTCCCTGCGCGTGCAGACCGCATGGGCGGACGCCGTCCTCGGCGCCGTGCGCCAGCGCGCCTAGGCCGTTGCGGCGAGGAAGCGCTCTTGGAGCACGCGCCAGCGATGCCCCGCCTCTCGCGCGCTCGCGACGTACGCCTCCGGCACCACGTGGTACGGGGGCCGTGGCGGCCCGGCCTTGATGAAGCCAGCGGCGTCGATCCACGCCTTGTCGATCGCGATGTTGTACCTCGCGAACACCTCGAAGTCGCCATTGGGGAACAGCGGCGCACAGGCCTCAGCGATGAGGCGGGCCAGTCCCTCTGCTCGCTCGTGGTCGCCGCCCCGGAGCGCATCCTGGAGAGCGACGATCGGTGCCGGCCCGCAGCTCGCCGCGGCGGACCAACAGGCAGCGCTGCACTCGGCATCGACGGTCCATGCCTTGGCCCAGTCCTCGTCGATGGGCATGAGCCGCATGCCCCCCGCCACGGCGGCGACGTCCGACCGGAACTGGTCCCCGATGATGGTGTACTTCGCGGCGACGACCTGTGGGATCGCCGCCAGTCCCGCGTACGCATGGGAACTGAGCTTGCCCTTGAATGCGGCCGAGTTGTCATAGACCACGATGGCCATCTCGGGGAGCGCCTCGGCCACGTCCGCATAGAAGCGCACGATGGCCGCATCCTCCATCCCGCACCACATCGGGCGCCCGAGCATGAAACCGCTGGCACCAAGGTCGCGGAACACCCGACCCCGGGCGATCGTGTCCCGCGTGTTCAGGGTCGTGGGTCCCAGCAGCACCGGGACCCTCCCGCCGACGGCGTCCACGACCGCTGCCGCGAAGTCGCGGTGCTCCTCCCACGTGAGGGTGGCGGCCTCGCCGAACGTGCCGGTGGTCATGATCGCCGCCACGCCACCATCCGCCAGCGCCCGCGCGGCCCGGGTGGTCTCATCCAGGTCGACCGTGTGGGTGGCCCGCCAGTCGGACGCATCTGCCGTCGCGGGTGTCGGCATGATCGCGAAGATCCCAGCGACGTCAGTGACCCCGATCCGGGTGCTCATGGTGATGACTCCCTTCCCGCTCCTGCCACCCGCCGAGACATCAGCGGTCGCCTCGGACATAGACCCGGCCGAACGCCGCAGGAAGGGCGGCCCGGCCTGCCAGCAGCATCAGGAGCACGACCACGAATGGGATCGTCTCCACGAGGTCCGTGGGGATCCCGACACCCACGAGCTGCAGCGATGTCACGAGGGACAACGCGAGCCCGAACAGGATGGCACCCAGGATCACGATCTGCGCGCGCTCCCGAGCCACCATCGCGAGCATCACGGCAATGAACCCAGCACCGTTGGTCATGAACGGGACGAACACCCCGGCGCTGATGCAGGCGAGATAGGCACCCGCGAGGCCGGAGAACCCCCCCGAGACCAGAGTGGCGATGGCGCGCGTCCGCAGCACGCTGACCCCGGCACTGTCCAAGGCCTCTGGGCGATCGCCGGCCGCACGCAGGTTGAGTCCTGCATTCGTGCGTCGGAACAGCCAATGGATGCCGATGGCCGCGAGGATGGTCAGGTACACGACGACATGCTGGCTGAACAGCGCAGGTCCGATGATGGGGATGTCCGCGAGGAACGGCACGCGGATCACCTGGGGTGCTGGCAGGCGCGGGTACGAGGCGCCGAACTGGATGCCGTGGAGGTAGCTGGTCACACCCTGTGCGGTGATGACCACGGCGATGCCCACCACGATCGCGTTCAAGCGCAGCCAGATGTGCAGCACGACGAGCATGGATGCCATGGCGATCCCGGCCACGACCCCGGCCAGCAGGCCGAGCGGCACCGAGGCCGCGTAGTACGCGACCCCAAAGCTCACGTAGGCCCCGACGAGCATCACGCCCTCGACTCCGACGTTCAGGACACCCGAGCGCTGGGAGATCGTCTCACCCAGGCTCGCCAGCGCGACGGGGACCGCGGCCACCACGGACCCTGCCAGCAGCACGGTCAGGAACTCGGGGGTGAACAGGTCGGTCACGTCACGCCCACCGCCGCGCCGACTCGGGTCGCTCCATCAGGCATAGCCTCGCGCCCGGGCGCGTCGGGTGTCGATGTACTCCGCGATGGTCAGGAACGCCAGGATCAGGCCGGTCACGATCAGGGTGAAGTCCTGGGGCAGGTCCTGACGGCGGGCCGCCACCTGGGAGCCGATCGAGACCACCGCGAACATGAACACGAACACGGCGGTGGCGACGCCATGCCGACGACCCAGGAACACGAGGGGAACGACCAGGAAGCCCCATGCCGGGTTCCAGTCCGAGCGGACCGAGCCCCAGTCGCCGATGATGGAGATGCCGCCACCCACGGCGATGAGCGCGCCGCTCACCGCGAACGCCAGGACGATGAGCGAGGTGACCGACATCCCGGTGTGGCGGGCGGCTCGCCGGTTGAGACCCACCACGTCCAGTCGGAAGCCCAGGGATGTCCGGGTCATCACGAGATGGACGGCGAGGATGGCAAGGATGCCAAGCACCAGCCCGACATGGATCCGCGTGCCCGGCAGCACCGGGAGACGGTCGGTCAGTGGGATGACGCGTGTCTGGTCGACGACGGATGTGGGGTCCCGGAACGGGTACTTCACGAGGAACCGCGCGATGCTCAGGCCGATGAACGTGGTCATCACCGTGGTGATGATCTCGTTGACGTGGTACCGGACCCGCAGCCACGCGGGAATCACGGTCCATGCCGCCCCGATGACCGCCGCGACGAGCAGCGTCACCAGCCACATGCTGGGCGCCGGAGCCCACTCCACCAGGGCCGGACCCAGACCGGCGACCATCACGGCCCCCAGGATGAACTGGCCGTCCGTGCCCAGGTTCCAGACGTTGGTCCGGAAGGCGACGATGAGGCCTGCCGCGATGAGCAGCAGTGGACCGGCGCGATTGAGACTCTCCTGGAGGCCGTTCCAACTCAGCAGGCCCGCCTGGATGGTGTCGCGGTAGAACGCCACCGGGTCACCGCCTGTGCCCGCGATGAGCAGACCCGCCACCACGGTCGCGAGCACCAGGGGTATGGCCGTGGTCAGGATGGTCGCCCACGCGCCGGACCCGCGCGTGCGTTGTGACGGCGCGGACGTGGCAGCCGCATCGGCGGTTGACGACCCGATGCCGCTCATGCCGGCGGGCCCGTGCTCGTGGGGCCTGCGCCCACCATCAGCTGCCCGACCACGTGTCGCATGTCGGCACCCGGGTCGTTGTCCACGATGCCCGTGATGCGACCCTGGAGCAGGACCGCGATCCGACCGCAGATGCTGAGCAGCTCGTCGAGATCGGTCGAGATGACCAGGGACGCCACGCCCTCCGCGGCCTGCGCCCGTATCCGGTCGCGGACGACCAGGGTGGTCCGGATGTCCAGCCCATAGGTGGGCTTGTTGTAGACGATGACGCGCGGGTCGAACGCGAGCTCACGTGCGAGGATGACCTTGCGGAGGTTGCCGCCCGAGAGGGTGGCGATGCGGGTCCGCTCGCTGGGCGTTCGGACGTCGTACTCCGCGATCAGACCCCGCGCGGTCGCGTCGATGGCATCCCGACGGATCAGACCGTGCACCCAGAAGGGCCGGATCCCCACGCGCTTGATGACGATGTTGAGGGCGATGCTCAGGCTGCCGACCGCGCCTTCGCCCAGGCTGTCGTCGGTCACGTACCGGACGCCCGCGCGCTCGCGCCTCGCGACCGAGGTCTCGTTCGCTGGCTTGCCATCGATGAGCAGGCTCCCGGACCTGATGCCGCGGTGGCCCGAGATCGTCTCAGCCAGCACGCGCTGCCCGTTGCCATCGACACCGGCCACGCCCAAGATCTCGCCGGGCCAGAGTCGGAGGCTTGCGTCCACGATGCCGACCTCGTTCTCGTCCCCGTCCGCGCTGACGTCGATCAGCTCGATGATCGGCGGCTGGTCCCGGGGAGGCGTCGGAGCTACCACCGCCCGGCCCGCGCCCTGGTCGGCGACCCCGTCCTCCTGAAGCTCGGCCGCGTCAGCCACGACGCGCGAGTCCTCGCCGAACATGGCCGTGACGATCAGACGTTGGAGCTCGTCGGGCCCCGTGGCCCTGAGGACCTCCGGCTCAAGACCGCCCACGACGCGACCACCCCGCAGGAATGACACGCGATCGCCCAGGGTGATGGCCTCGTGCAGCTTGTGGCTGATGAAGATCAACGCGTAGCCTTGGTCCCGAAGCCGGATGAGGACACGCTGGAGCTCGTCCACGCCCTGGGGCGTCAGCATGCTCGTGGGCTCGTCGAGGATCAGGACCGTCGAATCGCGCCACAGGGCCTTGATGATCTCGACCTGCTGCTGCTGGCCGAGGGCCAGCCCCCCCGCGCGGGCGTCAGGGTCGATGGTCACGTTCAGGAGTGTGGCGAGCTCGGCCAGTCGACCACGCGCGGCCCGTTCGCTCAGGCGGACCCCCCGATAGGCGCCCAGCATCACGTTCTCCAGGACCGTCAGCGCCGGAGCAAGCACCAGGTGCTGATGCACCATGCCGATGCCCAGCTCGAGCGCATGCCGCGGAGAGGAGAACTCGACCGGGCTGCCATCGATGAGGATCCTGCCCTCATCAGGGCGATAGACGCCCGAGAGGATGTTCATGAGGGTGGACTTGCCTGCCCCGTTCTCGCCCAGGAGGCAGTGCACCTCGCCGGCATGGAACGCGAGCGTCACACCGTCATTGGCGACCACCCCCGGGAAGCGCTTGACGATCCCCTCGAGCATGACCCTCGGCGTGGCCGAGGGCCTATGCGAGGGTGTCGGGGTCGCAGGCGGGGGGTTCATGCTGGGGGCTCGCTCATGGCCGTGGTCATGGTTCGATCGCGCGCCGGCGGCGCGCGATCGAGTTGCAGCGACCTAGCGGGCGCCTACTGGCCGATGAGCTCCTGGAGCTGGGCAGCGGTCTCGATGTTGGGAACCACGATGGTCCCATCCACGATCTGCTGACGCGCCGCCTCCACCGCCGCGAGCGCGTCGGGTGAGATGTGCGGCGTCTCGAGCAGGCCCACGTTCCCGTTCCGGACGCTGACCTCGTAGCCATGGGTCCCGAACGTGCCATCTGCCACGTCCCGCATCGCCTGCTCGAACAGGGAGGAGAAGTCCCAGATGACCGACGAGAGGTAGGTCCCCTTCTGGTCCAGGCTCGACTTGTCGCCGATGACATCGATGAACCAGACCTTGTCGGCGCCGGTCGGCGGCTGCGCGGTGTCCACGGACTGGATCATCCCGAACGACGAGCCGTCACCCATCCCGAGGATGACGTCCGCCCCCGCCCCGATGATGCTGTCGGTGACCCGCTTGCCACCCGCGACGTCGGCGAAGCCGCCAGGCCCGATGAGCGAGTGCCGGATGACGATGTCGGGGTTGACGCTCCGGGCGCCCGCCACGAACCCGCCCGCCATCCTGTTCCAGGTCGTGACATCCGCGGATGCGGCGATGCCCAGCGTCCCCGTCTTGCTCGTCAGCGCCGCCAGCACGCCCGCCAGATACGAGCCCTCCTGTGGCGAGTTCTGGACATCCGCCACGAGGCCGGGCTGCATCGCGTCCGGCTTGTTGAACACGAGGACCGGGACGTTGAACTGCTGGGCGGTCTCCGATCCCACCGTGCCATAGCCCGCGGCATGGGCGATGATGAGCTTCGCCCCGCTGTCGGCGAGCTCGCGGAGCGCTGGGCCCACATTGTCGTAGCCGATGCCGTCCGCGACCTCGAGGCGTGCACCGACGGCGTCGGCGGCCAGCTGGGCCCCTTCCAGCCCCTGCTGGTTCCAGCCAAAGTCGTTGGCCTTCTCCGGCGAGGCAAAGCCAACGACATCGAGGCCGATGCTCCCGCCCGGTGACCCGGCAGGTGCCGAGGGGTCCGCGGCGAGCATGGCGCCTGGTGCGACCACCGCGGTCGCCGTCAGGGTCGCTGCCCCGAGGAGCATGCGCAGGCGCCGCATGCCGTGATTCGTCGTCCGTGCCATCGGATCCTCCCCTGACTCCCATGGTGGTGGGTGGGCACAGCGATGTGCCACCCAGGGTGTCAGTGTCATCCCTGCTGTGTCGTCTGTCAACAGTTAACTTGAGGGCCGATGACAACCATCCAGGTCGCCCGCTGGGCGACGTCACCCGAGCCCGTCGGCACGTCATACAGGTACCTGACGCTCGCGAGCATCCAAGGGGGCCCGGTGACGGTCACGACGACCGGGATCGATCGGACTGGGATGGCGTCCGCCATGGCATGGACCATGGGCTCGGTGGGCGCGGCGGCCAGGGCGGCGGCGAGATCGACCCGCCCCTGGGCACCCTGCGCTGGCACGGCGCCCGGGCCGACGCCGGCGGGGTCGAACCCCAGGAGGAGGTCGATCGCGGCCGTCGGCTGATATCGGCCCAGACGTGCGAGCTCGGGGTCGCTCCCCAAGTCACCGTGCGTGAGCTCGCGGGGTGTTGAAGTGAGCCACGCATCGCGCGTCGAGGGCTCGTCGCGGACGACGTGGAGACGGATGCGTCCGTCCTCATGGCGTGAGTCGACCACAAGCGGGTCCTTCGCCGCCGCCGCGCCGCCTTCCTGACGCGCGAGGACGCTCCGGAACGATCCCACGTGCCGGGCCCGGTCGTACGTGCCCACGGACACCATGAGCGGCATGGCCGACCCATCGATGCTGAGCACCGCGGCGTATGAGAGGCAGTCCTGCCGGAGGGTCGCTCGCACGGCATCCACCGCGGCCGTCCTGGCCTCGGGTGCCTGATCGCCCGTGGGGCTGCCCCCTTGCGCCACGGACGCCGAGCCAGGCGCGAGGACCATGAGCGCGGCCAAGGCCACCACCCAGGCCCGTGCTGGTCGGACCCGGGCCGATCGCATGGCGCACGGCCCTCTCGACCGCGGCGCCTCGAGGCCACGCATGAGGGGAGTGAGCGGTCGGGCGACCGCGAGGGCAGCCCGACCGGCTCCGGTCCCTACTGCTCCGCGAACACCGTGGACCAGGCGTCCTTCATGGACACGCCGACCCACTCGGGATCCGACTCGAGCGCCGCGCCACCCAGCGTGGGGATGCGCGCGTAGTCGAACTCCCGCTCGGCGTCGTCGTGGAGGACGAGGATGGACAGGCCCAGGTCATCGTCGGAGGTGGCCCACTTGAGCATCCAGTAGTCGCCATCGGAGTTGCCGGCGGCGAAGATCGGCTTGCGCCCGGTCACGTCGAAGATGCTGAGCATCTTGGTCTCGCGCTCGTTGGCCCAGTCGGGGCTGCCCTCGCGCGCGATGCTCACGGAGCCGTCCTCGGCGGTGGCCACGGAGCGGGTCATGGTGTTGCCGATGACCCGCTCGGGCGGGATGCCGAAGATGTCATCCGCGACGGCGCGGATGAACTGCTCCTCCGCGGCGGTCACGAGATACACGCTGAAGTCGTTCGCCTCGAGGTAGTCGAGGAGCTCCATCATGGGCAGGTACGTGTTGCTCGCGTTGGGCCGGCCAAGGTCCGCGTTGACGCTCGTCCTGAGCCACTCGAGGACCGCCGCCGCCCACTCCTCCTCGGTCATGTCGCCATAGCCCGCGTCGAGCATGCGCATCAGGTCGGTCTGGGCGATGCTCTTGAGCACGTCGTAATCACCCTCGACGATGGGTGCGTAGGGCAGTTGGTCGGCCCATTCGGGGTGCTCCGCCGCGAGCGCCGCGACCCCCTCGCCGCCCCACAGGGCATCGAGATAGAAGGGACGCTCGGCCCACAGCGTGCCGTCGATGTCGAACACGGCGAGCCGCTCCTCGACGGGCACGAAGTCGGCGCCACCCTCCGTGGTGACCGCGTCCACGAAGGACAGGATGCGGTCCTTGGGCTCGCCCGGGAGCCACGATGGCAGCGGGTCCGCGCCGGTCGGGGTGGCGGGTGAGCTGCTCTGCGCGATCGTCGGCGCGACCGCACCCATGACCAGCGTCGTGGCGAGCAGGACGGGTGCGATGGCTCGTCTCATGGCGGGTCCTCCCCTCAGAAGTGCCTGTGACGATCCGGGCGACCGAGGTCTGCGGCCGTCCTCCGGGTCGATGTCCAATGGCCGGGTCGAGTCAGTCAGTCGTCCTCCAGCTGCGTTGATGTCCGATGAGCGCCCGGCGTGTCACTGCGGCGCCGTGACGCTCCGAGTCATGGCCCGGCCGGCCCATCAAGCGTGGACGGGCACCCTGGCCTCGACGCCCCCGCCCAGGACCTCCAGGGCTGCCTCGATGCCTGCGCCGATGGCGACCTGGACACCGAAGTCCCGGAGGCCCTTGCCCAAGGCGCTGAGCGCGACGATGGGATGGAGCGACATGCTGGCGGGCCCCGCGTGCCCGATGCGGAAGACCCGCTCGGTCATCACGTCGTGCTCGCCGTCCGAGAGCATCACGCCGTAGCGCGCTCGGATGTGGTCGATGACCCGCAGGTTGGAGACGCCGTCGGGCGTCGTCACGGCGGTGACGGCATGGGACGCCACCGTGTCATCTGGCACCCACAGCTCGAGACCCATGGCGCGGACTCCGGCACGGCATGCCTCCGCAGCCCGCCGGTGGCGTGCGTAGGCGGCAGCGAGGCCGGTCTCCATGAGCACATCGAGCGCGGCGTCGACGCCGTCGATGTCCGCCACCGAGGTGGTGTGCGGGAAGCGTGGTCGTTCCGCGTCGATCCAGCGATCCTTCCAGTCGAGGAGCGACAGATACGAGCCGCGTGGCGCGTCCGGGTTGGCGCGCAGCGCCGCCCAGGCACGATCGCTGACGGCGACGAACGTCAGACCGGGCGCGGCGCCCAGGCACTTCTGGGGCCCGCCCACCGTGATGTCGAGGCCCCAGGCGTCGTGCTCGATGGGGGTGCCCGCGAACGCGGACACCGCGTCGGTGATGATGAGCGCGCCGTGGCGCCGGCACAGCGGGCCGATCTCGGCCATGGGGTTGAGCGACCCAGACGGCGTCTCGGAGTGGACGACCCCCACCAGCTCGATGTCCGGGTGCGCGGCGAGGGCCTTGGCCACCTCCGCGGGATCGATGGCCTGGTTCCAGGGCACCTCGAGGTCGATCACCTCGGCGCCCAGGGCACGCAGCCAGTCCCCGAACCACTTGCCAAAGATCCCCGACACCAGGTTGAGGCACTTGGTCCCGGGACGGGTGAGGCCCTTGGCGGCGGCCTCCAGACCCAGGATGGCCTCGCCCATCCTGACCACCACATCCCCGGTGGTCCCGAAGACCTGCGCCACCCGGCGCTCCACGTCCCGGAACCGGGCGAGGTACGCGGGGTCGTACTCGAACAGCACGGGTCGCGCCATGCCCCGCAGCGTCTGCTCGTACACCGCGGCCGGTCCGCCGGTGTAGGTGAACGTGGCTCCGTGATCGGTGCCCATGGTGGTGACCTCCATCGGTCTCGTGGTCGGTGCCGTCCGCGTGCGGCGGCACGGCGGCCCGTCTGTCAGGCGAGGGTCTCGAACTCCACCAGGAAGCCGTCCGGGTCACGAGCGAAGAACCGCCCGCCACCCCAGGGGGGCGACCAAGGCTCGCTGGCCATGGGGACCCCTCGCGCCACCAGCTCCTGGTGCACCGCGTGGACGTCGGCGACCCACAGGACCAGGCGGACGGACGGCCGTGCCGGGTCCGCGGGGGCCGTGAGGGTGACGCCCGGCAGGTCCTCGGACGGATGTCCCTGCGCCGCGAGGCACACGCGGACGGGTCCATGGCTCAGGATCGCGAACGACGGGTCGTCAAAGCGGGCCTCCACCGCGAACCCGAGACCGTCGGTGTAGAACGCCATCGAGGCGTCGAAGTCGGCGACCGCGAGGACCGGAGCGCCGTTGTCGACCGTGTAGGGGGACATCGTGTGGTCCTCAGTGTCGCGTGTGGCCGCCGTCGACCACGAGCATCGACCCGGTCACCCAGCCCGCCTCCTCGCTGACGAGGAACGCGACCGCCGGGGCGATGTCCTTGGCGAGCCCGCGGCGTGGGATGGCCTGGAGCGACTGCACGAAGTCGAACGCGCCCGCATGCGGGGAGGCGAGCGTTCCCTCCGTCTCGGTCAGGCCGGGCGCCACCGAGTTGACAGTGATGCCGTACTTGCCCAGCTCGGTGGCGAGCGCGCGGGTGAAGCCGAACACACCGCCCTTGGAGGCCACGTACTGCGCGAGGTTGGGTGTCCCCGCCACGATCACGTTGGACGCGATGTTGACGATGCGCCCGTAGCCCGCCTTGCGCATCTCGTCCGACGCGTGGCGGTTGGTCAGGAACGTGCCGTCGAGGTTGACGGCCATGACCCGTCGCCACTCGGCGAGGTCGATGTCGTCCCACGCCGTGAAGGGCACGATGGCAGCGGCGTTGACGAGGATGTCCAGCTTGCCGTAGGCGTCCACGGCGGCCTTGACCATGGCCTTGACGGACGCCTCGTCGGAGACGTCCGTGCGGACGCCGATGGCAGACGGCAGGGCCGCCGCGGCGGCCTTGGCGCCCGCCTCGTTGAGGTCCGCCAGGACGACCGAGGCTCCCTCGGCGGACAGCTTGTCGGCGATGGCGCGCCCGATGCCCTGGGCGCTCCCGGTGACGATTGCGACGCGACCTTCCAGCTTCATGCGTGGTCCTCCAGGTGTCCGATGCTCAGGAGTAGTACTCGGGGGCGTGCTTCCACTGGAGCCACGGCTCCATCTCATGCGACGGGAAGATCTCCGCGTCGTGCTCCTTGGCCACCTGCTTGATGCGCTTGAGGGCGCTGATGGACTCGACCGGGTCGAGGTGGAAGCCACCCACGATCATCCGGTCGAGCGTCTCGAAGGTGTAGGCGGCATCGCCGCAGAAGATCATCGGGCGGCGGCCCTCCGGTTCCGCGAGCAGGGACACGTGCGCGATGGTGTGCCCGGGCGTCTCGAACACGGTGAGGCCCTTGGCGATCTCGGTGTCGCCCTCGAGGAACTCCACCTTGGTCTGGCCTCGCGCGTAGAACGAGACGTCGCTGTAGCCCAGGCGCTCGAAGGGCTCGGGCACGAGCGCCGAGCGGAGCTCGTGCTTGCTGGTCAGGAGCGTCGCGTTGGTGAGGTACTTGTTGCCGCCCACGTGGTCGAAGTGGAAGTGGGAGTTGATGACGTAGTCGATCTCCTCCGGTCGCACCCCGACCTTCGCCAGCTGCGCCGGGAGTGTCTGCTCGGGCGTCTGCTCGGGCAGCTCGAAGGGCAGGACCTTGTTCACGTGGTCGAGGTCGTAGCCCGTGTCGAAGATGAACTTGCCCTCGGGATGGTCGATGTACACGCCGTACACCGGGAACCGGACGGGGGTCCCGACATCGATGTGCCACAGCACATCCGACCGATCGATGACGAGGGACCCCAGGTCGAGCAGGTAGATCCTCATGCCAACCCTCCTCCTGCGACGTCGCGCGCCCGCCGGGCCGCTACGCGAGCGCCTTGCGGACCTTGACCAGCGTGGCACCGCGCTCGGCACGCAGTGCGACCACCTCTTCGTCGGTGTAGTCGAACAGGCCCCCCTTGGTCTTCATGCCCAGGCGACCCTTGGCCACGAGGTCCTTGATGGTGGGGCTGACCTCGGACGCGTTCGAGAGGTCCGGGTTGAGGTAGCTCGCCACGGCGTTGTAGATGTCCATCCCGGCCATGTCCAGCAGGTGCATCGGGGGAATCACCGCGAGCTTGTAGCCGATGCCCCACTTGACGTTGACGTCCAGCTCGTCGGCGGACACCACGCCTTCGTCCACCAGGGCGAGGCACTCGCGCATGATCGCGTACATGACCCGGTTCTCCACGAACCCGGGGACCTCCTTCTTGAGCAGGCAGGGCACGTAGCCCACGTCCTTGATGACCGCCAGCGCCGCGTCCACGGTGGCCTGGCTGGTCCGCTCGCCGGGCACCACCTCGATCATGGGGATGAGGTGGGGCGGGTTGGACCAGTGCATCACCACCACCCGCTCGGGATGCTGGAGGTTCGCGGCAATCTTGGTGGCCGGGATGCCCGAGGTGTTGGAGGCGAGGATCGTGCCGGGGCCCACGTGCTGCTCGTACTCCGCATACACCCGCTGCTTGAGCTCGAGGTTCTCGGGGATGGCCTCCATCACCAGCTCGGCACCCGCGAGGGCATCGGCGACCGCACTCGCGTAGCGCACCGAGCCGCCTTCGACGACCGGCGTCTCCAGCCGGTCGAGCACGCCCCACGCAAGCTCATAGCCGGCCTTTGCGCGCTCCAGCGCCTCGGTGCTCGTGTCATACAGCGCCACCTGGTAGCCCGCGCGGGCCAGCACGGCACCCATGCCCGGGCCCATGGTCCCGGTGCCCATGATCGCGGCGGTCCTGAACGTCGGCATCTCCAACCTCCTCGTACCCGAGCGGGTACCTAACGCTACGTGGTCTGCGTGGTCTCCCCGATGCGTCTCCACACCCGCTCGGGTGTGATGGGCAGTTCCGTCATGTGCACGCCCGCATCGGCGACCGCGGTCGCGATGGCCCCGATGATCCCCGCGAAGGCGCCCTCGCCACAGCCCTTGGCCCCGAACGGCCCGGGTCCATCCCCGTTCTCCACGATGACGCAGGTCGAGCGCGCGGGCAGGTCGTTGGTGTTGGGGACTCGATACTCCAGCAGGTCATCGTTGACGAGGAGGCCCTGCTCGAACACCATCTCCTCGAACAGGGCGTTGCCGATGCCCTGCATGGTGGCACCCTCGTCCTGGCGCTCGATGAGCTGCGGGTTGATGGCCCTGCCCACGTCCGCGATGGTCGCGGTCCGGTCGACCCGCACCTGACCCGTGGCGCGATCGACCCGCACCTCCGCGGCCGCGATGCACACCTCCCAGAACACGGGGCCCTCCGCGTACGAGCCGGTGCCCTCGGGGTGGACCCCGCCCTCCCCGATGAGCTGACCGCCCGAGAGGCCGAAGCGCTTGGCGATGAGGTCGCTGAAGACCCGGTGCTCGTCGCCGCACCAGGCGGCGCCGTCGGCCAGTGTGATCTCGTCCTCCCGGCCGGGCCAGATGGTGGCGGCGATGGCCAGCAGGTCCTCGCGCACCTCCTGGGCCGCGCGCTGGACCGCGAGACCCGCGAGCGTGGTCGAGCGGCTGGCACCGGTGGACCGGTCATAGGGCGTGAAGCTGGTGTCGGTGCCGATGCAGCGGACATGCTCGGCGTCCATGCCCAGCACCTCGGCCGCGATCTGGGCGAACGCGGTGCGCTGGCCCTGGCCCATCTCGGTGGACCCCACGAGCACGATCGCCTGCCCGTCCGCCTCGAGACGCACCACCGCGGACGAGACCGGGTGCGCACCCGCCGCGAGCAGGCCCACCGACAGCCCGCGCCCGGTGTCGGGACCCTTGGGGTCATCCCAGCCCAGGGCGGCGGCTGCCTTCTCCACGTCCCCCACGAGGTCCGCGTCGAGCGGCTTGCCGCCCGGCCGCACCAGCTCGCCGGGACGGAGCAGGTTCCGGCGCCGGATCTCGAGCGGATCGATGCCAGCGCGATGGGCCACCTCGTCCACCTGGAGCTCGCCCACCCATTGGACGTGTGACGCCCCGAACGCCCGATACGAGCCCGACGGCGCGGTGTTGGTGTGCACGCACAGGGCATCCACGCGCACCGCGTCCCAGCGGTAGGGTCCCGGCGCCGCGTCACCGCCGGTCGCGGTGACCCGCGGCCCGTTGTCGGCGTAGGCGCCGGTGTCGAAGCTGAGCGTGGCATCGCGGGCGAGCAGACGGCCGTCGAGGGTCGCGGCGGTGCGCATCCGGATCCGCGCACCGTGGCGGCGCGTGGTGACCATGGACTCGCTCACCCGGTTCACGATGCGCACGGGCCGGCCAGCCTTGCGTGCCAGCGCCACGGTGATGGGCTCCATCTTGGTGTACGACTTGCTGCCAAAGCCGCCCCCCAGGTACGGCACCACGATGCGCACCCGACCCAACGGCAGTTCGAACAGCGCGGCGAGCTCGGCACGCACCAGGAACGGGTGCTGGCACGTGGCCCACACCGTGACCCCACCGTCCTCCCACGACGCGATGACGCTGTGCGTCTCCATCGCGTACTGGTAGACGCCCGGGAAGGTGTAGTCGCCCTCGACCACGATCGGCGCATCGGCGAACACGCCATCCACGTCGCCCCGCTCGAGCCCGTAGCGGTAGCACACGTTGCCGTCACGCGGCGGGAGCGTGCCCAGGCCGTGGAACAGGCCCGGCCGGATCGGGCCGTCATGGACGAGGTCCGCGTCGGGTGCGAGCGCCTCCTCGATGGTGCCCACGACGGGCAGGTCCTCGTAGGTCACCTCGATGGCCGCCACCGCGGCCTGCGCGATCGCCTCGTCCTCCGCTGCCACCGCCGCCACCGGCTCGCCCGCGAACCGGACCCGGTCGATGGCCACGATGGGTCGGTCCTTGATGGCATGGCCCCAGTAGGGGTCGATGTCCAGGAGGTCCTCGCCCGTGAGGATCGCGACCACGCCCGGCATGGCCAGTGCGGCCGAGGTGTCGATGGCCGTGATCCGGGCATGGGCGGCGGGGCTGCGGAGCACCTGCCCGTGGAGCATCCGGGGGACGCTCATGTCGCCCACGAACCGCGCGTCGCCGCGCAGCTTCTCGGCGGCGTCCACGCGACGCATGTTGCGGCCGACCTGGGGTCGCGCGACACGCACCGGGGCGCCGGGCGTCCGGACCGTCACGGGCGTGCCTCCGCCCCGTGGGTGGCCACGGAGTCATCCGAGGGGGTCACGCCCGCCAGGTCCGCGGCCGCGGCGAGGATGCCTCGGTAGCCGGTGCAGCGACACAGGTTGCCTGACAGCCCGCGCCGGATCGAGGCCTCGTCGCGCAGGTCGCCTGCCTCCAGCAGCGCGTGGATCGTGAGCGCCATGGCCGGTGAGCAGAAGCCGCACTGGACTGCCGCGTGCCGCTCGAACGCGTCCGTGATGGCCCCGAACGCGTCGAGCTCCCGCAGGCCCTCGATGGTCAGGATCTCATGGCCGTCGGTGTCAGCCGCGAGGACGGTGCAGGCACTCACGGGCGCGCCGTCGAGCAGCACCGTGCAGGCGCCGCACACCTGGACCTCGCACGACCGCTTGGCGCCCGTGAGCCCGAGCGTGTCCCGGAGCACATCGAGGAGCAGGTCCTCGGGCCGCACCTCGAGCACCATTGCGCGTCCGTTGAGCGTGACCGCGACCTGCATCAGGGCACGCCCCATCCGACCCGGGAGCGCGTGACGCGCCGCTCCCACGCGGCCCAGTACTCGTCGAGGAACGCCTCCTGGTACTTCTGCGGCCGGAGCAGCTCCGCGGAAGCGGGCGGGATGGGCAGCGACGGGCCCAGCGACGCCGCGATGACCTGGAAGCGGATGGCCCGCTCCAGCGTCAGCGCTGTCAGGACCGCCCAGCGCACGTCCTCTCCGGCGATGACCACGCCGTGGTTCCGCAGCAGGCCCACGCGTCGGTCACCCAGCGCCCGGGCGACCGCCTCACCCTGGCTGCGCTGGGTGATGAGCGCGGGGCCCTCGTCGTAGACGCCCACGCCGTCCGTGAACAGGACCGCGTCGTGCGTCAGGAACTCGAGGCCCGCCGACGTGGCACCCAGCGCCGTGGCGTACACGGGATGACCGTGGATGACCGAGCACACGTCGGGTCGGGCGCG
>DAOTUX010000080.1:0-10325 GCA_034436475.1 Chloroflexota bacterium | reverse complement strand
GTCCTCAAGCTCTCGCGCACGATCCGCAAGGAGCGCGAGCGCATCCTCGCCGCCGTCGAGCTGGGACTCTCGAACTCCAAGCTCGAGGGCCTGAACAGCAAGATCCGCCTCATCAACCACCGCGGCTATGGCCACCACAGCGCCACCGCGATCATCTCGATGATCTACCTCTGCTGCGGTGGCATCACCGTCAGGCTACCCACGGAAACCTGAGGAGAACCGGTTATCGCAGGCCGGCCATCTCCTGGAGCGTGCGCCAGTTGGCCAGGCGCTCCTCCTGGGTCGCGAGGATCTCAGGCGTGGGCTCCGTGCCAGCGAAGTGGCCCGCGAAGCGGCCCTCGGTGCGCGCGAAGGCCAGGAAGTCGAACGCGGCACCGTCAGGGCGCGTCATCCAGTCCTCGCGCAGCGCCGGGTTGCCCTGGAGCGACAGCCGCTCCTTGAGCGTGGGCCCCCGTCGCGGGTCGTACGTCCACAGGGGGAACGCCCGGCCATCCACCGCGAGGCGCGCCTGGCGAGACGCGGCGTCATCCGCGATGCCGTGCTCGGGCATGCACGGGGTGTAGGCCACGATGACCGCCGGCCCCGGGTACGAGTTCGCGTCCATGATGGCGCGATAGCAGTGGTTGATGTGCGCCGCGGTGGTCTGGGCCACGAACACCTCGCCGTGCGCCATCATCACGCGCGACAGCTCCTTGCGCCGCTCGGGTCGGCCGCGGAGCTCGCTCCCGAACGCGGACAGCTTGGTCACCTGGCCTCCGAACGAGGCGGTGGATGCCTGGCCACCGGTGTTGGAGTAGGCCTGCGTGTCCAGCACCAGGACCTTGATGTCGGCGCCCGACGCCACCATGCGTGACAGGGACTGGAAGCCGATGTCGTACATCGCGCCGTCGCCACCGATGACCCAGATGCGCCGTTCGGGGTGCCCCGCCTGGTCCCAGCGCACGCGGATGCCCATCGCGTCGGCGGGCGCGTTCTCGAACAGCGAGTTGGTCCAGGGCACCAGGAACGGGTTGAAGGGGTAGGTCGAGCCGTAGACCGTGTTGCAGCCGGTGGCGGCGACGATGCCCATGCCCTCGGGGCCATACACCTCGCGGGTCGCCGCGAGGACCATCCGGATGGCCGACGCCTCGCCACAGCCGGAGCACGACCCTGCGCCGCCCACGTAGCCGAACGCGTGCTCCGCCAGCATCAGGTCGGCGAGCACCTTCTCGTTGCGGTACTCCCTGGGGGTGGGCGGCAGCGACCGGAAGAAGGCCATGTCCCGCCGATAGCGGTCCACGGTCGAGGTCGCGGTGACAGAGGGCCGGGCGGCCTCGGGCGCGGCGGGGGGCGGGGCGGCCTCGGGCGCGGCGGTCGCCGTCGGCGGTTCCACCCGCAGCTTCTCGATCATGACCAGGGCGTCATGGCCCTGGGCCACGCACACCTCCACGCACTCGGCGCATCCCTTGCAGTGGACAGGGTCGACGAAGATCCCGAACGACCCGGGCGCCAGGCCGCGCTTGGCGGGCACGTCCGCGTACTTGGCGGTGCGGACGAAATGGGAGCGCGCGCTGGCCGCTGCGCTCCCTGGGTCATCCTGGGTCGCCGCGAACGCCTCGACGCGACCCTCCAGCTCGGCCTCGGGGACCACGATGCCCAGGATGGCCGTGTCGGGGCAGGCGTTGACGCACGCCATGCAGCCCACGCACCGCTCCGCGATGAGGTGCGGGATGGTGGGCGCGAGCGTGCTGAAGTCCCGCACCGCCGCGGTGCCGGGTGGCACGACGCTCCGGGCGACGCCCGCATCCGCGGGCAGCTCGCGGTCCGCGACCCCCGTCCGATAGGCGGGCACGACGGCACGCGCGAAGTCCTCCACGTACGTGTGCACGTCGAACAGCAGCCCAGCCACGCCCAGGCGGGCCTCGTGGGCCTCCTTGGGCTCACCCTGCTCCTTGAGCAGGGTGCCGGGGCTCTCGAGCGTCGTCGGCTGCGTCATCGTGCCGGCCCTCCGACCATCGCCCGCACCAGGTCCGTGGTCGAGAGGACGCCCACGGGGCGATGCTGATGGGGCTCGATGACCACGAGCCGATGGACGCGCTCGTGCTCCATGATCTGCGCGGCATCGTCCAGGCTCATCGATGGCACCGTCGTGATGGCCGGCGTGCGCATGAGGTGGCGCACACGGAGGCCCGGCCAACGTGCCCACAGCTGCTCCGTGGCACGCGCGTGCAGCAGGTCCGTGCGGGACAGCACCCCGACCAGGATGCCGGTCGCATCCACCACCGGGGCGCCACTGATGTGTGCCTCGTCGAACACCCGCGCCGCATCGGCGAGCGGGTCATCCGAGCGCAGCACGATCGGGTCGCGGGTCATGGCGTCCGCCACCGTCAGCGCAGCGCTGGCGGCCCCTGTCATCAGGCTCATCGTCCGACCTCCACGGGGTCCCGTGGCGAGGCGCCGCTCCGGGACGCGTCGTCACGCGGCCCCTGCCCAGGGGAGCTGGGGTCTGCGGCGGCCGCTGCCTGGGAGGGCGCAGCGACCGCCGCCGTGACGTCCAGGAGCGATGCCCAGGCGTCACGTATCAATGCGAGGTTGGCCTCGACCACCGCACCACCTCGCTTGCCGAAGTAGTGCGCGAGGACCCCGCGCAGGCTCTGGAACATCGCCTCGGGGTCGATGCCCAGGCGTGCCGCGAACGGCGCGACCCGCAGGAACACACCCACGAGCGCGATGCCCTGCATCCGGACCACCAGGTCCGCCCTGGGCGCGTGCTGCCGGGCCAGCTCCGCGGTGTCGAGCGCGACGACGTGGATGCCACGTGCCACGATCTCGGTGCGTGCCGCGACCGGCAGCGACGCCCAGACCTCCTCCGGTGTGTCGAGCCCACTGTTGAGGAACACCGTGCCGCCGTCCACCAGCCCGTCGAGCGGTCGCGCGAAGGCGAACGCCGACACGTCGTGGACCGGCACGAACTCCACCTGCGACAACTCGGCGTGCTGGCGGATGGGCGCGTCCGCGATGGTCAGGTAGTAGGTCGTGGGCAGGCCCTTCTTCTCCGAGCCATAGCGCGGGTACGCCTGCACCTGGAGCCCGAACAGCTCGCCGCACAGCGTGGCCACCAGCTTGTTGGTGGTGACCGAGCCGAAGCCACCGACCGAGTGCCCGCGGACGCTCCAGGCACCCACGGGCCGAAGCTCCACCGGCTCGGGCGCGAGCGCCAGCTCATGACGGATGCCCAGCACCACGAAGGGTCGATCGCGCCGGGCGACGGGGTCCGCGGCCCACGTGCAGACCGCCGCGATGTCACCCGCGGCCACGTCGCGCGAGCCCAGGCCCGCGGCGGCGGACACCACCTGGGGCACCGGTATGCCCTGCTCGGCACGCGCGAGGAGCGCAGAGCGGATCTCCCGGGTCAGCGGGTTGTGGGCCGCCAGCGGCTCGTCCGTGCGCTCCACGACCGCGACCGCGGTCGCCGATCCCAGCACCTCGACGAGTTCCGCCGCAGGGAACGGCCGGTACGCCGTGACGCCCACCAGGCCGACTCTGCGGCCCTGCGCGCGCAACTGGTCCACGACGCCCAGCGCGGTGTCCGCGATGGTGCCCATGGCCACCAGGATGACGTCCGCGTCCTCGGTCCGATGGGTCGTGATGGGCGCATGCCGACGACCCGTCAGGAGGGCCCAGGCGTCCATGGCCTCGGCGAGCGCACCCGGGATGAGCGACGTGAACGCCCGCTGGCCGATGCGCCCCTTCATGTACGAGTCCTGGTTCTGGACCACGCCCGTCATGAGCGCCTCGGCGGGATCGAACAGGTCCCGGATGTGGAGGCGCGGGTCGCCCACGAAGTCCCGCAGCAGGTCATCCTCGGGGATGCGGGCGTTCTCCAGCGTGTGAGTGGTGAGGAAGCCGTCCTGGCACACCAGGAATGGCGTCTGGCTGGCCTCCGCGACGCGTCGGGCGATGGCCGTCAGGTCAGCGGCCTCCTGCGCGTTGCGTGCGAACAGGATGCCCCAGCCCGTGTCCGCGACAGCCATCACGTCGTCGTGGCCGGCATGGATGTTGAGCGCCTGGCTGGTCAGGGCACGCGCGCCGACGTGGAACACCACAGGGAGGCGCTTGCCACTGATGACATGGAGGACCTCCTTCATGAGCACGAGGCCCTGACCAGCGGTGAAGTTCGTCACCCGGCCACCGGCGAGGGCGAACCCCTCGGCGGCCGATGCGGACGAATGCTCGGACTCAGGCTCCAGGAAGCGCAGCGGCGTGCCCCACAGGTTGGTGCGCCCGTCCGCCACCGCGGCCTGGTACAGCGTGGCCATCGTGGTGGAGGGCGTGATGGGGTACGCGCAGCAGGCCTCCGAGATGCGCGTCTCGACCGATGCGACGGCCTCGGAGCCGTCGACGATGGCCGGGGTACCGGGGAAGGGGACGCTCGTCGACATGGCACGAGTAGACCCCGCGAGGCTGTCGAGGCCATCGGCCATCGGTCATCAGCGGCTTGGGCCGAACGGCCCGTGTGTCACGTCAGGCGCGAGCGGACCGGCACGACCTGTCGATGCCCAGCACGACCGGCAGCTCGTCGAGCCCGCTGATGACATGCAGACCCGCCGCCCTTGCCGCCACCTCATCCTCGCGCCACTGGCCGCCGCGTCGGCTGCCGGGCCGGTCGAGCCAGACCCCCACCAGGCCCGCCGCCGCGGCCCCGTGCGCGTCGACCTCCAATTCGTCGCCCACGTAGGCGGTCCGCCCGGGCTCGGTGCCCAGCCGGCGGCACGCCTCGAGGAACGCACGACGGTCGGGCTTGCCCACGCCCAGCGTGTCGACGCCCACGAGCACCCGCACGTCCGGGAACCCCGTGCGCGCGAGCTTCTCCCCTTGCATGGCCGTCGCCGCGTTGGTGAGGGCGCCCACGCGCATGCCCACCGCATGGAGACGGTCGAGGGTCGGTCGGGCATCACGATGCGCAACGAACGAGGCGGAGTAGGTGCCCCAGAACAGCGCCAGCCAGTCGGCGTAGCGCTCGTCGTCCAGGGGCTCGCCCCCGAACGCCTCCTGGAGGTCGTCCGCGCGTCGGCGGCGCTGGGTGTCGAAGTCGACCTCGCCACGGGTGTAGGCACGGAAGTGGCCGCCCGGGTCGGTGCGCCATTGCGCGAGCGCCTCGTGACGCCGGTCCTGCGGCAGATGGGGCAGCCACACCCGCGCCACCGCCTCGATGGCCTGTGCGAAGGCCTGACGCGTGTCGACGAGCGTGTCATCGATGTCGAACAGCACGCCCACGATGGGCTGTCGGGCGGGGGGAGCCTCGGGCTGTGGGGTCATCGATTGACTGTAGCCGGCGGCGTCCGCGCCCGTCGGGCCACGGTCCATCCGTCCTGTCCGTCCGGGCCTGACGGCCCTATCACGACGCGGTCGCGAGGAGGATCCTGCGCTCATGGACACACAGCAGGACCTGCGCGAGGCGATCTCAGCGACTTGGTTCGGCGCGGGGCTGCCCGCCGCGTCCATCGACCGCCTCACCGCCATGGGCAGGGCGCGCGTGGCCGAGCCGGGCGAGGACCTGCTGGTGGAGGGGGCACCCAGCGGGGAGCTGGTGCTGGTGCTGACCGGGCGCGTCGGGCTCTCCGCGCGTGACCCGGGGCAGGGTGACATCACGCTCATGACCGTCGAGCCGGGTGACATCGTGGGCTGGTCGGCGCTCCTCGCGGCGCGACCAGCGACAGCCACGGCCCGGGTGATCGAGCGGACCCGCCTGGTGGCCTTCCCGCGGGACGAGCTGCACGCGGCCCTCCAGGCGGACCCGGTGCTCGCCGCGGCGGTGTACCGGCAGGCCCTCGATGCCGTGGCGCGACGCCTGCTCGCCACGCTCGACCAACTCATCGAGACGACCCGGCCCACGGGGCCCGCAACTGCGCCCGCCGGAGGGACCCGACCATGGTGAGTGGCGCCATCCGACCAGAGGCCACGGGTGTCATCGGTGGTGCCGGTGACCACTGGTGGCTGCCACGCGAGGAGCTGGGGCGCCTGGTGGCGCGCCTCCGGGACGACGGGCGCGCCGTCATCGGCCCGGCCCTCGAGGACGGCACCATCGTGTACCGCGAGATCACCGACGCGACCGAGCTGCCCCTGGGCGTGGTGGACGAGCAGGCGCCCGGCCGCTATCGCACGGGCGCGACAGACGGGCCCGCGCACACCTTCTCGTTCGCGTCCTCGCCCACGAGCTGGAAGCGCTGGACCTTCCCGCCCAGCGTGCCCATCGGCGAGGCCCGTCGCGACGGTGATGTCATCGACTACGAGGCGCCGCAGCGGGACCTCCGGCCGCTCGCCTTCCTGGGCGCGCGTGCCTGCGACCTGGCCGCGCTGCGCATCCATGACACGGTCCTCCGGGACGGCATGGTGGCGGACGAGGACTACACCGAGCGACGCGCCCAGGTGCTGACTGTGGGCGTCGACTGCGAGCGTCCCTCGGCGACCTGCTTCTGTGCCTCGATGGGCACCGGGCCCGAGGTGACCACGGGCCATGACCTGGCGCTCACCGAGCTGGATGCGGGCTTCGTGGTGCGCGCGGGCACCGAGGCTGGCAGGTCGCTGGTGGAGGCGCTCGGGCTGCCCAGGGCCGATACGGCGCAGGTCGAGGCCGCACGCCGGGTGCCGGCCATGGCGCGGTCACTGTTCACGCGGCCCCTGGAGACGCGCGGCCTCGCCGAGCGTCTCGTGGCGGCGCCCGGCCATCCCCGCTGGGCCGAGGTCGCCGAGCGCTGTCTCGCCTGCACCAGCTGCACCCTGGTCTGCCCCACGTGCTTCTGCACCAGCGTGACGCAGGTGTCCGACCTCGAGGCGACGCGAACGACCACCAGTCGGCAGTGGGACTCCTGCTTCACGCTCGGCTTTGGGTCCGTGGCCGGCGGCAACTTCCGTTCCCGGCGCCAGGACCGCTATCGCCAGTGGCTGACCCACAAGTTCGGCACATGGGTCGCCCAGTTCGGGACCATGGGCTGTGTGGGCTGCGGTCGGTGCGTCACCTGGTGCCCCGTGGGCATCGATGTCCGCGAGGAGCTGGACGCCATCGCCGCCGCGCCCGTGCCGGCCGAGCGGCCGGCCACCTCCGCGCTGCCCATCGTGGCGGCATCCCCGGGCCGCTACGCCACCGCGACCATCGTGGCGGTCGAGCGTGAGACACGCGACACCTGGACGCTCACCCTCGATGGCGTGGCCCCTCCCATCCGCGCCGGGCAGCCCGGCCAGTTCCTGATGGCCGACCTGCCGGGATACGCCGCGGTCCCCATCTCCATCTCCCGCTTCCGCCCGGAGGGCATCCAGCTCACCATCCGTGCCGCGGGCCCCGCGACCAGCGCCATCACGGCGCTCCGCCCGGGCGCACGGCTCGGTCTCCGCGGCCCTCTCGGGCGAGGCTGGCCCGTGGCGGCCGCGGAGGGGCGGGACGTGCTCGTGGTCGCCGGCGGTCTGGGCCTGCCGCCACTGCGCCCGCTCATCGAGCAGATCCTGGGACAGCGCCATCGTCATGGCTCGGTGCGCATCGCCATCGGGGCGCGCACGCCCGACGACCTGGTGCTGCGGGACGACACGTCCGCGTGGCGCGCACGCGGCGACGTGACCGTGCAGGTGACGGTCGATCGCGCGGGCCCTGGCTGGACCGGGCCCGTGGGGGTCGTGACCCAACTCTTCGACCGGGCGCCCATCGACCCCATCCGGACCATCGCCTTCCTGTGCGGCCCCGAGCGGATGATGCAGGCCGCGTCACGCGTCCTGGCAGGCCTGGGCGTCCTCCCCGATCGCATCTTCGTGTCCCTGGAGCGCCACATGGAGTGCGGCGTGGGGCTGTGCGGGCACTGCCAGATGGGTCGCTTCTTCGTGTGCAAGGACGGTCCCGTGTTCTCGCGCGCGGAACTGGGCGACGCGTTCGAGCTGGAGGGGATCTGATGACCACCCCGGGCGTGCCGTCGGTCCTTGGCGCCAAGCCCCCGGCCCCCGGTGCGGGGGGAGTGGCTCAGCCGCTGTCCATCGGCGTGGTCAAGCTGGCGTCCTGCGACGGGTGCCAGCTGGCCCTCCTGGGCCTCGGCGACCTGCTGCTGGACCTTGGCACGTCGTTCCACATCGCCGAGTTCGGCGAGGCGAGCTCCGACCGGTCGGATGGCCCGTTCGACGTGCTCCTGGTCGAAGGGTCCGTGAGCACCCCTGGGCAGGCCGAGCACCTGCGCCACCTGCGTGAGCGGGCCGGTCTCCTGGTGACCATCGGGGCGTGCGCCACGTCCGGGGGCATCCAGGCGCTCCGGGGGTGGGCCAGCGAGCCCATCGCGCCCTCCGTCTACCCGCATCCCGACTGGATCGAGACGCTCGCCGGCGCGACCCCGGTGTCGGATCATGTCCGGGTGGACGCGGAGCTTCGGGGCTGCCCCATCGACGGCGGCCAACTCGTGGAGCTGCTCACCGCCGTGCGCGTGGGGCGGCGGCCGGGACTTCCCGACGAGGCCGTGTGCGCCGCCTGCAAGCGGGCAGGGATCGTGTGCGTCGTGGTCGCCAAGGGGGAGCCATGCCTGGGGCCGCTGACCCGGACCGGCTGTGGCGCGCTCTGCCCGGCGTGGGGTCGCGGCTGCTATGCGTGCTTCGGCCCCGTCGGGGACGCGAACGTCGGAGGTGCCGCCGCGGGCATGCGCGGCCTGGGCCTCGATGACGCCGCCATCGCGCGACGACTCTCCCTGTTCACGGCGTGTGCGCCCACGTTCCGCCACGCCATCGACACGCTGGGTGGCCCACCCGGCTTCGGCGGCGGGGCCGAGGGGTCCGCCGCCTCGGGCGTCACGGAGGCCATGGACCGATGACCGAGCCGCATGTGGTCGAGCGCCGGCTGGCGGTCCCCTCCGTCTCGCGCGTCGAGGGTGAGGGACGGCTGCACGTCGTCATCCGAGGCGACGAGGTGGTCGAGGCACAGCTCAGCATCTTCGAGGCGCCGCGGTTCTTCGAGCGCCTGGTGCAGGGACGCACCGGCGACGAGGTCCTGGACATCGTCGCCCGCATCTGTGGCATCTGCCCGGTCGCCTATCAGCTGACCGCGGCCAACGGCTTCGAGCGGCTGTACGGGGTGACGCTCGACCCCGAGGTCCGCCGACTGCGGCGGCTGCTGTACTGGGGCGAGTGGCTCCAGAGCCACGCGCTCCACATCTACCTGCTGCACGCGCCCGACTTCCTGGGCTATCCGGACGCCCTGGCGATGGCGAAGGACCACCGGGCGGTGGTCGAGCGCGGCCTGCGGCTCAAGCACGCGGGCGTCACCCTGCTCGAGACCTTGGGTGGCCGAGCGGTCCACCCCGTGAGCGTGCGCATCGGGGGCTTCTCCCGGGTGCCCGCCAGGGCCGAGCTGGAGGGACTCCGGCCCATGCTCGAGACCGCCCTCTCTGAGTCGATCGAGACGGTCGAGCTGGTGGGGGGCTTCGACTTCCCCGACTTCGTCCGCGAGCCGCTGCTGCTCGCCCTCCACGAGCCCGACGACTACGCCATCGACGGTGGCCGCATCACCAGCTCCCAGGGCGTCGACATCGCGGCGGACGCGTGGGAGGAGGCGTTCGTGGAGGAGCAGGTGCCCTGGTCCACGGCGCTCCAGGCGCATGGTCGCGATGGTCGGCGACACCTGCTGGGCCCCACCGCGCGCGTGGTGCTCAATGGCGACCAGCTCCATCCCGTCGCCGCGGAGGCCCTCGCCCGGGTGGGCGGCCGGGAGCGCATCCGGACCGAGATGTTCCGCTCGGTCATCGCGCGCGCGGTGGAGATGGTCCATGCGTGTGCCGCCGCGCTCGACATCATCGACGCGTATCGGACGCCGTCCCAGCCCCGGGTCGCCTGGACGCCACGCGCCGGCACGGCCGCGTGGTCCACCGAGGCCCCGCGCGGCCTCCTGTTCCACCGCTACGAGGTGGGCGCGGGTGGCCTGGTCGAGACGGCGCGCATCGTGCCACCCACATCGCAGAACCAGGCGGCGATCGAGGATGACCTGCGCGCGTACCTGCCTCCCCTGCTGGCGCTCCCGGATGCGGTCGCCACGGGCCGGCTCGAGGCGCTCATCCGCTGCTACGACCCGTGCATCTCCTGCGCGACCCACTTCCTGGAGCTGGACGTGGAGCGGCTGCCGGCCGACGACCCGGACGTGATCGTCCGCAGCGGGGCCGCCGTCGCGCCGGCGAGGGCGGATGACGCGCCGGCGAGGGCGCATGACGTGCCGGCGAGGGCGCCTGGCACGCGGGCAAAGGCGTCTGACGCGCCCACCGATGTCGCATGACACGCGTGGTGGTCTTCGCGTGCGGCGAACCGCTGCGCGGCGACGACGGGTCGGGCCC
>DAOTUX010000079.1:0-34895 GCA_034436475.1 Chloroflexota bacterium | reverse complement strand
CGGCGTGTCCCGGGCGGTGCCCAAACGCACCACGCCCTCGTCGGTGACCAGGCTGCCATCGAGGGTCGCGATGCTCCACCCGCTGGGCAGGCGGCCCGCGAGCCCGAGCGCCGCACCCAGGTCAGGGACCCAGCAGCTGCGCGCCAGCAGGCGGGTGACCAGCCCTGTCGCGTCCCGCAGCACCGCATCGGTCAGGGGGCCACCGCCAGCCTCGGCAACGCGGGCAGCCACGTCCGCCGCATCCGTGGCACGCCGGGCCTCCCGTGACCGAGCCGGGACGACGAAGGTCCCCACGCGCTCCGGTGCGTGTTCCGTGAGGACGTCGGCCGGGATGGTCGTCGCGGTCAGCGTGTCACCCAGCACCACGGCGACGGCCGCGCGCAGGCGTGGCTCGACCTCGAGCCCCTCGTCCAGCCGGCGCCCGCCGCGGCTGCGCAGCTCGTCCGGGACCGGGCCCGGGTCGTCCGCGAGCGACCGACGGGTGAGAGCGTCAAGGTGCGCTTGGGCCGCCTCGCCCTCCGCCCGTGCCGCGGCAAGGGCGGAGGCCCGCTCGGCGGCCCGCTCCTCGGCCAACGCGAGTCGCTCGTGCGCCTCGCTCGCGCGCGTCTCCGCCGTCGACTCTGCCTCCAGAAGGCGACCGGCCTCGTCGCTCGCCCGCTGCGCCGCCTGGGTCGCATCATGCGCCCGCGTCGCCACGCGGGCGGACAGCGGTGCCTGGGCATCGACGGCCCTGAGGGCAGCGTCGGCCCGGGCCCTCGCCCTCGTCAGCGCCGCCTCGCTCGCCGCGCGGGCCTCGCGGGCGCGCTCGGTGCGCTCCGCGGCGGCGCGGCCCGCGTCTCGCAGGTCCGCCAGTTGTCGCTCTGCGTCGCCGAGGCGCCTGCCCGCATCGTCGAGCGCCGTCTCCGCCGCGACATCGAGTGCCGGGACCGCCATCGCCAACTCCAGGCGGGTCGCGGTCATGCGCTGCTCGAGCGTCTCGCGCTCCCCATGCGCGCGCGCCAGGTCACGGTCGACGGCACCCGCCTCGGCTGCCGCGCGGGACTCAGCGAGGCGCAGGTCCACGACCCGTGCCCGGGCGCTCTCCAGGCGCTCGCGCTCCCGTCGCTCGGCCTCCAGGCGCGCGGTGAGGGCCTCGGTCGCAGCTGCCGAGGCGGCCTCCGCCAGGCGGAGTCGCTCCAGGGCCGCATCGGTGTCCGCATGGGCCCGCTCGAGGGTGGCGGCACCCTGGGCGACCTCCCGTGCCGCCCCTCCGAGCCGAACCCTTGCGATGGACACGAGCGCGTCGGCGAGGTCCGCACCGGCCGAGCGACGCTCTCGCTGCTGCTCGGCCTGCGCGGCCAGCCGTCGAGCCTGGGGCCGCAGTTCGTCCACCAGGTCACGCACCCGCTCCAGGTTGGCCTCGGCCTGGGCCAGCTCGGCCTCCGCGGCCCGTCTGCGTCGCTCGTGCTTGCGGATGCCCGCCGCCTCCTCGAACAGCGGACGACGCTCCTCGGGTCGGAGGGCCAGCGCCTGGTCGACCATGCCCTGGCCGATGAACAGGAACGCGTTGTCGGCGAGGTTCGCCTCGTCCAGCAGGTCCACCAGGTCGCGCAGGCGCACCCGTTGGCGGTTGAGCAGGAACTCGTTCTCCCCGTTCCGGAACAGGCGCCGCCCCAGCTCCACCTCGGCGTACTCCACCGGCAGCAGGCCGTCCTCGTTGTCCAGCGTGAGCGTGACATCCGACATGCCCTGGGCCCGCCTGCTGGACGAGCCCGCGTAGATGAGGTCCTCGGCGCGTCGCGTGCGGAGGGTCCGGCCCTGCTCGCCCATGACCCAGCGCAGCGCGTCCGCGAGGTTGCTCTTGCCGCTGCCGTTGGGACCCACGATGGCGCTGATGCCCGGCCCGAACTCGACCACGGTCCGCTCCGCGAAGGACTTGAACCCGACGAGGCGCAGCGACCGCAGGCGCGCCGTGCTCATGACACCGACCGCTCGGCCGGCGCGTCCTCCGCTGACCCGATGTGCCCGGCGTCACCTGCGCATGGGTCCGTGACGCCCGTGTCCGCCGCCATCGTGCCGAGGGTCACCAGGGCCATCGTGGCTGCCTCGGTCTCGGCGTCCCTGCGGCTGCGCCCGACCCCGGTCCCCATCACGGTCCCGTCGACGATGACGTCGACCTGGTAGCGACGCTCGTGGGCGGGTCCCTCGACGGAGAGCACCCGGTAGGAGGGCGGCCGACCGGCCCGCCGATAGGAGAGCTCCTGGAGCCGACTCTTGGGAGGCTTGAGCGCGACCGGCGGGAGCGGTCGATCGAGTTCCGGGCCGCACAGCTCCAGGACCACCCTGCGTGCAGCCTCGATGCCACCGTCGAGGTAGACCGCCGCCACCACGGCCTCCAGGGTGGAGGCGAGGACCGACCCTCGGTCGCGCTCCCCGGAGCGCTCGGCGCCCTGGCCGAGACGCAGGTAGCCGCCGAGGTCGACCCGGGCGGCGATGCGCGCGAGGTCACGGGTCGAGACGATGGCCGCACGACGGGCCGTCAGCACCCCCTCGGCATCCGCGGGGTGGCGCTCCCAGAGCGCCTCGGAGATGACCAGGGACAGCACGGCGTCACCCAGGAACTCCAGTCGCTCGTTGGGCACGAGCGGGGGGACCGGGTGCTCGTTGACATAGCTGCTGTGGGTGAGCGCCTGGTCCAGCAGGCGCGGGTCCCGGAACGTGTGGCCCAGACGGGCCGCCAGCCCCTCGGCGGATGGCACCCGGGCGGCGCTCGAGCTACTGGTTGGAGTGCTCGTCGATGTAGTCGACAGCGTCCTGGACCGTGCGGATCTTCTCGGCATCCTCGTCCGAGATCTCCGTCCCGAACTCCTCCTCGAGGCTCATGATGAGCTCGACGAGGTCCAGGGAGTCGGCGTTGAGGTCATCCACGAAGGAGGCCTCCGGCTTGACGTCCTCCTCATCGACGCCGAGCTGCTCCACGACGATCTTCTTGAGACGGTCGTAGGTCGAAGACGTCACGTTGGTGGTTCCTCCTGGTCGTCGGTCGGGTTGTCATGGCCACCGCCCGTGACTGCGACGGGTCGGGTCTGCCGGCTCGCCTCGCGGGCGACCCGACCGAGTATGCCGTTGAGTAGCCTGCGCGCCGATTCGCCGCTGTAGGACCGAGCGAGCTCGACCCATTCCGAGATGGCGACCGCCGTCGGCGTCGCGGGGCAGTGTAGCAGTTCACCCATCGCGGAACGCAACAGGGATCGGTCGATCCGGGCCAGCGAGACGACCGGCCAGCGCGGCGCCGCGCGCTCGATCGCCGCGTCGATGCCCGTCCGATCTCGCACCACCGCGTCCACCAGACGCCGTGCGTGCGCTGCCGCGTCCGCGTCCGCAGCGGACTCGTCGATGCGACGCTCCAGGACGTCCCGGGCGGTCCGCTGCCCGAAGTCCGCCTCGAACACCGCCTCCAGACACAGGCGGCGCCCGTCGCGCTCGCTGCGGTGGCGCTCATCCGCCGCGGGCGCGGCCACGTCCTCGGGCCAGGCCTCGGTGGGCCCGCTCACGGCGCGCCCTCGATGCCACCCGCCGCCACGGTCTCGCGCGTCTCGGTCGGTGGGGCCGGGACGGCCGATGGCTGCTGGGGCGGGACCTTGGCGCCGTGTCGCGTGATCCCCGAGCGGTCCAGCGCCTCCTGGATGTGCGTCGGGATGTCCGCGCGGGCCGACTGCGCCCCCACATCGACCGCGAACCTGATCATCCGCCGGGTGGCGCTGCCGTGGGTGATGAGCACGGTCCCGTTGACCCCCAGGAGCGGGGCGGCTCCCAAGCGCTCGTAGTCGAACTTGCCCCGGATGCGTCGGATCCCGGGTCGCATGAACAGATAGCCGATGGGCCCCCAGGGCGGCCGACGGAACTCCGCCTCCAGCAGGCCCAGCATGGCGGTGGCCACGCCCTCGAAGAACTTCATGACGACGTTGCCCACGGATGCGTCACAGACCACCACGTCGGCCTTGTGGAGCGGCAGGTCGCGACCCTCCACGTTGCCCAGGAAGCGCAGGCCGGACGCCGTCAGGAGCGATGTGGCGTCCTTGACCCGCGTCTCGCCCTTGCCCGCCTCCTCGCCGATGGACAGGAGCGCCACGCTGGGGCTTCGCACCCCGAGCACGCGCTCGGCGTAGAGCGCCCCCATATGGGCGTACTGGGCGAGGTTGAGCCCGGTCGAGTCGGTGGTCGCTCCGATGTCCAGGAGCATGAACGGGCCACGGTCGGTCAGCATCTGGATGGCCAGGGCGGGACGGTCGACCCCGGGGAGCCGCTTCAGGTGCAGGATCGCGGAGGCCACCCCAGCACCCGTGTGCCCCGCGCTGACCACGGCATCCGCGCGCCCCTCATGGATGAGCCGCATGCACACGTTGATGGTCGCGTCCTTCTTGCGTCGGACGGCCAGCGCCGCGTCCTCGTGCATGTCCACCACCTGGCTGGCATGGACGACGCTCATGTTGGGTGGCCGAGCGTCCCCCACGTGCTCCTCGATGCGAGCCGTGTCGCCGACGAGGATCACCTCGATCTCAGGGTCCGCGGCGGCCTGCTCGATGGCGCCCCGGACCACCTCCCGTGGACCGTGGTCCCCGCCCATCGCATCCACCGCGACGCGCGGTCGCTGCATGGAGCCATTGCGGCGCTCCAGTGAGGCCTGGTCCATCGTGCGTCAGGCGGCGCGGTGGCGCGGGCCTGTCGTGACCTGTCCGGGCGTGCGGGCGGTGCGTGGCAGCGGACGAGTGCCGATGGTCGCGTGGCGCCGGGCTGGCGGGACGGCCGTGCCGCGCATGGGCATCGAGCGGGTCGCGGCGCTCAGGGGTGGTGGGGCGGTCTGGCGGACCCCGGCCCGTCGCCCCGTCCCACGGGGCCTCGCGGACCGGGGTGAGGTCACGAGCCCGCCTCGGTGGTGGAACGCTGCTTGATGCGGACGGCCTCCCGACCCTTGTACCAGCCGCAGGTGGGGCAGGCGTGATGGGCCTGCTTCGGCTGGTGGCAATGCGGACACTCCTCCAGTTGTGGCGTGGTCAGGGCGTGATGCGAGCGCCGCTCGCCCTGTCGCGCATGTGACACGCGGCGTTTCTGGACACCCATGCTCGAGATCTCCTTGTCGGTTTCGATGTGTGGCGCCGTCCACCGAAGGGCCGATGGGCGGGTGGGAGGATGGTCAGTCGTGCCCGTCGAGGCGACCGCGGATGTCGACCAGTGCCGCCAGTCGCGGGTCCAGGTCGTCAGAGTCGTGGTGGTGCGACGCGTCGGCGTTGAGATCGGCACCACACACGAGGCACAGCCCGGCGCAGTCCGGTCGGCACAGGACCGTGATCGGCTCGGCGAGGGAGATGGCCTCTCGCACGGTCTCCGAGAGGTCCAGCTCATGATGGCCGTCGAGGCGCAGCACGTCCGGCTCGGCCTCCGTATCGAGTGGCAGGCCCGTGTCGATGTCGATCGACGGCAGGGCCTCCTCGTCGATGTCGACCTCGACAGCGGATGTGACCGGGGCGAGACATCGGCCACAGGCCTCAGGCAACTCGGTGGTCAGGTGTCCGCGCGCGAGGATGCCCCTGCCCGTGCTGGCCAGGCGCACGGACCCCCGGACCGGGCCCACCGTGGCAAGGTCGTCGGCGATGGGCATGCGCTCGATGACCAGGGGGTACTCCCGGCTGGTCCCCGGCGCCGCGCGCAACAGGTCCGCCACGTTCCAGCTAAGCATGGACGTGCACCCCCGCCTGGGGGACCTCCGACTCCTGTGGCATGGGCGGCTGGAGCGCTGCCACGGGCGAGGGCTCGTCTGGGTGGCGCTCGTCGAGCATCGTGATGCCCCGCCGGATGCTCTGGAGCGCCCGGACACACTCTCCCTCGAGCCGGATGAGCACGGTCGCTGCGTACTGGTCGGCACCCCGACGGATCTCGTCGGCATCCGCATGTCCCTGGGCGACGATCTGCTGGCTCCGGATCTCGGCGGCGCGCGTGAGCTCCCGCTCCTCGATGAGGAACGCTGCCTGCTCCTGGGCGCGCGCGAGGATGCGCTCCGCCTCCTCCTGCGCATGCTCCACGAGTCGCGTCGTCTCCTCGTTGATGCGCTTCGCCTGGCGGACCTCCTCGGGCACGGCCACGCGCAGTTGATCGACGAGATCCAGCGCAGCCACTTGATCCACGACCACCGAGTTGGTCATGGGCATGCGTCGGCCGTTGGCGATGAGGGCCTCGAGACGTTCGATGAGGAAGATGATGTCGATGGGAGTTCGCTCGCTGGGCAGTGGTGGCGGCGGGTCAGCACGAGATTGTAGCCCACCCACTGCCGTGGACGGGCGTCATGACCGCCGGCCCGCCTGCGCGGCCGTCCTCCACTCGCCCATCGCGACCCCGGTGGGCCGGGGGTCCTGTCATGGGACCGACTGGTCGCGCCTTGTCCGACCGACTCGGGCGGGCTGGCGCCCGCGCCGGGACGACGCCACGGGCACCCTGTCAGTCGGCGCGCAGCCTCCGGAGCACCGACGCGGGCACCATGGAGCTGACGTCACCGCCCAGGGATGCGATCTCCCGGACCATGGTGGAACTCACGGCACCATGCTCCGGCGTGGCCATGAGGAACACGGTCTCGACCTCCGGCGCCATGCTGCGGTTGAGCTGCGCCATCTGGAGCTCGCTCTCGAAGTCGCTCACCGCCCGCAGGCCCCGGACGACCCAGCCGGCGCCCAGGCGCCGGGCGAGCTCGACCGTGAGCCCCTCGAACGCCCGGACCATCACGGCCCTGCCCGCCTCGCCCAGCTCCTCGTCGAGTGCCTCACGGATGGTCGCCAGCCGTTGGTCCGTGCCCGTGCTGGGCGCCTTGCGACTGTTGACCAGCACGGCGACGGTCAGCCGGTCGAACAGCGGGGCGGCGCGCGCGATGACGTCGAGGTGCCCCAGCGTGATGGGGTCGAAGGTGCCGGGATAGATGGCGTGCCGCATCGGGTCAGTGTGCCTCAGGCCATCCCGTCCCGGGGGCTCGCATCGCGAGCGCTTGGGTCGGCCCGGCCGGCAGCCGGGTCAAGGGCATGTGGCATGGCCCGATACCACGTGAGCGCGGTCTCGCCGTATCGCCTCCACCGCTCGCGCGCCAGCCGTCCCACCGCCGTGGGTCCCTGCCAGCGCCAATGGTGCTTGCACACCACGAGCCCATCCGGTTCGACCAGCCTGACCCCGCTGCCCAGGGCCTCCAGCACAGCCCCCAGCGCATCGTCGTGGGCATAGGGCGGATCGGCCACGACGCAGCGGTACGGGCCGTTGGCCACGCCCGGCCCCCGCAGCCAGCCGATCGCCTCGGCACGCACGACGCGCCCGCCGGACAGCCCGGCGCGCCCCAGGTTCTCCGCGATCGTCCGCACGGCGCCCGCGTCACGCTCCACGAACAGGGCGGTCGGCGCGCCCCGACTGAGCGCCTCGATGCCGGCCGCGCCGCTCCCAGCGAAGAGGTCCAGGAACGCGCCCTCGAGCGGCGTCGTGGGATCGGCCTCCAAGGCCCCGAAGAGCGATTCCTTGACACGGTCGCCGAATGGGCGCGTGCCCTCGCCCGGCGCCCGGAGCCGCACGCCGCGGGCCACGCCCCCGATGACCCGCCCGGCCTCAGCCATCGAGCTCGTCGGCGCGCAGGACGTCGCCGGCGCCGATGCGCGCCAGCCATCCGTCCCGCAGCTCGCGGTCGAGGCCCTGGGCGAGACCGACGAGTCGTCCGTCCGCAGTGACGAGGCGCTCCGCCCGCTCGCGGGCCTCGCGTGTCATCGCACGATGGTGCGCGTCCCCCAGGTCGGCGACCCGGAGCGGGGGCAGGCCACTCTGGCGCAGCCCCAGCAACTCCCCTTCCCTGCGCAGCTCGATGTCCAGCTCCGCGAGCGCGAACCCATCGGTGGTGTCCTTGACGGCCTTGAGGCGGGTCATCGCGACCGAGTCCCCGGGGGCGTCGCTGACCAGCACGCACCAGGACTGCACCATCCCTCGGCCCACGCGGCCCCGGAGCTGATGGAGCTGGGCGAGGCCGAAGCGGTCCGCGCCCTCGATGATCATGAGCGTCGCCTCCGGCACGTCCACGCCGACCTCCACCACGGTCGTGCCCACGAGCACGTCCAGCTCCCCGTCCCGGAACGCGGCCATGACCTCATCGCGTCGCGCGGGCTTGAGTCGCCCGTGGACCATGCCCACGCGCAGCGACCCCAGGAGCTCGGTCAGGCGAGCCGCCTCGGACTCCGCCGACAGATCGGCCGAGGGCACCGACCCGTCCGCCGGTCCAGGCACCGAGCCGGCGACCGTCGACAGCCCGTCCGACAGCCCGTCGGGGTGGGAGGGGCCAGCGGCGTCCGGGCTGCGGGCGGCAAAGGCGCCGGCGGCGCGGCTCGACCCGTGCCCGTCGCCCGACCCGTCCACGCCGGACCCCTCCGGCCCCTCATCGGTGTCCGCCCCTTCGGGCTCGATGAGCGGCACCACCACGAACGTCCGATGGCCCAGGCGGGCCTCCTCGCGCACCTTCGCCCAGGTGCCCGCGAGCGCGTCGGGTCGCTTGATCCCGGTCGCCACCGTGAGTCGCCCGGCGGGCGCCGCGCGCAGGTCGGTCACGTCGAGGTCCGCGTGGAGCACCTGCCCCAGCACCTGCGGGATGGGCGTCGCGGTCATCAGCAGGACGTGGACCGAGCGGCCCTTGCGTGACAGCGCCTCGCGGTCCGCGACCCCGAAGCGGTGCTGCTCGTCCACCACGGCCAGCCGCAGGTCGGTGAAGCCCACGCCCTCCCCGATGAGCGACTGGGTGCCCACGAACACGAGACCCCTGCTGCGTCCCATCAGGCCCGCGGGCATGGGCGCGGCCGCCAGCTCGAGGGCCGCCCGGCGCTCCGCCGCGGTCACGCTCGCGGTCAGCAGCACCACCTCATGACCGAGGGGCTCGAGGAGGCGTGACAGGGTCGCCGCGTGCTGTCGGGCAAGCAGGTCCGTGGGGGCGAGCAGCGCCGACTGGCCGCCCGCGTCGGCCACGAACGCCATGGCGAGCGCCGCGACCGCCGTCTTGCCGGACCCCACGTCCCCCTGGACCAGGCGCATCATGGGACGCCCGGACGCGAGGTCCGACCGGATGGCACGCACAGCCGCCATCTGGTCGTCCGTCAGGCGGGTCGTCGGCCTGGCCTCCGCGGGCGTCCTAGGGTCGACCGACGTGCCCGCCCGGGCCGCGACCTGGGCCCCGATGACTGACTCGACGGCCTCGATGGCCGCCCGGGCACGGGTGTCCGCCACCTCGACCACCGATCCCTGGTCTCGCTCTCGCGCCCGGCGACGCGACACCATGCCCACCTGGAGCGCCACCAGCTCGTCGAACGCCAGTCGGTCCAACGCCCGGTCGAGTGATTCGCGATCGGTCGGGAAGTGGAGCGCCGAGACCGCCGCGCCGATGTCCATCCGGTCACCGCGCACCTGGGCATCCAGATAGTCCGGGTAGGGGCCCAGCGTGTCGAGCGCGGCCCGGATGGCACGCCGGAGGGTGCGCGCCCGGACACCCTCCGTGAGGCGATAGACCGGGATCAGACCTCCGCCCGACAGGACCCCGGCCTGGTCCTCGCGCTCGAACTCGGGGCCCGCGAGGTTCACCCTGCCCGACGGGTCCAGCCCGGTCCTCCCCACCACTCGCAGCCACGTCCCGGGCGGCCCGATGCGTCGCTCCACGTACTGGCGGCCGAACCAGATGGCCTCGATGGTGCCGCCCATGTCGTCGGCCAGCAGCGCGCTCGTCCGGAGCAGGTTCCTTCGACGGCTGGGCCGCGCGTGGACGCTCACGAGCCGCAGGCGGGCCCACACCTGGTGACCGGGCCCCAGATGGCGCAGCTCGAGCACCGACCGGGGGGCGCCGACATCGACCCACCGACGGGGCACGCTGAACGCCAGGTCACGCACCGTGCGGATCCCCAGCCGCTCGCCGCGCCGGCCGATGACCGTGGCGCCCGGCAGCCCACTGACACCGACCGCGGTGTCCCACGTCAGGCGCGGGGCGGTGGGTCGGGCGCGCGCCGCGCCTGAGTTCCGAGGGCTCGTCGTGCGTGGCGCCATGTCTGCTATAGTCTGCGACCGACGCGCCGCGCGCTCGCGCTGTGGCGCCCCGTCCCTGTGAAGACAGCAAGGATCATCCCTGCATGGCCCTCTCCTGCGACCTGTGCGGCAAGACCGCGATCGGCGGGTTCAACCCGCAGTCCTCGGGCATGAACCGTGTCCGCGCGCATCGCCGCTACAAGCCCAATCTCCAGCCCCTGACGCTCCAGCGCGGGACGGCCAGCGTCCGCGTCCGGGCGTGCACCCGCTGCCGAAGGACCCAGCGCAAGGCCTCCTGAGCGCGCGGCCTCCTGAGCGCGCGGCCTCCTGAGCGCGCGGCCTCGGTGCAGAGCCGGCGGCCGAGCACCCGCGCGACAGCCGCGCGGGCAGTCGGGACTCAATCGCTCGGATAGCCCAGCTCGCCAAGCAGCGTGCCACCGATCGCCTGGACGCGCCGACGCTCGTCGACCGTCAGGTCCTGGCGCCAGCGGCCAACCGACCCGGTGGTGATCCGGCTCCCCGCGTGCGCGCGCTTCCCCCCCGACGGCGTCCGGTCAACGAGCACCTCGGGCACCCACGGCTCTCCCAACGCCTCCAGCAACCCGCGCATGACACGCTCCGGGTCGGCGACCAGCTCCTCGTACCGGACCTCCAGGTATCGTGGGTCCCCACGGCGGGCGATCCCGGCCTGGGTGTCACGGACCCAGCGGCGCGCGTATGCGTCCACCGGCTGTGGTCGCAGCTCCCGCACCTCCACGCCGTCGACCCATCGCCGGTCGGGATGCTGGCGCATGGAGCACACCACGTCGCGACCGTCCCTCACGACATGGATCAGGCGTGCCTCCGGGAAGCGCTCCAGGACCCAGTCGAAGCACAGCACGTTGAGCGGCGTCTTCTCGGCCCACCGAGCCCGGCCACGCACCTCCCGATAGCGGCTCCCGAACGCATCCACGAACGCCCCCTGCGACACGCTGCCCGCCATCATCCCGCGCAGCTCCTCGATGGGCATCCGATACGCCGACGCCACCTGCTCCAGGCGCATGCCCCCCGGTAGCAGGATGCTCGTCTCGGGGCCACAGCACAGCGCGGGATGCCGGTCCAGGATGCGTCGGACGAGCGTCGTGCCGCTCCGGGGCGTGCCCCCGATGACGATGTGACGCTCCGGGGACGTGTAGGCGCGCCGGCGCCAGCGGTACTGCCGGACCCGCGTCGCGCGGTTGCGCAGGTGCTCGGCGACGCTCAAGCCGCCGAGTCCAGCCAGATCGTGAACGGGCCGTCGTTGACCAGCTCCACCGCCATGTCAGCACCGAACACGCCTCGCGCGACCGGGACTCCAAGGCGCTCGATCGCGTCCGCGTAGGCAGCGACGAGCCGTGCGCCCAGATCGGGCGGCGCGGCGTCCAGGAATGATGGGCGTCGGCCCTTGGAAGTGTCCGCGTAGAGCGTGAACTGGCTGACCGCGAGCACCGACCCGCCCACGTCGACCAGCGAGCGGTTGGTGCGGCCTTCCTCGTCCTCGAAGATGCGCAGCTCCACGGTCCTTCGGGCGAGCGTGGTGGCCACCTCATCGGTGTCGTCATGACCGACTCCCACGAGGGCCAGGATCCCGGTCCCGATCTCGCCCACGACCAGCCCGTCGATGCGCACCGACGCCCGGCCCACGCGCTGGAGCAGCAGGCGCATGGTCAGACGGGCTCGGTGGGGGTCACCGCGGCGAAGCGCGGGTCCGACCCGGCCGCGACAGGCTGCATGCCCGCCTCGTGAGCGTCGGGGTGGGCGCGGCCAATGCGGCGTCCCTCCACGACACCCGCTCGCACCTGTCGGACCTCGTCCGCCGTGTCGCGACCGCGCTGGAACAGCGCCGACCCCACCACGCACACCTCCGCCCCCCAGGCTCCCACCACGGGGGCGGTGTCGCGATTGACCCCGCCATCCACGTGCACTGCGCCATGCCCTCCGCGCTCCCTGAGGAGCTCGGCGGCCTGCGCCAGCTTGGGGGCGGCCTCGGTGAGGAACCGCTGGCCACCGAAACCGGGCTCCACGGTCATGACCATGATCACGTCCAACGCCGAGAGGAACGGCCGCACTGCCTCGACCGGCGTGACGGGCCTGATCGCCAAGCCCGCCCCGGCGCCCCCCTCTCGGATGACCCCGAGCGTCTCGGAGACCTGCTCCGCCGATGGCACAGCCTCCAGGTGGAAGGAGATGGTCTCCGGGCGAGCCTCCAGGAAGCGCGGCACGAAGGCACCGGGTGCCGAGATCATGAGATGCACGTCCAGCGGCAGCGTGGTCAGTCGACGGACCGCGGCGACCACGCTCGGGCCGAACGTGATGTTGGGCACGAAATGGCCGTCCATGATGTCGAGGTGGAGCCGGTCCACACCGGCGCGCTCCAGCTTGTGGACCACGCGGTCGAGATGCCCGAAGTCGGCGGTCAGGATGCTCGCCGCGATCTGCGGCCGCCAGTCCCCCATCAGCAGGGCTCCCGCATCAGCTGGCGCTCGTGGCGGCGAGCTGGAGGGCCGCGGCGCTCTCGTCCACGAGCAGCCTCCGACGCCGCTCGACGGCCGTTGGGGTGGGCTGCCCGGCGAGTTCCGCGGCGAGTTGGCCGCACGCCGCCCCGATGTCCACGCCCCGGTTGTGGCGCACCGTGGTGGACAGCCCGGCCGCCCGGAGGGTGCTCGCGAAGGCCTCGACGCGCTCAGGCGCGCTGGGCTGCCAGGGCGTGTGGGCGACTGGGTTCATGGGGATGAGGTTGACGTGGGCGAGGCGCCCGCGCAGCAGCTCGGCGGCGGCGTGGGCGTCCTCGGTCGTGTCGTTGATGCCATCGATCATGACCATCTCGTATGTCACGCGGCGGCCCGTCCGCTCGGCGTACGCGCTCGCCGCGGCGACCACGTCGGCCGCCGGCCAGCGGCGCTCGAGCGGGACGAGCAGGGCGCGCAGCGCCGGGCGTGCGGCATGCAGCGAGACCGCGAGGGTGTACTGCGGGCCGAGGCCCGTGAGGCGCTCGATGCCCGGCACCACACCGCTCGTGCTGATGGTGATGTGGCGCGCACCCAGGCCGAACCGCGCCGGGTCGCTGAGCGCGGCCGCGGCATCGACGACGGCATCGGCGTTGAGCAGTGGCTCGCCCATGCCCATGAACACCACGTTGGTCAATCGCTCGTCCGTCGCCAGCAGGTCCCGGCGCCAGAAGCGCGCCTGGTCCACGATCTCGGCGGCGTCGAGGTCGCGCCCGAAGCCCAGTTCGCCCGTCGCGCAGAACGGGCAGCCCACCGCGCAGCCCGCCTGTGACGAGATGCACAGCGTCGTGCGCGCGCGCCGGTCCCGTCGGGCCGGGTAGCGCATCAGCACCGACTCGACGAGCCGCCCGTCATGCAGCCGATGGAGGGCCTTGCCCGTGAGGCCCCCGTCTGCGGGGCGGACCTGCGTGTCGATGATGGTGTCCGCGCGGAAGGCCCCGGCGAGCCTCGCGCGCAGCGTGACCGGCAACTGCCGGACCTCATCGAAGGACGCGGCCCGACCCGACCACAGCGCTTCGGCGACCTGGGTCGCCCGATATGCCGGCTCGCCCTGGCTCTCGAGCCACAGGGCGAGCGCCCCGGGCGGCAGCCCCGCGTATCCCGGGCGAGGGTCGCCGGCAGAGGGGCGTGGGAGGGGCGGTTCGCGAAACGGCACCGGAGGTCCGACGCGCGCTTGGGCAACGGGCTCGCGCATGGGTGGCGCAATGCTACCCGGCCGCGCGCATGCCCGCCGAGCCAGGCACTGCCATGCGCGGCGCGGCATGAGCTGGGTGCGTCAGGGCACGGGCGGTCAGCGACCCTCCCCCCTCGCGAGCCAGCCCGGGCGACCGCGGACCAGGTCCGCGCCCGACATCCGGCCCTTGCCTTGCGGCTGGACCTCGCTGAGGACGAGGAGCCCGTCGCCGGTCACCAGGCCCAGCCGCAGGCCCTTCCCCTCCCCCATGGCGACGAGGTCACCTGGAATGGTTCCGGGCGGGACGCCACCCGGGCCCGGCGGGACCTCCGCGCCCAGCGCGACCTGATGCACGATGAGCCGGCCCTCCGGGCGCTCGAGGAAGGTGCCTGGCCATGGACGGAGCGCGCGCACCCGACGCTCCAGCTCGACCGCGGTCAGGCTCGGGTCCAGCCGCCCGTCATCGCGTCGGAAGGGCCGCGTGAGCGTGGCGCCCCCCACGGGCTGGGGGACCGCGCCGAGGTCGCCGGAGAGCCATCCGGGCAACGACTCCAGCAGCAGCGTGGCCGCCATCTGGGCCAGGCGCCCCTCGAGGGCGGGAGCGTCCTCGTCGCCCGTCAGCGCCAGCCGCGCCTGCGCCACGATGGGCCCGGTGTCGAGCCCCGCGTCCATGCGCATCAGGGTGACGCCCGTCTCGGGGTCCCCCGCGAGAATCGCCGCCGCGACCGGGGCCGCCCCGCGATGGCGCGGCAGCAGGGAGGGGTGGAGGTTCAGCGCGCCATGGCGCGGGATGTCCAACACCTCCCGGGGGACGAGCTGGCCGTAGTCCGCGAGCACCAGCAGCTCGGGCGCCTCCGCGGCGAGGTCCGCGACAGCCTCCGGGGCACGGAGGCGGGACGGCCGGAGCACCCGGATGCCCAGCTCGGTCGCCCGCACGTCCACGGGCGTCGGGGTGGGCACCGCCCGTCGACCCACGGGCCGGGCGGGGGCGGACACCACCGCGCGGAGGTCCGCCAGGGGCGAGCGCGCGATGCCCTCGAGAATCGGGACCGCGAAGCTCCCGCTTCCCAGGAAGACCGTTCGAGCCACCACGATGCGAGCGGGCCTGGCCTACTCCACGGGAGACCCGACCGCGTCCGCGAGGGCGGCCTCGGCCTGCCGGCGCTCGCGCTCGCGGCGGCGTCGCAGCCGGCGCCCCTCCGGGGTGTCCGCGTCCTCATCACCATCCGCGTCGAGGCTCTCGGTGGGCATGACGGTCTCGGGGGGCACCTTGTCGAGGTACAGCTCGCCCTGGAGGTGGTCGTACTCGTGCTGGATGGCGCGTGCGAGCAGGCCGTGGCCGGAGATGGTGATGCGCCTGCCGTGGCGGTCCTGGCCGACCATCACCGCATGTTCCGCCCGGGTTCGGATCGCCACGAAGCCGGGCACCGACAGGCAGCCCTCGTAGTCCTCCTGCTCACCCGACAGATGCACGATCTGGGGGTTGGCCACCTCGTACAGGGTGTCATCGACCTCGATGACGCACAGCTGGAGCGCCTCGCCCACCTGCTGCGCCGCGATGCCCACGCCGGGTGCGTCGCGCATGGTCTCGGTCATGTCGTCGAGCAGGGCGTGGAGCGCGGGGCCGAAGGAGTCGACCCGCTTGCCGACGACGCGCAGGCGCGGGTCACCGAGGGTCACGATGGGCCGGAGGGTCATGGCGCGAAGGATACCGAAATGCGCGGGCACACCACCCGCGTCACGCCGGCGACAGGTCGATGGACTCCCGGTGCCGTGGCCGGATGAGGCCGAAGTGACGTCGGTCGAGCGTCACCAGCTTGGGCTCGTCGAGTCGCTCCACGATGGCCCTGACGGCCGCGTCCACGAACCCGATGTCGGAGTCGGCGTGACGGTCGACGAGCTCTCCGACCCGTCGGTGGTCAGCGAGGGTCAGGCCCTCGACGAGGGCCGGCGCGGGGACGACCAGCGGCTCGCTGGCGGATGAGCGTTGCCATCGACACGCCCCGCTCGGCGGCCAGGCGTCGTAGGCCGGGTCAGAGCAGACTCTCGGGGTCGACATCGACGCTCCAGGGCGCGCCCGGGTCGCCATCGAGCACCTCCAGCGGTCGCTGGCCGCGCAGGACCACGTGGAACCGCCAGCGGCCCGCCCGCCGCGCCACGTACGCCGGCACCGGGCCGAGGACGCTGACGCGTGCCTCGCGGGCCGGTCCGGTCGCCCGGGCCCTGAGCCGCTCGGCCATGCGCGCGGCCTCGGTCGCCGCCGCGGCATGGTCCGGCAATGCCACCGTGAGACGCACCAGCCGCCCGAATGGCGGCGTCCCGAAGCGCTCCCGACGTTCCAGCTCGTCCGTCACGAACGCCGACGCGTCGCCCTCCGCGACCGCCCGGATCGCGGCGTGGTCCGGGAGGTAGGTCTGGATGATCGCGCGGCCGGGTCGGTCGCCACGGCCCGCCCTGCCCACGGCCTGGGCGAGGAGCTGCCACGTCCGCTCGGCGGCGCGCTCGTCAGGGAGCGTGAGCGCGACATCCGCCGAGATGACGCCCACCAGGACCACCCCGGGCACGTCGAGGCCCTTGGTCACCAGGCTGGTGCCCACGAGCACGTCGAGACGACCCTCGGTGAACGCGTCGATGACCGCGGCAGCAGCCCCCCGCCGCTCCGCGACGTCCCGGTCCAGCCGCCCCACCCGGAGCGCGGGGAAGCGCACCCGCACCTGCTCCTCGACACGCTCGGTGCCGCCCCCCAGGTAGCGGATCCGGACCGAGCCGCACGCGGGACATCGACGTGCCGGCGGGGCCGTGGCCCCGCAGTGGTGACAGCGCAGGGCCATGGACGACGCATGGAACACGAGCGGCCGATGGCACTCGGGGCACACCTGGACGTAGCCGCAGTCGCGGCACAGGACCACCGATGCCGATCCACGGCGGTTGAGGACCAGGATCGCCTGGTCCCCCGCGCCCGGGTCCAGCCGCCCGAGGGCGTCGACGAGCGCCACGGACAACAGGCCCCGGTTGCCCTCCGCCAGCTCCGTACGCAGGTCCACCACCTCGACATCGGGCCGCTCGCCCACCCGCCGGTCGGCGAGGCGCAGATGCGCCAGCTCCCCTGTCCTCGCCCGACCCACCGACACGATGTCCGGGGTCGCGCTGCCCAGGACCACCGGGCAGCCGGCCAGCCGACCCAGCTCCAGAGCCACGTCCCGCGCCTGGTAGCGCGGCGTCCGGTCCGACTTGTAGGCGGGGTCATGCTCCTCGTCCACGACCACCACGCCCGGGTCACGCAGGGGCGCCAGCACCGCCATCCGGGTCCCGACCACCACGACGGGTCCGGTGGCCGCGCGCAGCCTGCGCCACTCGTCCGCGCGCTCGCCCTCCGACAGGCCGCTGTGGAGCAGCACGGGCTCGATGCCCATGTCGTGGCGCAGCCGGTCCACCAATGGCAGCGCCAGGGCGACCTCGGGCACCAGCACGAGCGCGTCGCGTCCGGCCGCCAGGCTCGCCCCGACGACCGCCGAGTACACCGCGGTCTTGCCGCTCGCCACCACGCCCTCAAGGAGCATCGGGTCAGGATGTCGCGCACGGGTCGCAGCCGTGATGCGCGCCACCGCGGCGCGCTGGTCGGGTGCGAGCGCCGCGCCCGATGGCAGGGCGCCACGGGCGCCCACCGCCCGGCCGTCCAAGGGTCGCCGCACCCGCTCCGCGACCGACAGCCTGACCCAGCCGCGTCGCACCAGGCTCGCCACCGTCCCTGACCCGTGCCGCCGCGCGAGGTCCGCCGTCCGCTCCTGCCCGTCCCCGGGGCGGGCCGCGAGCTCGGCGAGGAGCGCCGCCTGGCGTGCTCCCGGCCGGGCGCCCGGTGGCCGGCCGCCGGACGCCATGAGGTCGGCCGCCGCCCGCCCGTCGGTCGTCAGGCTCGCCATCCGGTCGGTCCGTGGGCTCACGGCAGCGGCACGGATGCGCCACTCCAGGCGCAGCATCCCGGCGGTCGCCAGCCCCCTGGCCCGGCGCAGGAGCCCGGCGCGGTCCCCGTCACGGGCCAGCGCGTCGATGGCCACGCCGTCCGGGCCTGCCGCCTCGACCGAAGCCAGCAGCTCCCCTTCGCGCCCACCGGGTCGCGCGGTGACGGAACCGGGGTTCGCGAGCGCCACCAGGTCGAGCCGCTCCAGCTCGCCGGGCGGTAGCATCGCCCGGACGACCATCCCGGCTGGCGCGAGGTACCACGTGACGACATGGCCCGCGAGGCGCGCCTGGAGCGGCGTCAGGAGCGGGCCGTCGGCCCGGACCCTCGCGAGCACCGGGCGCACGCTCGCCGGCGCCTCCCCCTCGTGCTCCCGGAGCACGACGCCCACCGCCTCGCGACGGCCATAGCCCACCAGGACCGGCTCGCCGATGGCCAGGTCGGCAAGCGCCTCGGGCACCGACCAGGTGTACAGGACGCCGCCCGGCACCCCCGTGGCATCGACCGCCACATCCACCAGGCGGGGCGCCATCGCACCTGCCGGCGTCATGGGCCTAGACGAGCAGGCGTCGATGGGGGTTCGCTGCGTGCTCGGCCGCGATGATGTCCTCGATCTCCTGGGCAGTCTGGTCCGCGTGCCCAGTGTGGTTGGTGACCACGTGGTGGTAGTCGTCCTGCCGCAGGAGCTCGTACGCCGCGTTGTGCCAGCGACGCTCCAGCGCCTCCGACACCTCGGTGGCCCGGCCCACCAGGCGGCGCCGCAGCTCGTCGAGCGATGGGGGCACCACGAACACCAGGAGCGCATCGGGGATGGCCGCGCTCACCGTGTGGGCCCCCTGGACGTCGATCTTGAGGATCGCGTCCTTGCCCGCCACGAGCGCCGCGACCACCTGGTCGCGTGGTGTGCCGTACCACTTGCCGTGCACCTCGGACGCCTCCAGGAAGCCGCCCGCGGCCCGCTTGGCATCGAAGGCATCCTGGGACAGGAAGTGGTAGTCGACGCCATCCTCCTCGTACCAGCGCTTGTCCCGGGTCGTGCACGTGATGACGTAGTGGCGGTCGGGGTGGTCCACCAGGCGCATCGCGTGGATGATGGTGTCCTTGCCCACCCCGGACGGGCCCGAGATGATGACCACCGCCGCACCAGGCGCCCCCAGCACCCGCGCCGGCTCCGGCGGGTCCGCGGTGCCCACGCCCAGCATGGCCTCCTCCGTCCCGCTCACCGCGCCACCCCTCCTGACGCGGGACCGGTGCCCGCGGCGGCGCGCAGGCGGTCGAGCACGGCCACGAGCTCCTCCGGCAACGGCGACTCGGCCCGGATGAGCCCGTGCCCCGAGGGAGAGGCGAGCTCGAGGCGCCAGGCGTGCAGGAACAGGCGCGCCAGGCCGTCGGGCCCGCGCCGCGCCGCGCCCGTGGCGTACAGCGGGTCACCTGCCACCGGGTGGCCGATGGACGCGAGGTGCACCCGGATCTGGTGCGTGCGGCCGGTGACCAGGTCCACCTCCAGCAGCGTCCAGCGCGGGAACCGCTCCCGGACCCGATACAGCGTGACGGAGTCGCGCCCGCCCGGCACCACCGTCATGCGCAGCCGGTCGCGTGGGTCACGGCCGATGGGTGCCTCGATGCGCCCCGCCTGCGCCGCCACGGACCCGGCGACCAGGGCCAGGTAGCGCTTGTGGACCCGACGCGCCTTGAGCTGCGCCTGGAGCGCCAACTGCGCGGCGTCGGTCTTGGCGACCATCAGCAGGCCGCTCGTGTCGCGGTCGAGGCGATGGACGATGCCCGCCCGGTCGGCACCACCCACGGTGCCCAGGCTGATGCCCTCGTGCTGTGCGCGTCCCAGCAGGCCGTGGACCAGCGTCCCGGTCGCGTGGCCCGGCGCGGGATGGGTGACGACGCCAGAGGGCTTGTCCACGATGAGCAGGTCCTCGTCCTCGTGGACCACCCGCAGGTCCATGGTCTCGGGCTCGAGCGTGGGCGCTGGGGCCTCCGGCACGTCCACCTCCACCACGGCACCCGGCGCCAGGGTGTCGCGGGCGCGCACGGGCACGCCAGCCGCGGTCACCCGGCCATCACTGATGAGCCGCTGGACCCGTGCGCGAGACAGGCCCGACGCGTCGGCCACGAACCGGTCGGCCCGACCGCCCGACCCGGCCTGGGGCACCTGGACCCGGAGCACCCCGCTCACGGTCGGCCCCCATCCGCGACGGGTCGGTCGCCGGGCGCATGACCCGTGGGCGCCCCCACGAGGCGACCGAGCCGCGGCCCGAGCAGGCTCATGGCGAGCAGCAGCACGACCGCGATGGAGATGGCTGAGTCGGCGACGTTGAAGGTGTAGAAGCGGAGCGTCCCGATGCCCGTGTCCACCCAGTCGATGACATGGCCGAAGCGCAGGCGGTCGATGAGGTTGCCCAGGGCGCCTCCCAGGAGCAGGCCGAGCGCCACCGTGAGCAGGGGGCTCCTGACACCGGAGGTGGCCTCCACCCACACGATGACCCCGATGACCACGATGCTCGCGACGCCCAGCACCCCCGCTGAGTCACCGAACAGCCCGAACACGCCACCGTCGTTCCAGGTCCGCGCGATGCGCACCAGGTCACCGAGGACCGGCGTGGGCGCGTCGGTCGATCCCGGTGGCGCCGCCGGCGACGCGAGGGCGAAGCCGGCCTCCACCCAGGCCTTGGTCAACTGGTCGGCGACCACCACGGCCGTCGCGATGGCCCCGAACACGACCCACGGACGCCACGACCGCCGCCGCGCGACGTGGCCCGCGCTCATCGCCCGGTCCCCGACCCTGTCGCGGCGCCCCGCAGGCCGATGCGCACGGTCGCGCCGTCCAGTTCCACCTCGCCCGCATGTCGGGTGCCATCCAGCGACCCCGGGCCGATGGCGTCCGCGAGCGTGTCACGCGCCACGGACGCCGCGTGCGGCGCGAGACGCGCCCAGGCGCCGTCGGGGAGCTCGACCGTGACCGCGATGCGCGCGTCGAGCGCGAGACCCGCACTCCGACGCAGGTCCTGGATGGCGCGGGTCAGCTCGCGTGCGTCTCCCTCGGCGCGCAGCTCGTCGGTGATGGCGGTGTCGATGACCACCACCACGCCGTCATCGTCGGCGACCGCCGTGCCGGGGCGGGGCGTGGCCTGGATCTCCACCTCGTCCGGGGCAAGCTCGTGGCCGCCGAGCCGAGCCCCGCCACCGGGGAGGTACTCCACCTCGTTGGCGCGCGCCGCGGCCATGATGGCCGGGATCGCGGCACCCTTGCCCCGCTGCCCCAGGATCGGCAGCAGCGGCTTGACGCGCCGCTCCACGAGCTCCGAGCCGTCGTCGATGAGCGTCACCTCGCGGACGTTGAGCTCGTCCGCGAGCAGGTCCACGAGGGCGGCCTCGTCGGAGGGCGCGAGGCCGTCCGCCAGACGCCCCCCCGGGAGGGCGAGCCATAGCCGCGCGAGCGGCTGGCGCACCTTGATGCCCGCGCCCGAGCGGAGCGTCCGACCCAGCTCCACGGCGCGGCGCAGGGTCGCCATGGCCGTCTCGAGCGCGGGGTCTCGCAGGGGGGCCAACTCGTCCGTCGGCCAGTCGGTCAGGTGGACCGAGTCGGCGTCGTCCGCACCCAGGCCCAGGGGCTCCGCCACGAGCGCCTGGTACAGCTCCTCGGCGAGGAACGGCAGGATGGGCGCCATCACCCGGGCCGCAGCCACCAGGGCCAGGTGGAGCGTCGCGAACGCGGCGTCGCGGTCCGCGGCATCCTCGTTGCGCGAGAGGCGTCGCCGCGAGCGACGCAGGTACCACTGTGACAGGTCGTCGATGAACGCCCCGATGGCGAGCGTCGCCGCCCGGGCGTCGAAGTCGGCCAGCTCCGTGCCGGCCTCGGCCGCCAGCCCCGCGGCGCGCGACAGGACCCAGCGATCGAGGGGCGTCGCGCCGGCAGGCACGCGGGCGGCCGCCCCAGGAGGCGCCCAGCCCTCCACGCCCGCATACGTGACCAGGAACACCGCCACGTTCCACAGCACCAGCAGCTCGCGACGCGACTCGTCCGCGGCGTGGTACCCGAACAGGATGTTGTCCTCGGGGCGCTGCCGGGCGTACATCCAGCGCATGACGTCCACGCCCATGCGCTCGGCCGCCTCGTTGAACTCGATGGCGTTGCCCCAGCTCTTGTGCATCGGGCGGCCGTCCTCGCCGAACAGCGTGGCAAAGCCCAGGATGCTCTTGAACGGCCGCTCGCGACGCAGCACCGTGCTCATGGCGAGCATGGAGTAGAACCAGTTGCGGAACTGGCCCGGGAAGCTCTCGGTGATGAAGTCCGCGGGGAACCAGCGGCCCCAGTAGTCGCGGTCCTCGCGGTAGTGGAGCGTGGAGTACGGCACGATCCCGGCGTCGAGCCACGGGTTGCCCACGTCGCGCACGCGCTCGGCCGTGCCGCCGCAGACGGGGCAGCGGATGCGCACTGCGTCCACGTATGGGCGATGCGGGGTGTGCCCCTCGAACGACTCCCAGCCCTCGACCGCGCGCGCCCGGAGCTCCTCGCGCCCCCTCATGACCTCGAAGCCACCGCAGTCGGGGCACTCCCAGATGGGTAGCGCGAGACCCCAGTAGCGCTTCTTGGAGATCATCCAGTCGCCCATCGTGCGCAGCCAGTCGAGCTCCCGCTCGTAGCCGAAACCTGGGTACCAGCGGATGTCGTCGACGACCTCCATGATCTGGTAGCGCAGGCTCCGGTCGACCTGCTCGCGCGTCAGGTCGCCACGCGGGATGTCGTACACCGGGCCCATGGAGATGTACCACTCGTCCACCACCCGGAACAGCAGCGGCGTGTTGCAGCGCCAGCAGTGCGGGTAGCGGTGGCTGTACGGCTCGAGGTGATAGAAGAAGCCGCGCGCCTCGAGGTCCTCCACCACGCGCGCCGCCACGCCGTGGGCATCGAGGCCTGACAGCCAGCCAAAGCCCCCGTGGTAGTGGCCGTCCTCGTCGAGCGGGCCGACCATGGGCAGGCCGAGCGCCTTGCCCAGGGCGTGGTCCTCGGCGCCGCAGCCGGGCGCGATGTGGACGATGCCCGTGCCCTCGTCCTCGCCGACCTCCTCCCACGCGACCACTCGGTGTTGGTAGGCGGGCGTGATGCCGTCGCCGGCGAAGGCGGTCGCCACCGCCTCGAGGTCGTCATAGGGGCCCGTGTAGTGCCAGCCCACGAGGTCGGCGCCCGGGCGCTCCTCGACCACCTCGAACGCGCCCTGGACCGCCGCCCTGAGCCGGGAGCGGGCGACCCAGTAGCGGTCGTCGCCCTGTCGGACCAGGCAGTAGCGCATCTCCGGGCCGACCGCCGCGGCCACGTTGGCCGACAGCGTCCAGGGGGTGGTGGTCCACACCAACAGGTGCTCGCCCGGCCGCTCCACCAGCGGGAGGCGCACCGTGAGCCCCGGGTCCTCGCGGTCCGCGTAGCCCTCGTTCATCTCCATCTGGCTGATGCCCGTGCCACAGCGGGTGCACCAGGGCATCGTGTCGTTGCCCTTGTACAGCCAGCCCCGCTTGTGACACTCCGCGAGGAAGCCCCAGATGAGGTCGTTGTTCTCGTTGCTGAACGTGAAGTAGGAGCCGCCCAGGTCCGGCATGCCGAGGCGCCCCACGAGCATCTCGACCGTGTCGGTGACCGGGCCGTCCGGTCCCTGGATGGTCAGGGTCTGGCTGGGGTCCTCCGCGAGCGCGTCGCGCAGGCGTCGGAGCTCATCGGGGTCGTTCCAGTCCATCCCCATGCCCAGGCGGATCGACTGCTCGGTCTGGACCGCGGCATAGGTCAGGACACGCTGCTTGCACAGGCTGACGAAGGCATCGATGCCATGGCGCTCGATGTCACGCTTGGAGGTGTAGCCCAGCTCCCGCTCGACGTTGACCTCCACCCACAGGCCCTGGCAGTCGAAGCCGTTCTGGTAGCGCTGGTCCTGGCCCAGCATGGCGTGGAAGCGCTGGTACAGGTCCTTGTAGGTGCGCCCCCAGGCGTGGTGGACACCCATGGGGTTGTTGGCCGTGATGGGGCCGTCCAGGAAGGACCACGGCTCCTTCCCCGCGTTCCTGGCGCGCAGGCGCTCGAATGCGCGCCGCTCCTGCCAGAGGGCGAGGATGCGATGCTCCTGGGCAGGGAAGTCCGGTGCGGCCGGGAGGGTGCGGAAGCGCGACTCCTGCTCGGGTCGCGTCGGGGACGACGGCATGTGCCCCAAGGATATCCGAGCCGGGCCCGGTGCCAGGCGACGCGGCGGGGCGCGACTCGGGTCCGAGATGCTGGCGCGACCCCACCCCGGGCGCGACCCCGATGCGCTGGGCGCATGACCAAGCCGACGGGCGGGTGCAGGCCGCGTCGCCGACCGACTCCCGACCCGCCCGGTGCAACCCGCCGGGTGCATCGGATGGCCGGCCGGCGGTGGTTCCAGCCGCTGGGTGCATCGGATGGCCGGCGAGCCTCGCCACTTGTCCACCGAGACGGCCTGATCATCCGCTGCATGCATCGCGTCCCGCGCCCCTGGCCATTCGCGTCCCGCGCCCCTGGCCACCCGCGTCCCTGGCCACCCGCGTCCCGCGCCCCTGGCCATCCGCGTCCCGCGCCCCTGGCCATCCGCGTCCCGCGCCCCTGGCCACCCGCGTCCCGCGCCCGCGGCTCCCCGTGGCTCCGGCCCTGAGTCGCTGGGCGCATGATGGGGCCGATGGCGCGCCGCGCCCGGTGTCGCCGGGCGCACCCTCATCCGTCCGGCGCATTGGATGGCCGATCGTCGGCCGTTCGAGCCGCCGCGCGCATGCGATGGCCGTCAAGTCGCGGCCGGAGGCATCCGATCGGCCCGATCATCCGCGGGATGCATCGCCTCCGGCAGGTTCGGGGAGCAGCCGCCGGCCTGCGAACACGCCCCCCGGTGCTTCCGGACGCTTGCGGGTACCATGCGCCACGTGCTGACCCCCGACGCGCAGCCAGTGGCGCGCCACAGCTCGTTCGCCGCCGCGTTCCTCTCCTTCCTGCTTCCCGGCCTCGGACAGGTGTACTGCCGACGGTTCCTGCGGGGACTGCTCTGGATGGTCCCGTGGCTCGTGGCGGTCGCGCTCGTGGCAGGCATCGCGTTCTCCATGGGCCTCAAGGAGTTCGGGGCACGCCTTGCCGGGACGGATGTCATGCAGTACGTCGTGTTCGGGATCCTGACGGACCTCGTCTGGCGCGGCCTCGCGGTGATCGACGCCTGGTGGGTCGCCCGCGCGCCCCCGGGCATCACGGACGGGGCCCTGCGTCGCATCGGGTCGGTGGCGGGACTCGTGGCCATCCTCGCGCTGCTCGTCCCGGCCTGGGCGGCCGGAGCCGCGAAGGTCGAGTCGGTCCGGACGGACATCCAGTGCATCACCAGTGAGATCGAGTGCGACGAGGGCGATCTCGACGACCCAGGCGTCGACGACCCCGACGACCCGGACGCGTCGATCGCGCCCCTGGCGACGCTGCCGCCACCCATCGGCAGCGCGGCGCCATCGCTCGACCCCAACGCGTCCCCGACGCCCCAGCCAACGCCCACACCCGAGCCGACCCCGGAGCCGGAGGGCCTCAGCGGTCGCCGCCTCAACATCCTGCTCGTGGGCACCAACGGTTCGCTCACGGACACCATGCTCGTGGTCAGCATCGATCGCCAGACCAAGCAGGTCGCCTTCATCAGCATGCCCCGGGACACCGTCGGCCTCCGGATCCCCAGCGCGCTGGGTGGGCTCTATCGGAGCCAGAATGGCGTCTGGCCACGGCGAGCGAACGAGATCCAGTACCTGACCAAGAACCGCAACGATGTGCCCGGCAAGAACCCCCGTCAGCGCGGCTACGGCGCGCTCAAGGCCATCATCGGCGAGTCCCTCGGCCTCGACATCGACTACTACATCCAGGTCGACATGAACGGCTTCATGGATGCGGTGAACGCACTTGGCGGCGCGATGATCGATGTCCAGCTGCCGCTCTACGACAGCCGCTACAACTCCGCGGACGGGCGCGGGACCCTCAAGCTGTACGTCTGGCCGGGCCTCCACCGCCTCGATGGTGGCGACGCGCTGGCATACGCACGCTCGCGCCACGCATCCAGCGACTTCGAGCGATCGGCCCGCCAGACGCGTGTCATCACGGCCATTCGCAACCAGTTGGACATCGGGGCGATCCTCGAGGATGGCGGCATCGACAAGTACCTCGGCCTGGTCAAGAAGAACGTGCGAACGGACATCCCGTCCAAGCTGTTCGCGCCCCTCGCCGACCTCGCGCAGGGTGTGGACATCGACAAGCGCGTGTCGCTCCAGCTGTCGCGATTCACCACGTCCTGCCAGCAGGCCAGCGTGAGTGGCAGCGGGCTCTGCCAGCAGAACGGCCGATACGCGCTCGTCGCGGACGTCAACGCCATGCGTCGCGCGGTCAAGGGCGTGTTCGACGATGCCAAGGCCCTCGAGCGTGCCCAGGAGCTGGCGAGCGAGGGTGCGGTCGTCCAGGTGCTCAACGGCACGAAGGGCACCAACCAGCGGACGACGCGGGTCGCCGACTACCTCCGGTGCCAGGGCATCGACGCGTCCGTGCCGCCGATCGATGGCGGCGCGGCGGATCGCGATGACTACGACACGTCGGTCATCACCGTCTACAACGGCGCAGCGGAGCAGGCGCCCGAGACCATCCGGGCCATCGAGAAGCTGATGGGCGTGTCGGCCGTCGAGGCCGACGACCCCGAGCAGACCGCGAATATCGTGGTGGTCGTGGGCAAGGGCGCCCCGAACCCGCGCCCCGACTGCGCCGCCTGACGAGTCACCGACCGACCAGGCGGCCATGGCCCCGCGACGGCCGTCGACGTGGGACACAGCCGTGACGCCCGAGTGCATCGTCTCGGGCACCTCGGGTGGCCCGAGACGCGGCCCTCACGTCCAGGTCGCCGATGGCCCAGGGGCGGCGCGCGGGCGTGGCCCCGCGGCCCGCTGGCTCGGTGATTCCTGGACAGATCGTCGTCTCGGTGGTGCTCGCCGACTTTCCGCGTGGCAGCGCGGGGCATGGCCCCGCGGCCCGCTGGCCCGGTGATTCCTGGACAGATCGTCGTCTCGGTGGTGCTCGCCGACTTTCCGCGTGGCAGCGCGGGGCACACGCTGACGCCTCACGCTCGGCGCAGTGGCCACCTCCATGACGATCACGCGCTGGAGCGAGTCCTGGCCAGGTCGTCGTCGCGCCGGGCCGGCGTGTACGCACCTTGCGCGAGTCTGTCCAGGTCCTGCAGGGACCAGCACGCGCGGCGTGCCGAGGGGGATCCTCGGCCCGGGGTGATGGGCTGTGGCGCGCCTCCCTCGGGCCTCGGCTGCCGCGCCGGCCGCCGATCAGTAGACCGGCGTCACCCAGTGCGCATACTCCGCGCGGCGCCCCCGGGCAATGTCGAAGTAGGTCGATGTGATGCGTGACGCGACCGGCCCCACGCTGCCTGTCCCGATGGGCCGATGGTCGATCGAGGTCACCGGCGAGATCTGCGCCCCGGTGCCGCACAGGAAGACCTCGTCCGCGAGATACAGCTCGGTCCGGTCGATGGTCCGCTGGGCCGTCCGGAGGCCCAGCTCGCGCTCGGCCATCTCGATGATGCCGGCGCGCGTGATGCCCTCGAGGATGTCGCTGTCCACGCCGGGGGTCACCAGCTCGCCGCGCCGGACCATGAACAGGTTCTCGGCGCTGCCCTCGGACACCTTGCCCGACTGGGTGAGCACGATCGCCTCGTCGAACCCGTTGAGCACCGCCTCGCTCTTGGACAGCGCCGGGTTGGCGTAGGAGCCGACGACCTTGGCGCGCGACGGGATGGCGAGGTCGCTCGTCCGGCGCCACGAGACGGTGCCGCAGCTGATGCCGCCCTCGGTGGCGATGTAGTCGCCGAACGGGATGGCCAGGATGTTGAGGCGGCACTCCACGTTGTGGAGACGCACGCCGATGGCCTGCGACGACTTGTAGATGGTCGCCCGGACGTACACGTCCTGGCGGTAGTCGTTGCGGCGCACCAACTCCCGGGTGAGCTCCACGAGCCGGTCCACGGAGTAGCCGTGGTCCATGAGCATCACCTTCGCGGAATCGACGATGCGCTCGTAGTGCTCCCGAGGCTTGAGCAGGTACAACTGCCCCTGGTCCTGGTTCCAGTAGCCACGGATCCCCTCGAACACCGCGGTGCCATACAGGAACGCGTGGGTCATCACGCCCACCTTGGCGTCCGCCAGGCGCACCCAGCCATCCTCGAACCAGCACTCGACGTCCGTCTCGGGGAGCGTCCCGCTGGTGGCATGCGACTTGGGTGCGGCGGTGCCCTCGGCGGGCTTCTGGGTCAACATGGGCCGCAGTATACGGAGCACCGGCACCGGCGCCTTGACCAGGACGGCGCGCCATCCCACGTGCTGGGCGCGAGCCAGGCCAGCACGCCGCGGTGTGGCACGGGCCGCCCTCGGTGCCTCCCCCGACCGCGGCTGCGGGCGGGCCATGGGCCCTCGATCCGGTCGTCGCTCGGGTCGGTGCCTCCTCCGTTCGCCCTCAACGCGGGTGGGGCGATCGCGCAGCGGCGGAACGTCGCCACCGATGGCCCAGCCAAGGGCCCGATGGGGCCGGCGCAGCCAGGGCGGGAACAGCCGACGGCGAGGCCGTCGGCGGCTGGTCAGCGGCTCAGGGGCGCAGGTGCTGCGGCGCGTAGGGCAGGAGGGCGACGTGCCGGGCTCGCTTGAGCGCGACCGACAGCTCCCGCTGGTGCTGGGCGCAGGTGCCCGTCTTGCGGCGCGGCTCGATCTTGGCGCGCTCGGAGAGGTACCGACGGAGGCGGTTCACCTCCTTGTAGTCGATCTGCCCGGACTTGTCGGCGCAGAAGCTGCACACCTTGCGACGGCGGCGGTCACGGTAGAAGTCGTCACGCTTGCTGCGAGCGGCGGAGCGGGCAGGGGGCATGTGGTGGGTCCTCGTTGGCTATCGATGCGGTGCTGGTCTTGGTTGGTGTGGTCGAGCGCCCTAGAAGGGCAGGTCGTCGAAGTCGTCCTGGCCGATGTCGCTGCTGGGCCGTTGGGCGCCGCCGGCAGGCGCGCCGCCACTGGCGGGTGCGCCACCCGCTCGGTCGTCAGGGAAGGGCGCTTCCTCGTCGCGGTCGCGGCGCTCGAGCGAGCTGACCTGGTTCGCGATGAGCTCGGTGGTGTAGCGCTTGGCGCCGGTCTGGTCCTCCCACTGGCGGGTCTGGATCCGACCCTCCACGTAGACCTTGTGGCCCTTGCGCAGCCGCTCGGCGGTCCGCTCGGCCTGCTGGCCCCAGACCACCACCCGGAACCACTCGGTCTCGGACTGCCACTCGCCCTGCTGGTCCCGGTAGTTGCGGTTGGTGGCCACCGTGAACTGCGTGACCGCCTGACCGCTGGGCGTGTAGCGCATCTCGGGGTCCCGCCCGAGGTTGCCGATGATCATGCACTTGTTGAGCGACATGGCGCTGGCCTCCCGGCGGGCGGTGGGGTTGGCGGGCCTGGGTGATCAGTCGATGGCGGCCGGAGCGGCCTCGCTCTCGGACTCGTCGATGACCTCGCCCTCCGGCTCTGGCTCGTCCTCGGGCGGCGCGACGTCCGTGTCGTCCTCCCGGTCGGAACGGCGCGCCGATGCCGGGCGCTCGATCCGGACGACCATGTGGCGCATCACCTCCTCGGTGATGTTGAGGCTGCGCTCGATCTCGGCGACCACCTCGGCGGGTCCGTCGAACAGCACGATGTGATACGAGCCCTCGCGGAAGCCGTCGATGGGATAGGCGAGGCGCCTTCGACCCCACGGGCTGACCTTGGCGATCTGGCCGCCAGCCCCGGCCACGGTCCGGGTGGTGCGGTCGATGACCGCCTGGGCGCGGTCATCGGCGACATCGGGCCGCATGACCAGCATCAACTCATAACGACGCACGGGTGACGAGACTCCTTCCCATGGGATGTGCCCCGCTCGATGGTGGGCCCACGATGGGTCCGCGGCGGAGCTGAAAGGACGAGCGGGGAGTATACCAGCGACGAGGCATGACCCCGGGCGTCACAGGGCGGAGGGCGTCACGGGTCTCGACCCCGTGGCGTCCCGGGATACGACCCCGGGACGTCACGGACGGGCACCGTGGGCGCGCCTCGCGGCAGGGGTCCTATGGTCCGACCGGCACCATCGGACCGATCCGAACCCCCCTCCTCCCCTGCTAGCGTGGCACCAGTGGACCAGTCTGATCGCACAGGACGTACCATCCTCGTCCTCTCCGCCGAGCGCGACGCCGCCAGCGTCATCGCCGCGCCCCTGACGGGGCTCGGTCTCAAGGTCGTGGCCACGCCGTACGGCCCGACCGCGCTGGACCTCGCCCGGAACGCGCGCATCGTCGTGGTGGACAACACGCCAGGTGTGTCCTCGACGGCCATCGTGGCGTCCATCAAGGCCCAGCCGGACCTGGCGGCCATCGCGCTGCTCGCCATCGCCCGCTCGGACACCGTGGAGGAGCGCATCGAGCTCCTCGAGGCCGGTGCCGATGACGTGATGGCCACGCCCATCGACGGCCAGGAGCTCGCCGCGCGGGTCGACGGGATCATCCGACGCGCCGACGCCGCCCCCGTGGTCCAACTCACCGTCGCCCAGCCGGTGGCGCGTCCCACGGGGCCCCGCCTCCTGGCCTTCTTCGCCGCCAAGGGCGGGGTGGGGTCGACGACGCTCGCGGTCAATGTGGCCATCTGCCTCGCCGCACGCGGGACCCGGACGGTCGGTCTGCTCGACCTCGACCCTTGGTGGGGCCAGGTCGCCACCCAGATGGACATGGCACCACGGATGAGCGTGGCCGAGCTGGCGCGCGACCTGAGTGGCGTGGACGACCACGAGACGGTGCGGGCGTACGCCCTCCAGCACCCGAGTGGCGTGTCCGTGTTCACCTCGCCCGTCCGACCGGACGCATCGCACCCCGCGACGCCCGAGCAGCTCGAGCGCGTCCTGGTCGCCCTGAGCGCCGTGTATGACTACGTGGTGGTGGACGCGGGCTCTGCCCTCGACGATCGGGCCCAGGTCCTCCTAGGCCGCGCCGACCGGGTGCTCATCACGGTGACGCCCGAGATCCCCGCGGTCCGCGCGACGCGGATGCTCATCGAGCAGCTCGCCGAGTACGAGGCCCCTGCCGAACGGCACGTGGTGGTGCTCAACCACATCTTCGCGGCCGACCTGGTCAGGTCCGAGGACCTGCGCCGCTCGCTCCAGCTGCCCATCGATGACGAGATCCCGTACGACCCGCTGCTCTTCCTGAAGGCCGCCAACGAGGGCATCCCGGTCGTCATCAGCGCGCCGTCATCGTCACCCGCCCAGGCGTTCCGCCGTCTCGCCGCTCGGATCATCGGCCCCCAGGTGCAGGAGGCGCCTCCCCTTCCGGCCGCCCGGAACAAGAAGCCGCTGCTGCGGAGCCTGCTGGGCCGGCACTGAGGCCTCCGGCGCCGGAGAGGGAGCGGGTCGAACGACCAGGGACCCGACTCCACCTCTCCGGACGCCGCTGGGCCTCACCGGCGGGGACACCATCATCCACGGCGTGTCGAGGATCCCCGGACCATCGTACCGGCGGGACGTGGCCCGGTTGGCAGCGCCATGGAGTCGCGTCGACGGGTCCCGCGAGGCGGTTGCCACCCGCGATCGCGACCGGAACGAGGCGCCGCCCCCCCGCGGCCCGGGGTCGGTACCAGCGCGGGCGTGCCGAAGGCGAGGTTCGAACTCGCACGGGGTCATCCCCCAGCGGTGTTTAAGACCGCCGCGTCTGCCGGTTCCGCCACTTCGGCGCGGTCACCGAGCATAGCCGGCTGACGGCCGGGACGCCCTTGGCGGGCCGCCCGAGACCAGCCGCCCGAGCCCCTCAGCGCGTGTAGGCGAGGACGAAGCGAGTGTCCCGCAGGGCGCCGCCCCCATCGAAGCAGGAGACCTTGACACGAGGCGGGCTGGCCTTGGTGGTGATGCCGGCGATGGTGCACACGCGCCGCTCCGACCCGCTGACCGCCGTCACCTGGGCACCCCCGCCCCGGGGCATGCCCGCGAACGTGACCTCGTAGCGGCCGCGACCCAGACGCCGCACGGTGATGCGGCCCCTCGACGAGCTGTACCGGTCCACCGACGACGGCGTGTAGGAGCGTGTCGTTGGGTGCCCGGCCCGGAGGTAGGCGACCCGTTCGCGGTCGACGCCCTTGAGGCCCAGGCTCCTCAGGAACACGACCACGTGCTGGTGATAGATGTTGGGCCTGTCGTCCGTCTCCCAGCACTTGACGTCCGCGTACTTGTCCAGGCTGTCGTCGTCCGGCGACGATGTGTGCGGGTCGAGCACGGTCACCAGGCGGCTGAGCGAGCAGGACGTCGGGAAGGAGCCATCGGCGAGCCGGTCCCCATCGGTGGCAGACACGATGGCCACGCCGCCATCGACCCCCTGGTCGCCAAAGCGCATCTGCGCTGTCTGGTTGTCCGGCTGGACGCGGTTGAGGGCCCCCCGCGAGTTGTACGACTCGTCGGGCGTGGTGCCGCCGCTGGTCGGGCTCCAGTTGAGCCCGTAGGCGAGCCGGCCACCCGTTCCGCTCGCGGCGAGCCAATGGACGACGAAGCGGCTGTCCCGGGGGGTCCCGTCCAGTGTCTGGCACTTGACCTCGACCACCTCGCTCGAGGTGACCCGCTCCCAGCCCACTGCGGCGCAGGTCCGGGCCGTCGAGCCCATCGGGCTCACCAGGGCCACCCGGGCGCCACTGCCGTTCTGCTGCGCACCATACAACGTCACCTGGTAGTGCCCTGTGCCGACACGGTGGATGCCGGCGCCGCCCGAGTTCCAGCTCCCCGCGTCGACGGGCCCCGACACGAGGCTGTCACGGCTCGCCTCGCGCACCGTCACCCACGCCCAGACCGCGCCCGCATCCGCCGAGACCGGCGCCGCCGTCGCCACCATCAGGATCATCACGACCGACGTCACGAGCGCGTGACGCCGCCATACCCGGACGGCCATGGCCGCCTCCTCCCCTGTGCTCGGGCGCTGAAGTCGCTGTGCGCCACGTGCCGCCGATCATGCCATCCGCCGCAAGGACCAAGTGGGGAGACGCTGGCACGGCGCGGCCGGGACGCCTCGTCCGGCAGGGGCCACGAGGACCAGCGTGTCAGGGAGGGAGCACGAGGAGGGAGTGGAGGCGACGAGCGGATTCGAACCGCTGAATAGGGGTTTTGCAGACCCCCCCCTTAACCACTTGGGTACGTCGCCCCTGTGCGCACCGGTGGGGCCGGTGCTGGGCTGGCTGGCCCTCGAGGATTCGAACCTCGGTTCACGGATCCAAAGTCCGGCGTCCTACCACTAGACGAAGGGCCAGCGGTGCGGCGCTCGGGTCGGGAACTCCGCCTCCCGCTCGGTGCGAGATGGGGCCCGACCGGAGGGCTGGAGCGGAAGACGGGACTCGAACCCGCGACCCTCACCTTGGCAAGGTGATGCTCTACCAACTGAGCCACTTCCGCCTGGATCCCGCCGTCCCTGACCCTCCATGGGCATGGTGCCGAGAGCCAGATTCGAACTGGCGACACCGCGATTTTCAGTCGCGTGCTCTACCAACTGAGCTATCTCGGCCCGCAGGTGCGGCCCGCGTATTCAACCACAAGTCCGAGCGGAGGGTCCAATCGGGCCGCGCCAGCGCGTCACGCTGAGCCGTGCCAGCGCGTCACGCTGAGCCGTGCCAGCGCGTCACGCTGAGCCGGGCCAGGCGGCTCACTGGAGGCCGGCCAGCCCCTCCTCGGCCGATGCGTCGAGGGGCGGTTGGCCCGACAGCGCGCGCAGCCGGTCGATGCGCTCGCGGATGGGCGGATGGGTGGAGAACAGGCCCATCGATCGGTCGTCGAGCTTCTTGATGGGGTTGACGATGTACAGGTGCTGCGTGGCCCGATTGGCCACCTCGAGGGGCTCCTGGTCGGTCGCGATCTTGACCAGTGCCCGCTGGAGCCCGGTGGGGTTCCGGGTGAGCTCGACGCTCGAGGCGTCGGCAAGGTACTCGCGCTGGCGGCTCACGGCGAACTGCACGAGGCTCGCGAAGATGGGTGCCAGGATCGCGAACACCAGGGCGATGAGCATGATGATCGCGCCGCCCCCGGAGTCCTTCCCGCGGGAGCGTCGTGACATGCCGCCCCAGATCGACATCCGCACGAACATGTCCGCGAGGAGCGCGATGCTGCCCACGAGCACGCCCACCAGGAGCGACCATCGGATGTCGTAGTTCCGGACGTGGGACAGCTCGTGGCCGATGACCCCCTGGAGCTCCTCGCGGTCCAGCTTGTCCAGGAGTCCCGTGGTGACGGCGATGCTCGCGTGCTCCGGGTCACGACCCGTCGCGAAGGCGTTGGGGGCGCTGTCGGGGATGAGGTACACCCTGGGCAGCGGCAGGCCGCCCGCGAGACACAGCTCCTGCACCACGTTCATCAGCTGGGGCGCGTCCTGCTGCGTCACCTCGCGCGCCTGCGACGCGGCGAGGACCAGGCTGTCCCCGCTGTAGAAGGCGCCTGCGCTGAGCACGGCCGAGAGGACGATCGCGAAGGCCACCGCGGCGCCGGCACCGGTCGCCGACCCGGTCAGGGCGTAGCCCACCAGCGCTCCGAGCACCACCAGCAGGAGGGTCAGGATGATGACCAGCAGCCATGAGCGCCGCTTGTTCTGGGTGATCTGCTGCTGGAAGGTCTGACGTCGGACGGTCACGTGCACACGCCGGTGTCACGGGCGCCGGGGTCGCGCCCGGAGCGGGTCATCGGCACGGCCGATGACGGGTTCGATGCCCGAGTGACCCGGTCAGGTGGTCGCCGGGGGCGAACCGGCGTCGCCACCAGTGGCCGGCGGCAGGCTGCTGTCGCTGGGGGCCGGCGCACCCATATCGGAACCGGGGCTCCCTGCCGCGCTGGGCCCGCCCGTGGTGGGGAACCCGAGGTTGACCGTGGGGACCTGCTCGGCGGCCGGCTCGGCATCGAAGAACTCCCGCTTGGTGAAGCCGAGCGGTCCCGCCATGAGGTTGCTGGGGATGGTCACGATGGCGGTGTTGTAGTCGAGCACGGTGGCGTTGTAGTGCTGCCGCGCGAAGCTGATCTGGTTCTCGGTCGTGGTCAGCTGCTCCTGGAGCTGGAGTACGTTCTGGTTCGCCTTGAGCTCCGGGTAGTTCTCGACGGTGGCGAACAGCGAGCGCAGCG
>DAOTUX010000078.1:0-2727 GCA_034436475.1 Chloroflexota bacterium | reverse complement strand
GGTCCGGCGGGGCCAGTCGGGCCGGCGGGTGAGACTGGCGCGGCAGGTCCGGCGGGTCCGGCAGGTCCGGCGGGGCCGGCGGGGCCTACGGGTGAGCGCGGCCCAGCGGGACCTCCTGGACCACCAGGCCCCATGGGACCGGTGGGGGCTGCCGCATGGGCACAGCTGCTGGGCGAGTCGGGTGCCACCGGGCCACAGGGCCCACGGGGCGAGACCGGGGCGCGTGGGCCGGCCGGGCCACGCGGACCGGAGGGCGAGACCGGGGCTCGGGGGCCCGCTGGGCCGACTGGTCCTCGCGGCCTGACCGGCCCGACGGGCCCACAGGGCCCCAAGGGCGATGACGGGGGGCGTGGCCTGACAGGCCTGCGCGGCCTGACTGGACCAAGCGGAGCGCGTGGGCCCCAGGGAGAGCCGGGTATCCAAGGGCCTCAGGGCCCGCGCGGCGAGGCGGGGGAAGCAGGGCCGCGCGGACCGGAAGGCCCGCAGGGCGACACTGGCGACACCGGGCCGCGCGGACAGGAAGGGCCCCCGGGCCCGGAAGGCCCGCGAGGCCCCAGGGGCGAGGACGGCTCACCCGGCGTGAGTGGCTACGAGCGCGTCTCGAGCGGCATGAGCGAGGACTCGAGCGGGCGTCGCGCTGTCACCGCACGCTGTCCGGGGAGCAAGGTCGTCGTGGGCGGCGGATATGACACCACTGGTGTGAGCGACCCCGGGGACATCGTGGTGATGCGCAGCGGACCGGACGGCAACGACGCGTGGACGGTCGAGGCCACCTCGACGGGCAAGAGCTTCGCCATCGGCGCCTACGCCATCTGCGTCCGCGCGAACTAATCCCGAAGACGCGGGGTTCGCGCGGGCGACTCGGCCTGGCAGTCGACCGCTCACGCGCTCACGCACCGGGGCAGGACCCGCGGCCCCGCGGTGGGGCGATGTGGCCGATGGGCTGCGTGCGGGCGACGATGCCGTCGTAGCATCCGCAGGGTATGGCGGCCACCCTGGGCGACGACGCAGGCGCACGACCCGCGACGGTCACGGCGGGACGGGCAGCCGACCCCGCGAGGGACCGGGACCTGTCGTTCCTTCACGATCGTCGGCGCCTGCTCGCCATCCTGCTCACCAGCCTCGCGGGGACCCTCATCGTGGTGTTCGTGGTCGCGAGGGGGGAGCTCGCCGGAGCGGACGCGCGCGCCTACTGGGGTGGCGTCCGGGTGTGGCTCGCTGGTGGCGACCCTATGCTCCCGCCCCAGCCCTATCTGCCGTACGTGTACGCGCCCTGGTCGGTGCCGCTGTTCCTGCCATGGGCGCTGCTGCCCTGGGATGTCGCCTGGATCGTATGGCGCGGCATCAACCTGCTGCTGCTCGTCTGGTCCGCGGCGTGGGCCTATCAACGTCATCCGCTCGCCACGGCCATCCTCCTGTGCATCCTGGCGGCCCCCATCGCGGCGACCCTCGACACCGGCAACCTGACCCTCCTGTGCGCGCTCGGCGTGTGGGCCGCCCAGTTCACCGGGCCACGACTCGGTGGGGGCCTGTGGGCGCTGGCGACCGTCCTCAAGTGGTTCCCCGCCCCCCTGTGGCTGATCCTGCCGCCTCGCGCCCGCCTGTGGGGCCTCATCTGGATCGCGCTCGCGGGCGTCCTGGCGCTCGCCACCTGGCCCCAGACGCTCATCCAGGTCGAGACCGCCATCACCTTCCCGCGCCCGTTCCGACTCGACTACCTGCTGCTCCTCTGGGCGGCGGTGCCCTGGATCTGGGCGCGACCGCGACTCCTCGAGCCAAGCGAATGGAGGCCGCTGGCCCTCGAGGTGCTCGCGTGGGTCAGGGCGCAGTGGGACGGGATCCGGGCCGCCGACCGACCCCTCCAAGCCTCACTGGCCTGGGCGGGTCGGCAGGCTCGCGCGTTCCTCGGTCTGGGCGTTCCCGAGGCCCAGCCCTCCCCTTCTGTGACGACCACGGACCCGGCTCGAACGCCCACAGCCCCGCGGGCCTGACCACCCGGCATCCCTCTGGTCCCACGCGTGTCACGCCTCGTCCGGCCGCTGTGGACGGGCGCGCCGTTCGCTACGCTCACCGGGATGGACCCCGCCGAGTTCGCCGCCAAGTGGAAGGGCGTGACCCAGAACGAGCGCGCCGTCTCGCAGTCGCACTTCAACGACCTCTGCCGGATGCTCGGCTGGCGGACACCCACCGACCTCGACCCGACCGGCGAGTGGTTCGCGTTCGAGAAGGGCGCGGAGAAGTTGGACGGCTCGGACGGCTTCGCCGATGTCTGGATGAAGGACAAGTTCGCCTGGGAGTACAAGGGCAAGCACGCGAACCTGAAGGCCGCGTACCGGCAACTCAACGACTACCGCGAGGACCTGGGGAACCCGCCACTGCTGGTGGTCTGCGACCTCGAACGGTTCGAGATACATACGAACTTCACGGGCACGGCCAAGAAGGTCTACGCGTTCACGCTCGATGACCTGGCCGTCGCACCGGCCGAGCCGCTGCGCCTGTTGCGGGCGCTGTTCCAGAGCCCCGAGCACCTGCGCCCGACCGTGACGCGCCAGGAGCTGACCGAGGAGGCTGCCAAGGAGTTCGCGGACCTCGCCATCGCCCTCCGCTCACGGGGCCACGACCCGCAGGCGGTGGCGCACTTCCTCGACCGTCTCCTGTTCTGCATGTTCGCGGAGGACGCGGGACTCCTGCCGAGTGGCCTCATCGAGCGACTGTCGGAGGCGACGA
>DAOTUX010000077.1:0-2307 GCA_034436475.1 Chloroflexota bacterium | reverse complement strand
ACTCGTTGGCCTTCTGGCCCAGCGCCTCGAGCGAGTTGTTCTCGCACAGGAAGATGATGGGCGCCTTGCGCATCGCGGCGATGTTGATGGACTCGTGCCAGGCGCCCTCCTCCAGGGCGCCGTCGCCGAACAGCGCCACGCTCACGCGGTCGAGGCCCAGCTCCTGGAACGCGAACGCCGAGCCCACCGCGATGGGCAGCGGCCCGCCCACGCTCGACGATGTGGTGGGGAAGCCATGCGCCGCGGATGCGAGATGGAGCGTGCCGCCCTTGCCCCGGTTGATGCCCGTGGCCTTGCCCAGGATCTCCGCGAGCATGCCGGCGGGCGACACGCCGCGGGCGATGAGATGCCCGTGATTGCGATGCGTGGTGTAGGCGACGTCACCCGGGCCCAGCTGCGCCAGGGCCGGGACGCCCGTGGGCTCCTGGCCGACGTAGACATGGAAGTGACCGATGTCGTGGTCCGCGGCGAGGTGGATGAGCGCCTCCTCGAAGCGACGGATCCGGAGCATCGTGCGCAGTTGCGCGACGAGCTCGGTCCCGGGCAGGTCGGGCAGCATCGGGTGACTCAGACCTCCACGGTTCGGCGGGTGGTGTCGAGGGTGCGCCGGACGGCGCCGACGATGGCATCCGCGTCGGGCACGAAGGCGCGCTCCAGCTCGGGCGCGAACGGTGGCGGCACGAAGGGTGCCCCGACCCGTGCGACCGGGGCCGCCAGCTCGCCCCACGCGTGCTCCTGCACCCGCGCCGCGATCTCCGCGCCCAGTCCGCCCTGGGTGACGGCCTCGTGTGCCACCACCAGGCGACGGGTGCGTGACACCGATCCCAGGATCGTCCCCAGGTCCAGGGGCTGGAGGCTGCGCAGGTCGATGACCTCCGCATCCACGCCGCCAGCGGCGAGCGTCTCGGCAGCGGCGAGCGCCGTGGACACCATCTGTGACCAACTCACGATGGTGACGTCCGAGCCCCCTCGACGGATCGCGGCCCGCCCGATGGGCACGAGCGCCGCGTCGTCACCGTCAGGGACCTCGCCCTTCTGCCAGTACAGGCCCCGGTGCTCCAGGTACAGCACCGGGTCGTCCGAGCGGATCGCCGTCTGGAGCAGGCCCTGCGCGTCCGCCGGGGTGGACGGCGCGACCACGGTGAGGCCTGGGACGTGGGTGAACCAGGCCTCGAGGCTCTGGCTGTGATGGGCGCCCATGGCGCCGCGGGCGCCACCCTGGGCCCGGATGACCATGGGCACGTGGAGCAGCCCGTCGGTCATGTAGCGCAGCTTGGCGCCGTGATTGACCAGCTGGTCCATGGCGAGGGTGATGAAGTCGATGTACATGACCTCCACCACGGGCCGCAGGCCGGAGACGGCCGCGCCCACGGTGAGGCCGACCACCGTGGCCTCGCTGATGGGCGTGTCCTTGACGCGGGTCCCGTGCGTCTCGGCGAGCCCCTTGGTGGCCCCGAACGGGCCGCCGAAGGTCACATCCTCGCCCAGCACCACCACGGCGGGGTCGCGGCGCAGCTCGATGTCCAGGCCGTTCCGGATGGCGTCGATGAAGCGGAGCGTGCTCATGCGACGGCCTCCGCGGTGACCTGCGTGAGCAACTGGTCCGCGGAGGCGTGGGGCGCGGCGAGCGCCGCCTCCGTCGCCGCCTCGACCACGGCCCGCGAGCGCGTCTCGAGGGCCGGGGACTCGGCTCCGAGCCCCTGGTCGGCCACGAACCGCGCGATGGGGTCCTTCTGCTTCCAATCGGCGAGCTCGGACAGCTCCCGGTACTTGCCCGGGTCACCCTCGTAGTGACCCCGCAGGCGATACGTGAGCGCCTCGATGAACGTGGGGCCGCCGCCCGCCCGCGCCCGTGCCACGCCGTCCCGGACCGCCGCCAGCACCGCGGCCGCATCGTTGCCGTCCACGGTCGCCGCCGGGATGCCATAGGTCTCCGCGTGCCGGGCCAGACGCTCCACCTTGGTGTGGGCAGACAGCGGCGAGAACTCGGCATAGCCGTTGTTCTCGCACACGAACAGGAGCGGCAGGCCCCACAGCGAGGCGATGTTGAGCGACTCGTGGAACGAGCCGGTCTGCCCGGCGCCATCGCCGAACGCGACCACACCGAGCGCGCCGTCGCCGCGCACGGTGGACGCGTACGCGGCGCCCAGCGCCAACGGGATGTTGCCCGCCACCACGCCCGTCGCGGTGACGAAGCCCGTCTCGGGTGCGGCGATGTGCATGGTGCCGCCCTTGCCGCCGCAGTAGCCGGTGGCACGACCGGCGATCTCCGCGAGCAGCCGTGCCGGGTCGGCGCCGCGTGCCAGG
>DAOTUX010000076.1:0-31548 GCA_034436475.1 Chloroflexota bacterium | reverse complement strand
GTCCACCACCCACCACGCTCGAGCACCGGCGACGTCGCCGGGCACCACCGCGAGGGAGCCGCTGGCCAGGTCCGCAACGAGCGGGGTCGCGCCCCCGAGCGCCTCGGACGGACCGTCCAGCACGCTCCGCGCCGCGTCCATGGCGAGGCTCGTGCTCGTGAGCTCGCCCGGCGGGTCGCCCAGACCCCCAGCGCGCGCCAGGCCAAGCTCGGTCTCGAGCGCGGACTCCACTGTGCCGTACCACATCGCGCCGAGGGCCCCCTCGGCCGCCGCCGCATCGTCCGCCCCGACCACCCGCACGTCGTCGATGAGCAGGTCGATGCCCGTCGCCATGTCCGTCGCAACCAGGGGGTCCTGCCCGCTGGTCATGAGCCAGACGCGCGGGGCGTCGACGTAGCCGCGGACCCTGCCAGGGACGGCGATGGCCGGGACGGCCAGCTGCTCGGACGCGAGCGTCAGGGTGCCGTTGGCGACCGCGAGCGGGTACAGCAGGTCGCCCAGCGCATGCTCGCCCGCCGTGTCGTCCTCGGACAGCAGGAGGCTCGCAAAGTCCGCCGCGATGCTGCGTCGCACCGCCTGCATCCAGCCGCTCGCGCCGCCCGTGGACACCACGAGCTGGGTCAGGACGCCCATCACGAGTGGGCCGGCATCGTCGCTCGGAAGGGGCGCGAGGTCCGTGTCCGCGATCGACGCGGCGTCAGCCATCTCCGGGGGCACGCGATCGAGCAGGACGTGCGTGGCCGTCTCATCGGGGCGGCCCGGCACGTGCCGCGTGACCTCGATGCGGAGCGAGACCAGCGGCGAGGTGGTCGTGGGGTCCCCGAAGATGTCCGTGCCTCGGCTGCCCGCCTCGAACGCGGAGCCAGCGGTCGCGGTCCCGTCCACCAGCAGGACGGGGGTCCATCCCTCCACGCCGGTCAGCACCCGGACGATGCCGCCGCCGATCCCCTCGAGCTGCGGCTGGAAGTACAGGAACACCTGCTGGTCCGCGACGTCGGGCGCATCGAAGGTCTGCTCCAGCACCGCCCGCTCCTGGACGGAGTCCCCCGACAGGTGGCCTGTGATGACCCGCAGCGTCACCTGGTCGATCAGGTCGGCCGGGACGTCGGTGGTGGTGCTCGTTGCCGGCGCCAACGGCGCGCCCGGCTCGCTGTCGGTCATCGTGGGATCCAGGTCCAGCCACTCGGTGCCCCAGCGCACCTGGACCCACGCGTGGGCGCGCGTGTCCTGGACCAGGTCCTCGGGCACGAGCGCACGCATCGTGGCCGCCCGGTCCCCGAGGGCCTCCCGGAGCAGGGCGTAGTCACGGGTCGCCCGGCGGCCCACCGCATCCAGGCGCACATGGTCGGCGGCGACCGAGCGGCCATCCTCGAGCGGCACCCGCACGGGGTCGAGGACGCGACCGGCCACGCGCCGCGCGGTCGCGGGGTCGAGCTCCGCGGTGGCGTAGCGCGTGGTCAGGGACATCGTGTCCAGCAGGGTCTTGAGCAGGATCGCTCGGTCCCACGCGTTGCCGGCCCGGGCGGCGAGGGTGCCCTGGGCACCGCGCAGGACACCCGGATAGGCGTCGAAGCCGATGCTGTCCCGGACGAACGCGAAGGCGCGGGTCGGGTCGCCCTCGAAGGAGTCTGCCAAGGCTCGCAGGCTCCAGTGCGCGGTGCGCAGTGCGTTCGCCTGCGCGTCGGCCTCCGCGGCGACCGCGTCCAGGTCCACGTCAGCAGGGAAGGGGATCGGGACGTCGCTGACCAGGGTCGCGGCCGCGGCGTCCAGGGCGTCGTCCGACGGACGCACCGGGAGGGCGACGGTGACCGCTGCCGGGGATGGCGTCGCCGGGGCCCCCGCGCCGGGTGGCGTGGCGGACGCGGACGGGTCCTGGGCCGTGGCGACCCCCGGCAGGACCGCGGCCACCGCCAGCATGCTCGCGAGCATCGTCGCGACGAGACCGCTCGGACGGATCGTGTGCATCACCGCCTCCATGGCGTGCTCGGCCCCAGGTCGCCCGCGTGCTCGGTCGCGGCAGACGGACCCGGTTCCGGGCGGGCTCCCAAGGGCCAGTCGCAGGCGTCGAGACCCCGCTGCGACCGCTACGATACCTACGTCTCGCCATGTCGTCATGGGTGGGCGGTGGGGCCGGCGGGCATGTGGGAGGTGAGGGCGAGGGCATGGCGGAGATCGCGTTCGTCGATACCCACGTCCACTTCAGCGACCTCCAGCACCCGACGCTCCGGTACGCGTGGCTCGAGCCCGGTGTCCGGCATCACGTCCTGGGTGACATCGAGGCCATCAAGACCCAGCGGTACTGGGCGGACGACTTCCTCGCCGAGGTCCGGTTCGCGAACGTGAGCAAGTCGGTGCACGTGCAGGCCGCGCAGGGCAATGACGACCCGGTGGAGGAGACCCGTTGGCTCCAGGCCTTCGCCGACCGCCTGGGCCACCCGCACGGCATCGTGGCCCGTGCGTACCTGGCGCGACCTGATGCCCAGGCGACCCTCGAGCGCCACATGGCGTTCCCCAACATGCGGGGCGTGCGTGACTTCGGCGAGGGCGACTACCTCCTGGACCCGGCATGGCAGCGTGGCTACGCGCTCCTCGGCGCCCACGACCTGGTCTATTGCGTGGACCCTGACCCGGAGCGGTTCGGCCAGATGAGGGCGCTCGCCGACCGGCATCCCTCGGTCGTGCTCTCGCTCGACCACGCGGGGTCGCCACGGCGGCGGGACGCCGAGTACTTCGCGTGGTGGCGACAGGGTCTCGCGACGCTCGCGGGGGCACCCAACGTGGTGGTCAAGGTCTCCTCGCTGGGCGGGTGCGACCCGCGCTGGACGGTCGACTCGTTCCGGCCCTGGGTGCTGGCGTGCATCGAGGCCTTCGGGGTCGAGCGCACCTACTTCGGCACCGACTGGCCGGTGGACCGGATGTCGTCCAGCTACCCGGACGTGGTGGACGCCTACGCGACCATCATCGGGGACTTCACCCGACCGGAGCAGGAGGCGCTGTTCCACGGCAACGCGGAGCGCATCTACCGCATCTGACCCCGCCGCAGGCGGCTTCGTCGGAGCGCGGATTCATCGGAGCATGGCCCGCGTCGCCCCAGGCCCTCGGGCAGCGGTTCGGGTTGCCAGAGGGGGCGTCAGGCCTGCGCCGTGCGGTTGCCGACGAGGGCTCCGAGCGCCACTGCGACAGACGACTTGACACGCCCATCGGGGGCTGCCTAGAGTCGCCCCACTGACGGACGGCGAACGTTTCCAGAATGGATTGTCGGGGGCGCCGCCCGCAGGCGACGAGGAGGAGTCCCGGGTGACCATCGACCACGGAGGCGCCCGAGTGACCCACCTCACGTGGTCTGACGCGATCGGCAAGCGGGTCCGGTCCGGGACGTGGGCGGAGCAGACCACGCCCACCCTGGAATCGGCCCGCAGCGCCCTGCGGGAGGCCGGTGACGAGTTCGGTCTGCTCGCGGGGCGTCGTGAGGTCGCCGCGCAATTGGTCGACTCCTTCATGGAGGAGGCCAAGGTCGTCTATCTCATCTACAAGGTCTGGACGGCCGGCTTCCTCGACTGGCTCGCGGATCAGGGAGTCCCAGACACGGAGCTGGCCGCGGAGCTCGACCGTCTCCGGGCCCTGCTCGCGTACCCGGACGGGACTCCCCTCGATGCGGAGGTCCGCTGGGCCGACCTCGGTGCCCTCGCGGGTCGCCTGGCGAACGGCATCCGGGCATACGACCTGTCGGTCGCTGCGTCGGAGGCGCTGCTCGCCGAGCTGGGCGAGGGGTGGCGGCGGCTTCATGACCGCTATGCGGACCTGATGGCGGGGGTGCTCGCCCTCGTGGCCCGTCGCTTCGGCGAGTCCCGGCTCGAGGACTGCTATCGAGCCGTGCTGGAGCCGTACATCCAGGAGCGGTACATGGTGTTCGACACGCGTGTCACGCCCTACCCCCAGACGCTCGAGCGCAACCTCTACCTGGTGCTGGAGGCCATGCGCGCACACATGTGCGGGCCGAGGCGTGACGGGCAGGTGGGGCTCCAGGAGTTCGATGACCGGTGGGTCGTGAGCTTCGACCCGTGTGGCTCCGGCGGTCGGTCGATGCGCGGCGATGCGATCGAGGGGACCGGGTCCCGGGTGCTCGCGCCCTACGAGTTCGGGGTCACCCAGGAACCCCATGACTGGTCCTGGAACCAGACCGGCATCTGCTACTACTGCGCCCACTGCTGTCTCGCGCTCGAGAAGCTGCCCATGGAGCGCTGGGGTCATCCGGTCCGGGTCGTGGACCCACCCCGCTGGGGTGGCACCCCCGACGCGCCGGAGACGCGTCGCCAGTGCACCTGGACCGTCTACAAGTCGCTCGACGCCATCCCGCCCTCGGTGTACGAGCGGGTGGGGCACCGGAAGCCGCGACTGCCGGTCATCGGCCGCCCGGCCGTGGCTCGGGGCGAGGCGTGACGCGTCTCACCCTAGGGGTCATCGGCGCCGGGACGTGGGCCATCGCCGCGCATCTGCCGGGGTTCGCGTCACGCGATGACGTCGAGCCGCTCATCGTGTGTCGACGCGACCCTGGGTTGCTGGGTGAGGTCCAGCGGATGTTCGGCTTCCCGCGCGCCACGACGGATTGGCGCGAGGTCATCGACGCTCGCCCCGATCTGGTGGTGCTCACCGGGCCGGTGGCCCAGCGCGCCGCACAGGCCCGTGCCGCGCTCGACGCGGGCTGCCACGTGCTTGCCGAGAAGCCGTTCACGGTCGACCCACGCGATGCCTGGGACCTGGCTTCGCTCGCCGTGGCGCGGGGTCGCGTGCTGATGCTGTGCTACGCCTGGAACGAGATGGGCATCGTGGAGGCCGCCCGACGGCTGCTCCGCGAGGACGGCGGCGTGGGCAGGGTGGAGCAGGTGAGCGTCGTCATGTCCTCTGTGGTGCGAGCGCTGCTCCTGGACGGCCGGACGTACGTCGACACGCCCATCGACTCGCCGCCCCGCCCGGAGACCTGGTCCGATCCGAGTGTCTCCGGGGGCGGCTACGGGCAGGGCCAGCTGACGCACGGCCTGGGACTGCTGTTCCGGCTCATCCCACAGCGCGCCACCCGGGTCACGGCGTTCACGGGCGCACCGGCAGGATCGGCGGTGGAGCTCCATGACGCGATCGCCCTGCGTCTCGAGGGTGGCGCCGTGGGTGTCGTGTCAGGGGCGTCGTTGCCGCCCGACACCTATGGGAACACGCATCAGCTCCAGGTGCGGGTGACCGGTGAGCGGGGCCAGGTCATGGTCGACCTCGACCGGCCGCTCGTGCGGCGGTCGCGTGGTGACGACGACGTCATCGTGGACCTCGGCCCTGACGACGTCGCCTGGTCGTTCCAGCGCGTGGTGGACCGGTTCGTCGACCTGGCCGCCGGACGGGATGTCGAGAACCGCTCCCCGGCCGAGCTGGGGGCGCGCGTGGTCGAGGTGCTCGACGGGATGTACCGCAGTGCCGCGACCGGCGCCACCGTGGAGATAGCGCCGGTCTGAGTCTCAGGCCACCCGCCGACCGACCACGAACGTCGCGGTCGACACCAGCCGCTCGCGGGCGGTCACCGTCGCACCGTAGGAATCCTCGAGGCGGAAGCTGCCCTCCTCCCGCCGCAGCAGCGTGATGTCGGCGACGGCACCCACGCCCAGCGATCCTCGCTGGGCGCCCTGACCGATGGCGGCCGCGGGAGCCGCGGTGGTCATCGCGACGACATCCGCGAGCGACACACCGAGGTACAGGAACTTGGACATCGTGGTCGTGAGGTCCACGGCCGGCAGGGGCACGTTGAAGCGGTGCAGGTCCGTGGAGATGGTGTCCGGCCGGAAGCCGTCCGCGAGCGCAGCCTCGGCACGCCCGAAGGCGAACGAGCCGCGCCCATGTCCCACGTCGAACAGCACGCCACGCGCTCGCGCCTCACGCGCGGCAGGGATGATGCGTCGGGTGGTGTCCACGATGCCCGGCTCCCAGCCGGTGAAGGCGTGGGTCACGATGTCGCCCGGCCCCAGGAGCTCGAGGATGTCCTCGACCGGCGCCGAGGAGCCGCCGATGTGGACCATCACGGGTCGGCCGATGGCGGAGCCCGCCTCACGTGCGAGACGCACCGCCCCGACGCCGTTCCGGCCAGCCAGCTGCTCGCTCACGCGGACCTTGATGCCCACGACACGGTCAGGGTTGGCACGCGCGACCTCGATGGCCCGGTCGACCTTGGCGTAGCGGAGGTCGTGGAGCTCCCCCAGATCGGGGTCAGCCTGGCCCATGACCGCGATGTTGAGGAACGCCAGGATGGTGCCCGGGAACGGTTCGATGATGTCTCGGCGGAACGCACCGAAGTTGTTGGCACCCGACGAGCCCGCGTCCACCATGGTCGTGACGCCGCGCACGAGGTCATTGGGACCGGGCTCTAGGGACAGGTCCGCCCCGCCCCAGTACACGTGCACATGGAGGTCGATGAGACCGGGCACGACGAGCTGACCTGTCGCGTCGTGGGCATCGAGCGTGTCCCGGGTGTCGATCCGTGGCTCGATCGCGACCACCCGTCCGTGACGCACCGCGACGTCCCGGGCCGCATGCAACCCGTTGGCGGGGTCCACGAGCGTGCCCCCGTGGATGACCAGGTCATACCTCATCGAACGATCGTCCCACGTGGAGGGTGGCGTGGACCTCGGCCGTGGCCACCCCGGCGAGTCCCAGGCGCAGGGAGACGGCGTGCGAGCCGATGCCAAGCGGCGTTGGCAGGACCAGCTCCGCGGCCTGGGCGCGCCTGACGTAGAAGCCGGTCTCGGCTCCCAGCGAGCCCACCGGCACGAGCACACCCGCCTCCCCAGGGCTCGGGTTCCGGAGTCCGAGATGCGCGGCATCCACGGATCGTCCTTGGACATCGAGCCGCACGTCGGTCACGTACCGTGACATGGGCCCTGTGTTGCGGAGCAGGATCGTCCGGGCGTCGCCCATGCCCAGCGCGATGGGCTCGGGCCAGTAGCGCTCCACCAGCAGCCGCAGGTCCGCGAGCGGGTCGAGCGTGCCACCCGTGACGAGCGCCCGGACGCGACCTGCCAGGAGTTGGGCGCAGGTAGTCAGGCGGTCCTCGCCCAGGGCGGCCGAGGCGCGGCCTCGGGGGTCGGGTCCGTAGATGCCCGCCACCGGCACATCGGGCCCGTCCGGCAGCGCGTCGAGGTCCACGAGGGTGGGTTCGATGGCCAGCACCAGTGACGTCTCCAGCACCGACCCGTGGTCCACGGGCACCGGCCAGTCGGTGCCAAGGCCCGCGCCGGCGGCGGCGAGGAGCTCCAGATAGCACAGGCCATAGGCACGGAACGTGTCGTCGACGGAGCGTCGGGCGGTCTCCACCTCGGCGCAGACGCGCTTGATGCGATGGATCAGGTCGAGCGGCGCATGCCCCGTGTGCACCACGACCACGCGTGCGCCGGCGGTGGCGACCTGGTCGATGGTGGCGCGCAGGTTCGCCTCCACCAGCTCGGGCTCGTACCGCAGGCTCCAGGGCAGGTGCAGCGTGCCCAGGGTGGTGAATAGGGGCGGCAGCACCACGCCACCCATCGCTCGCGCAGCCCGGGTCACGACCTCGACCGCGGTCAGGCTGTCCGTGCCAAAGGGCAAGTGGGGGGCGTGGTACTCCACGGCGCCCAGCGGGAGCCAGGCGACCGGCGCGCGCTCCATGGCTGCGGCGAGCTGGCCCGGCCGCAGGCGCTCGATTCGGACCTCCGCGACTTCCATGCGCGTGTCAGTCGACGAGGAAGCCGCCGTTGATGTCCGTGACCTCGCCCGTGATGTACCCCGCGTGCTCCGAGGCCAGGAACGCCACTAGCGCCGCGACCTCGTCCGGGCGCCCGAACCTCCCCACCGGGATGCGTGACACGAGGTCGCGCTGCTCCGCGATCATGTCCGTGTCGATGAGCGTGGGTGCGAGCGCGTTGGCGGTGATGCCGTACCCCGCGTACTCGTTGGCGATGGACTTGGCCATGGTCATGAGGCCGGCCTTGGAGGCTGCGTACGCCGCCACGCTGCGGGCACCACCGGCCTTGCCGGCGCTCGAGCCGATGGCCACGATCCTCCCATAGCCCTGCTCGCGCATCCCCGGCAGCACCCGGCGCGCGCACAGGAAGCCGCCGGTGAGGTTGATGGCGAGGGTCCGGTCCCACACCTCGCGGGTCGTCTCCTCGAAGGGCACGATGGGGAAGATGCCCGCGTTGAGCACCAGTACCGAGATGGTGCCCAGGTCCCGCTCCACGACCCCCATCGCAGCGTCCACGGCAGCCTCGTCGCTCACATCGCAGGCGATGCCCAGGATGCCAGGATGATCCGGGGCCTCGAGGTCGAGCGCGGCCACCCGCGCGCCGTTCCCCGACAGCGTCTCCGCGATCGACCTGCCGATGCCCCTCGCCGCGCCGGTGACCACGGCCACCCGGCCCGCCAGGCCCTCCACATGGATCATCAGGTCCCCCCTCCCTCGCTGCCGTGGCCGGACCGCGCATCGGTCCGTCTGCCGGACCGGTCGTCTGGCCGCACGGTCCCACGGCTGGTGACGTTTCCAGACGCTACCACAGGGGAGGCGTGCGTGAAGGTGCGCTGGTGACGTTTCCAGACCCGCTACCATGGGGCTCGCCGGTCGCCTGATGGACACCTGACGTGCCGGCCAGGGAGTGGTGCCCGTGCGGGTCGGGATCGACAGCTATTCCTATCATCGCCGCTACGGGGAGTTGCGCCCGGGTGAGACGCCCGCGTCCGCGCAACCCTGGCCGCCGCTTCCGGCCCCGGTCCTGGCGCATGCCCGGCGCCTGGGTGTGGACGACCTGTACCTCGAGACCTGCTACCTCCCGGAGCCCGAGGCGATCACGGCATCGATGCTCGAGGCGGGCGGCGTCCAGGTGGGCTTCTCGTGGGGGCATCCCTGGCCCGAGGGCGCGTTCCACGGCCTCGATGGGGGTCGGACGCCGGCGGCCGAGGACCACCTGGCTCGCTGGGTCGCGGCGGCGGCGCGCCTGGGCCACCCGGTCATGCGCATCACGCTGGGCAGCCCCGCGTCGCGGGGCACGGAGCCTGCCGCGGTGCTCGTGGATCGCTTGGTGGAGCCCACCCGACGGGCCGCCGAGCGGGCCGGGGAGGCGGGCCTGCGGCTGGCCATCGAGAACCACGGGGACCTGCGCGCGGACGAGGTCCTCGAGGTCATCGCGCGGACGCGCGTCAGCAACCTGGGTGTCACGCTCGACAACGTCAACCTCATCCGCGTGGGCGACGACATGCTCGAGGGCACGCGGCTGCTGGCACCCCACACCCTGCTCGTCCAGCTCAAGGATCACCCGCCCACGCCCGACCCCACCGTCTGGGGTGGGCCCATCTCGGTGGCGCTGGGCGAGGGGGTCGCTCCGCTCCGGGGGATCCTAGACATCCTCCAGCAGGCCGGCTTCGACGGGCCCGTGTGCGTGGAGCTGGCCTCGCTGGGCGGTGGCGAGGTGGACGAGCTCGCGATGATCGAGCGCAGCGTGCGATGGCTGCGCGCCCATGTGCCCGGGGCGACGTCCCCGGACAGTCCCCGGATGCAGGAGGTGGCTCATGGCTGAGATCCCGTTCGTCGACACCCACGTCCACTTCTCGGACCTCCAGGACCCGAACCTTCATTACGTGTGGCTCCAGCCCGGCTGGAAGCACCCCATCCTGGGCGACATCGAGGCCATCCAGGCGCAGCGTTACTGGGCCGACGACTTCGTGGCCGAGTCCCGGTTCAGCAACGTCAGCAAGTCCATCCACGTCCAGGCGGCGCTGGGCATCAAGGACCCCGTGGAGGAGACCCGGTGGCTCCAGGCGTTCGCGGATCGCCTCGGTCATCCCCACGGCATCGTCGCGGAGTGCCATCTCGCGCAGCCTGACGCGGAGGCGGTCCTCGAGCGGCACATGGCGTACGCCAACATGCGCGGCGTCCGTGACTTCGGTGCCGGCGACTACCCCCGCGACCCGGCGTGGCGCGCCGGCTACCAGCACCTCCGCAAGCATGACCTGGTGGCGTGCCTCGACTCCTCGCCCGAGACGTACGCGTCCATCAAGGACCTGGCGGGCGCGTTCCCGGACATCGTCATCTCACTCGATCATGCCGGCTTCCCGCGCAAGCGTGACGCGGAGTACTTCGCGATGTGGAGGCGCGAGCTGGCGAACCTCGCCGAGGCGCCCAACGTGGTCATCAAGATCTCCGGTCTGGGCATGTGCGACAACCGCTGGACGGTGGACTCCATCCGACCCTGGGTGCTCGCGTGCATCGAGACCTTTGGCGTGGAGCGCAGCTTCTTTGGCACCAACTGGCCGGTGGACCGGCTGTACTCCAGCTACCCCGACGTGGTGAACGCATACGCGCAGATCATCGGGGGCTTCTCGCGTGACGAGCAGGTCGCCTTGTTCTCGGGCAACGCGGAGCGCATCTTCCGGGTCTGAGCCGGCTCCGGCCGGCCCGAGGTCGCGATGCACGTCCTGGTGACCGGTGCCGGCAGCGGCATCGGTCAGGCGACGACCCTGTTCCTGCTGCAGCAGGGTCACACCGTCCTCGCGACCGACCTGGCCGCGGGCTCGCTCACGCCCGTCGTGGCGGCCGGTTCCCAGGCGCTGGCGACCGACCTCTCCGAGCCCGAGGGTCGCGCACGGCTCCTCGACGCGCTGGATGCCGGCCCGGCCCCCTCGGGTCTCGTCAACGCGGCAGGGCGGCTGGTGGTGCGTCCCATCGAGGAGGTCTCGGTCGACGACTTCCGGATGATGTTCGCGACGAACGCCGAATCGACCTTCTTCCTGTGCCAGGCGATGGGAGCCCGGATGGTGGCCGGTGGCTCCATCGTCAACTTCTCCTCGCCGTCCGCGAAGTTCGTGGCGACGACCGAGGCCGCCGTCTACGCCGCGACCAAGGCGGCCATCTCCCAGATCACTCGGTCGTTCGCGATGGCCTATGCCACCCGACCGGGTGGCCCCATCCGCGTGAACGCCCTGTCACCGGGCATCACGGACACGCCCATGCAGTCGGGGGTGCTGGATGAGGTCTCGCGGGCACGGGGCGTCGCCCGCGAGGACCTGGAGCGAGCGAGACTCGCCACGGTCCCGATGCGACGCACGGCCTCGCCCGCCGAGATCGCTGGCTGGGTCGCATGGCTCCTGTCCGACGCCGCGCGCTACATGACCGGACAGGTGCTCAACGTGGACGGCGGCATGGTCATGTGGTGACGCGTGCCGGCAGAGGGTGCGGGGCGTCGTCGGCGCCCGTGGGGGGAAGAACGCGGGCGCCATCGGGAGGAGGTCGACGGCGCCCGCTGGACTGACGGGGTACGGACGCCGGTCGGAGGGCCCGATGTGGGCGGCCTCCGCCGGCACCCCGACGATCTGGTCGCGGCTCGCTGTGCGGCTGCGCGCTGGTAACGATACCACCAGACGTCGCATGACATCGTTCGCGCGTCGATGGATCCCGGTCGACCCTGCCTGGCCGACCAGCGGAGGTCAGCCCGCGCCAGGCATCCCCACGTTGACCACCGGAAGCTCCTTGGCGCCCTGCGCGCGCGACCCGAACTCCCTGGGCTTGACGCGGCCCACGCGTGTGTACAGCTCCTCGGGGACCTTGGTCGGGTCCTTGAACATGGTCCATTGGCACTTGGACGCGACGCCCACCGCGGTCTTGTCCGGGTCGTACAACGGCGGGTCGATGACCCGGACCGGGTAGCCGAACCGGTCGATGGGCATCTCCTCCATGAGCACGATGCAGTGGACGCAGTAATGGCACATGCCGGACTTGTAGTGGGTCCAGGGGTACTCGCCCTCCACCACGGTCCAGTCATACGGCGGCTGCATCCGCGGTGGGGTGCCCTCGATGGTGTCGCCGCGCAGCGTGCGGCCACCGGAGCCACACGGGTCGAACCGAAGCACGTAGCGGTCCTCGTACTCCACCAGCTCCATGTCGCCCGTCCGCTCCGGGCCCACGAGGTGGCCGCGCATCGCCTCGCACGCGACCAGCATGAGCACCTCCAGCGCCTCGTCCCAGGGGTGCTGGTCGATGTCGAACTTCGCGTAGCGCCACGCGAACAGGGGCAGCAGGACCGCGTCGTACATGTCCCGGATGGCAGGCTCGCCCAACTGCTCCTTGACCAGGGACATCAGGCCGTACACATGGTCCACGTCACGGTCGTGGCACTGGCGCCAGATCTCCTTGGCCTCGGCCATGCGCGCCTTGGCCTCGTCCGCCTGCTCGCGATACGTGGCCGCCGTCGCCGCTTGGATCGCCGTCAGGAGCCTGTCCCACTGACGGCGCGGGTCCCATGGGGATCCGTCCGGGAGCCGAGCGACCTCGGTGGCCTGAGCGTCACGGGCGGCCACGATGGCCGGGTCCACACCGTTTCGAAGCAGAAATCCGCGGACATCGGGGATCCACTGGCGATAGATCGCGAAGCACACGCTGGCCTCGTCGACGAAGTACGCCTCCAGCTTGGCCGCATCGTCCCAGCGACCCTCATCGATCGCCTCGTGGATCTTGCGGTACGTGGAGATCTTCTGGTCCTCCCAGGTGCCCATGCGCACCCGTCGGCCCAGCAGCTCCGTGAACTCGATGGTGGTCTCGCTCACGATGGCACGCCCTCTCTGTCTCGGGCCAGCCGCCGTTGGCCCCGCCTGTGGTCATGGTCGTTGCTTCGATGCGCGACGATACCGGCATCGTTTGCAGCAGCGCCCAGCGGAGGGTACCACGCGTGAACGGGGCGATCCTGGGGCTCCTCGCGGCGCTCACCAACGGGGCGCAGGCGCTCATCAACAAGGGCCTCACCGAGCGCTACCCGGCCCGCCAGCTCATCGGCGTGCTGTACGTGACGAACTGCCTCGTGCTGCTGCCGTTCGCGCCGTTCGTGCCATGGCACTGGTCCGCCGACGTGTGGCTGCTCCATGGCGTCTCGGTGGCGCTCATGGTGGGGACGGCCGTCTGCATCTGGGACCTCTTCGCGGCTGGGGCCGCGTCGGCCACGACCACCGCGAGCGCGCTGAGCCCGATCGCCGCCGTCCTCGCCGCGGCCCTGCTGCTGCCCGGCAGCGTGTCGGGCGCCCAGGTGGCCGCGGCGATGCTGGTGCCGGGCGTCGTCGTGTGGGCGCTCCAGGGCGCGTTCGGCGCCATGGGTCGATGGGGCGTCGCGACCCGGGTGCTGGGGGCGGCCGCCGGCACCGGCTGGCTCACCGTCGCGAGCGCCCTCCCCGCCGAGCGCGGTGTCGGCGTGGTGGAGACCTACGTGGTGCGGACCGCCCTCGCGGCCGTCGTGTGCATCGCCCTGTTCCCACCGCGGCACGTGCCACTCCGTGCGGCGCCCCGCCTGATGTTCCGGTCGCTCCTGACCACGCTGTCGTTCGTGTGCATCCTCCTGGGCGTCCAGCAGGGCAGTCCGGTGGTGGTGCAGACCCTCGTCGCGACCACGCCCCTGTTCGTGCTGGCCGCCGAGTCATGGCGCACCCGGTCGCGACCACCCGCCCGGGTGACCGGGCGAGATCCGGATCCGGGGTCGCCAGGTGGAGTTCCGGTCCACGGCGGACGCCATCGCCCACGGCATCGAGACCATCTACCAGGACTCGGCGCTCGTCACCCAGCTGTCCATCGCGCGCAATCTGTTCTTGGGTCGCGAGCCACGAATCGGTCCCCGGTTCATCGACCGGATGGACCAGGGCGAGATGGAGCGGGTGGCCCGGGAGTTGCTCCGGCAGGTGGGCATCACCAAGGACATCCCGCCCAGCACCCCGGTCAGCGCGCTATCCGGTGGCGAGCGCCAGGCGGTGGCCATCGCTCGCGCGATGCACTTCGACAGCGACCTCATCATCCTGGACGAGCCCACCAACAACCTGGGCGTCGCCGAGACGCAGGGGGTCATCCGCTTCGTGCGGAACGCCCGGGACACGGGCCATTCCTGCGTCTTCATCGCCCACAACATCCACCACGTGTTCCAGGTGGTGGACCGGATCGTCGTGCTGCGGCGAGGCGAGGTGGTGGCGGACGATATCGATCCCCGGGAGACGACCATCGAGGCCGTCGAGGACATCATCACGGGCATCGATCTCAAGGTCCAGCAGGGAGCGACGGCCGGGTAGCGTCCCCGTGCCGGGGTCGGCCCCACGTCCGTGTCCGTCCCGGCGCGGGCGTGCCGTCGCGGCGCCGGCCTGCGGTCCCGGCGGGCACGGGCGTGCCGTCCCGGCGCGGGCGTGCCGTCCCGGCGGGCGCCGGCCTGCGGTCCCGGCGGGCACGGGCCTGCCGTCCCGGCGCGGGCCTCGTCAGCGGACCGGCTTGTTGCGATACCGACCCACGAGCTCTGGGGCGGCAGCCTGCATCCGCACGGGTGGCAGACCGCGTGCGATGAGGGCGAGGTCATCGACCACCATGTCGCCGATGGACAGGAACGCCTCGGGGATGCCGCCGGCACGGTGAGCCGACAGCACGAGACCCTCGAGACCGCGGGCGGGATGGTCGGCGGCGAGCGGCTCCTCGGGCCACACGTCCACCGCGGCTAGCAGACGACCGGCGGCCACGCGCTCCAGCAGGGCGTCGTAGTCGGCGACAGCCGCGCGACTGACGAGGATGAGCCGTGCCCCGGGCATCAGCAGGTCGAGGCGCGGACCATCGAGCATGGCCTGGCTCTCCGGGGTCACGGTCGCGAGCATGAACACGAACCTGCTCGACCGGAGCAGGTCATCGAGCGTGACAGGCGCGAGGCCGAGTTCTCGGAGCACCGAGTCGGGGAGCCATGGGTCGTGCACTCGGAGCGTGGGTCGGAAGGGCGCGAGGAGCGGCAGCAGCGCCCGACCCAGGTTGCCGAAGCCGATGACGCCCACGTCCGCTGACCGGAGCAGGATCGAGTCGGCGGTGCTCGCGCTCACCCAGCCCTCATGGCCGGCCCGGAACGCCCGGTCCTCCCGGCTGATCCCGCGGGCGAGGTCGATGGCGAGGCCCAGGGCGTACTCCGCCACGGCCTGCGCGTACGCCGGGCCGCAGCCCACCACCCGGACACCCCGCGCGAACGCCATCGGGTAGTCGACGTTAGGGAAGAAGTTGCCCTCCACATTGAGGATCGCCCGAAGCCGGGCCGCGCGCTCGAGGCGCTCGCCTGGCAGGTCCGGCTGACCCACGATGGCGAGGGCATCCGGGAGTGCCGCGTCCAGCCGCCCAGCATCTGCCTCACCCTCGAACTCCACGACCCGATAGCGCTGGCGGAGCGTGGCGAGGGTCTCGGGACGGAAGATGCGCTCGGCACGCTGCGGGTGCGGTGCGAGGATGACCGTCGGTCGTTCCTCGGGGTCGATCGCCAGGGAGCGGTCGTGAGTCATGATCGCCATGGTACGCGCCACGTGGACGCATGACGCGGGGTGGTGCAGGGCACGCCTCACGCTCCCGATCTGCCTCGATCAGCCCGGCCGCGGTCCGGGTCCGGGTCCGGGTCCGGGGCAGCGGCCGCCGGGTCCGGGTCCGGGTCCGGGTCCGGGGCCCCCGGAACCATGACGATCCCGCGTCTGGGGCGTGAACGCCGCCCGGCCGGGGGCGTGCGCCGTCGCCGACGCGCCGCCCCACGCTCAGCGCGCTGCCCGGAACCCGGACGACCACCCGTAGGGTGCCGGTCTGACCGGATATCGGGAGGTGGCGCCCGGCGACTACGCCGGTGAGGTCGGTCTGTCAGGGAATCCCGGGCAACGGCCGCCTCCCGGGCAACGGCCGCCTCCCGGGCAACGGCCGCCTCCAGCGGCCCGCATGGCTCCGAGCGCGCCCAGGAGCGGCGCCGCCGGCTGGTAACGATCCCAGCCAGACGCTAGCATGACCGGGCGAACGGGCATCGGTCGGCGTGCCTGACCCGACACCAGGAGGATCGATCATGGAGCGGACCGTGTTCTACCTGCGCATCTTCCCAGGCACGGAGGCCGAGTACGACCGACGCCATCGCGAGGTCTGGCCGGAGCTCCAGGACGCGATCCGGGCGTCGGGCATGCGCACTCTGACCGGGTTCCGACGCGGCACGGACGTGTGGTACTACGCGGAGTGCGAGCCCGACCGGGATACCGTGTTCGCGGTGCACGGCACCAAGGATGTGGTGGCGAGATGGAACGCGTACTTCTCCACCATCATCGTGAGCGACCCGGCCGCGCCAGGCCCGGTCTTCTATGACGAGGTGTTCCACACCGATGGCGGGGGGACGGGACCCAGCCAGCGCGCCCTCATCAGCCTCGTGGTCGAGCCCTCTCGCATCGCCGACTACGACGACCTCCATGCGCACCCATGGCCGGACCTCATCGAGGCCATCGCGGCGTCCGGCTATCGCAACTACTCCGGCTTCCGACGCGGCAACCACGTGGTCTATTACGGCGAGTACCACCCCGACTTCGACACCGTCATCGCGAGGATGGGCGAGACGGACGTCAACCGTCGCTGGGGCGCGGCGTTCGAGGGGATCATCACCACCATCCTCGGGCCGGACGGCCGGCTCATCACCGCGGACGAGGTCTATCACCAGGACTGACCATGCCACCCGCGCGCGAGCCCCGGCCCCGCCTCGTCGTGGTCCACCCATGGTGGGACCTCTGGGCGCACACGGCACCCACGGGCTTTCGCGAGACGCGGATGGACCTTGCGCGACGCGTGGCCGCGTCGCTCGCGGACACCTTCGACCCGATCGCGACCGTGGAGGCCGGCTCGCTCGAGGATGCGACACGGACGGGCGCCCAACTGGCAGACCGCGCCGCGTCCGAGGGTCCCATCGACGCGGTGCTCGTGCTCCAGACCATGGCCGTTCCGGTGGGTCACACGCTCGCGCTGCTCGATGCGCTGCCGGGTGTCCCGGTCGTGGTGTGGGCGGCCCACGAGGCAGGCCTCGTGGATGGCGCCTTCGACCATGCCAGCATCACCACCCAAGGGGCGACGGTGGGCGCCCCCATGCTCGGCAACATGCTGTCCCGGACTCGGCGGCCATTCGAGCTGGTGCTCGGGCGCATCGCCGACCCGGCGACCGAGGGTCGCATCCGCGACGCGCTGCGTGCCGCGGCGGCGGCGAGCCGGATCGGACGCTCAAGGCTCGGGCGGATCGGGCGGCCCATCCCAGGGTATCTGCACGTGGATGCCCCCGATGACGAGTTGCACGGAGCGTTGGGTCTCGACCTCGTGTCCGTCGACCCCGACGAGGTGGTCGAAGCCTGGCGGGCGGTCGACGAGGGGCAGCTGGCGCGCCTGCGGACGGAGGTGACCGCCGACTGGGACTACGAGGGGGACCCCACCGAGGGCGGGTCGCTGGAGCGGAGCCTCCGGGCAGCCCTCGCGCTCGAGGAGGTCGTCCGGCGGCATCGGCTGGACGGGGGAGCCTTCAACTGCCACGTGCCCCAGTTCCGGTTCGGCGACGAGATCGGCATCGCGCCCTGCTGGGCCTTGGGTCGGCTGACCACCATGGGCATGCCCTTCACCTGCACGGGCGACATCCTGACCGCTGTCGCGATGCTCACGACCAAGCTCCTGGGCGGCGCGGCCCTGTATCACGAGATCGAGGCCATCGACTACGCCACCGGCGAGGTGGTCATCGCCAACAGCGGCGAGCATGACCTCGCGTGGCTGGAGCCGGGCGCCCGTCCCCGGCTGCGTCGGAACGGCTGGTTCTGCGGCAATGATCCCCGGTGTGGTGTGTGCGCCGTGCTCGAGCCACCCGTGGGCCCGGCGACCCTGGTGGGCTTCACGCCCCATCCCGAGGCGCGCGGCGGGTTCCGCTACGCGATCGCGAGAGGCGAGCTCACGGCGCGGCGCTTCCCCCAGACCGGCACTCCCAACGGGGCGTTCCGGTTCCGGGACGGCACCGTGGAGGAGGCATGGGCTCGCTGGGCGGCGACCGGCGTCAACCACCACAGCTCGGCCACGCCCGGCGACCTGTCGGGCGCGGTGGCATCGGCCGCCCGATTCCTGGGCATCGAGGCCGTCATCGTCTGACCCGCCCTCCCTTGCGCATCGGATTCGATCACGCGGTCCTCCGTGCCCCGGGTCCCCATCGCAGGCAGACGGGCGTGGGCACCGGGTTGACCGCCACGGTCTCGCCCAGCAGCCCGGTGTCCGGGTCGATGGGCATCACCACCACCGTGTCCGAGTCCTGGTTCGCGACCAGCAGCAGGCGCCCGTCCGGCGTGATCGTGAAGTTGCGCGGCGTCCGACCCTCCGTGGATCGGTGGCCCAGGAGTCGCAGCCGCCCGGTGGCCTCGTCCACCGCGAACATCGTGATGGAGTCGTGACCCCGGTTCGAGCCGTACACGAAGCGGCCGGAGGGATGCACGTGGATGTCCGCGCAGTGGCTCTCGCCCGTGAAGCCCGCGGGCAGCATGGGGTACGTCTCGATGAGCGAGAGGGTGCCGCTCGCAGCGTCGTAGCCGAGCGCCGCGACCGTGGACGCGAGCTCGCAGATGACCCATGCGTGCCGGCCGTCGGGCGCGAGCACCAGGTGCCGGGGCCCCGAGCCGGGGGGCAGTGCGAGGCTCGTGTGGGGCGTGATGCTCATGGCCTCGAGGTCCACCCGGTAGCCGATGACCGAGTCGGTGCCCAGGTCGGCGCTGAAGGCGAAGCGGTCGTCGGCGGACAGCACGATGCAGTGCGCGTGCGGCCCCTCCTGGCGCGCCGGGTCCGGGCCCTGACCCGTGTGCTGGTCCACGCTCGTCGCCTCCGCGAGCGACCCGTCGGGCTTGGCGGGGAACAGCGCCACGCTCCCGGACCAGTAGTTGGCGATGAGCGCCGCTCGTGACCCGGAGTCCATCATCACGTAGCAGGCGAGCGACCCGCGCGTGCCCTGGACGCCGAGATAGCGAAGCTCCCCGGTGGACGGGTCCACGGCATAGGAGCTGACCAGCCCCTCGGGCCAGTCGAGCACCTCCCACATCGCATGCAGGTTGCGGCCGTCCGGCGAGAGGCACAGGTAGGACGGGTTCTCGATGCCCCCCATCTCCTGGACGGGGCTCAGGCGACCCGTGCCCGGGTCCAGGTCATAGACGTGGATGCCCTTCCCGTTGGTCGTGGCGAGATAGGGTGCGGGACGGGTGTATGTCCCCACGTACAGCCGCATGTCTCGTCTCCTTGTGCTCGTTCGCCGACGGTCCGTCGTCTCTGGTCAGATGGTGTCCCGGACCCGCGGCTCGCGACCGTAGACCGAGACCAGGATGATGATGAGGATTCCCAGCGCAGACTGGATGAGGCTCGACGGGACGCCCACGCCCAGCAGGATGGTGCTGAGCAGGACGAGCACCACGGCGCCCAGCGCGGTCCGGCCGTAGCCGCCCAGGCCGCCGATGAGCGATGTGCCGCCGATGACCACCGCCGCGATGGACTGGAACAGGAGCGGGTCCCCCACCGTCCCTGAGGCCCGCCCCGTGAAACCGAGGTACAGCACGCCCGTGATGCCGGCGAACACACCCGACACCGCGAACGTGGCGACCCACATCCGCAGCGGCCGGATGAGCGCGTACTCGGCGGCGCGTGGGTTGGCGCCCAGGGCGAACAGGCGCCGCCCGTAGACCGTGGCTCGCTCGGTCACCACGAGGCCCGCGATGATCGCCGCCCAGAAGAGCACGATGGGCGGCACCGGGATCGGACCCGTGGTCGCCCCGATGGACACGAAGCCAGTGATCCAGTCGGGGGCGGAGCCCGACGGGAAGCCTGCCGTCCACCAGTTGACCGCGGCGAGCGACGCTGTGCCGATGCCCAGGGTCACGATGAGCGGGTGCACCGAGAAGCGGCGCGCGAGGAACCCGTTGCAGGCGCCGATGAGACCGGTCAGCCCGACGGTCAGCGTGATCGCGACCGGCGCCGGCAGCCCCGCCTCGAAGGCCTTGGCGCCCACCACGTTGGCGACCCCCACCAGGAACGGGATGGACAGGTCGATGCCGCCCAGGACGATGACCAGCGTCTGGCCCACCGATGCGAGACCCACGAACGCCGCGAGGACCAGGACGGCGCGCACGCTGCGCAGGCTGGCGAAGCCGTCGATGAGGATCGCCCCCACCACGAACAGCGCGATGCCGAGCGCGATGGGCAGCACGATGGACGTGCGGGCGGCGGCAAGGGTGCGCCCGATGCGTGTCTCCATCACCGGCGCCTCGCCACGACCGAGTTGAACACGACCGCGGCCACCAGCACCGCCCCGTAGATCATCTGGAGCACGAACGTGGACAGCCCCGTGCGTGTGAGCACGAGGTCGAGTTGGTAGATGACCAGGGCCCCCACGGCTGCGCCCATCAGGCCGCCCCTGCCCCCGGCGAGGCTCACGCCGCCCAGGGCGACCGCGGCGATGGCCTTGAGCGTGAGGGGAGGCCCGATGTTGGGGTCACCCGAGCCCAGCAGCGCGGTGAGCGCGAGCGCCGCCGCACCGGCGAACAGCCCCCCGAGGGCATACGCGACGAGGCGCACGCGCGCGACGTCCACGCCGCTGGCGTACGCCGCCTTGGCCGATCCCCCGGTGGCCATCAGATAGGCATGGAAGGGCGTCCGGACGAGGAGGGCCCAGAGGCCGAAGACCAGGAGCGGCAGCAGGGGCGACAGGTCGTGGGCCAGCCCGGGGAGCCATGCGGGCACCGACCCCCCGGGGCGGCTCATGACCCACGGCGAGAGCCCGGCGAACACCAGGTACGTCCCCAGCGTCGCGACGATGGGTGGCAGGCGGACCCACACCACCAGGAGCCCGTTGACGGCGCCCAGGAGCGTCCCCGCGAGGAGGACGGCCGGCAGCACGACCAGGGGGGACTCGATGCCCTCCAGGAACAGGTACCGCACCATGACCACGTTGAGCAGCCCGATCATCGGTCCGATGGAGATGTCGATGCCGCCACCACCCGACAGGATCGCGGGGGTCGTGGCGAGCGCCGCGAGCAGCAGCGGCGCCACCAGCCCGATCGTGGTCAGGATGCCGGCCGGTGCGAACCGCGCCGGGTTGAGCCACAGGTTGAGGACCACGAGCACCACCAGGAGCGTGCCGATGACGGTCGCGCCCAGTGAGCGTCGCCATGGGCGCCCCCGTGACGCGAGGACGCTCATGCGGGGGTCCCGGCCAGCCCGAACATCGCCGCCAGGACCGCATCCTGCGTGAGCGATGCCCCCTCCAGCTCGGCGGACGGCGCGCCCTCCCGGAACACGATCGCACGATGGCAGTGGGACACGATCTCGTCGATCTCGGTCGAGAGCACCACGACCGACAGGCCGGTGTCGCGGGCCAGGGCATCGAGCAGCGCGAACAGCGCCAGGCGCGTGGGGTGGTCCACGCCGCGGGTCGGGTCGTTGAGCAGCATGACCCGTGGCTCTGACTCCAGCAGCCGCGCGAGGAGGACCTTCTGCTGGTTGCCGCCCGACAGGCTGGTGATGGGCGCCGTGGGTGACGCGAGCACGATGCCCAGTCGCTCGCGGTGTCGCTCGAAGTCGGCCCGCGCCCGGCGGCGTGACAGGAACCCGAGCCGGCGCGCCCGGTCGAGCGTCAGCACCCGGAAGTTGTCCAGCACCGACAGGCTGGGGAAGATGCCCTCGGTCTTGCGGTCCTGCGGCAGGTACACGATGCCCTGCGCAAACGCATCGTGCGCGCTGCCGATCCGGTGCCGCTGACCGTCCCGGAGGGTCTCGACCGTGCCCGCGACCGGCGCGCCGATGCCGGCCAGCGTCTCGTGGAAGGCGGCCTGACCGTGCCCGTCGAGGCCTGCGAGGCCCACGATCTCCCCAGTCGCCAGCCGGAACCCGAACGGCCGCGCGTGCGCCTGCAGTTGGAGCCCGGTGGCCTCCAGGAGCGTCTGGTCGCTCATGCCGCCTCGGGCGCCATCAGGCCCAGCAGCACTGCCGGGGTGGCCTCGCCGCGTGGCACCTGACCCACCACCCGTCCGCTGCGCAGGACCGTGATGACGTCCGAGACCTCCACGACCTCGTCGAGGCGGTGGGAGACGAACACGACCGCCACACCCGCGGCCCGCAGGCGGCCGATGACATCGAACAGCGCGCGCCGCTCCGTCAGACCCAGGGCAGCCGTCGGCTCGTCGAGGATGAGCATCCGGGGCTCTCGCAGCAGCGCGCGGGCGATGACCGTGACCTGCTGGACGTACAGGGGGACTGTCCCAGCCTCGGCGGCCACATCGACGTCACCGATCCCCAGCGTCTCGAACAGCTCGCGCGTCCGGCGTGCCTGGTCGCTCTGGCTGGAGCGATTGCGCAGCCACGGATGGAAGCCCAGATGGACGTTCTCCACCAGCGACCGATTGGGCGCGGTGAGGATCTCCTGGAACACGGTGTGGATGCCGCGTGCCTGGGCCACGCGCGGGCTGGTCAGGCGCACCTCGTCGCCGTCGATGGAGATGCTCCCGGCATCGGCCCCGACCACTCCCGAGAGGGTCTTGATGAGGGTGGACTTGCCCGACCCGTTCTCGCCCAGGATGGTGTGGACCGTGCCCCCGTGGAGGTCGATGCTCACCGATCGGAGCGCCCGGGTCGGGCCGAAGCTCTTGCTCAGCTCGGCGATGCGGACATGCTGCATCCCGGAAGGCCGTCGGGAGGGAGCCGAGGACCCCTCCCGATCGTTCGATCCCTGTCGGGGCTCAGCCGCAGGGGTCAGGGGTGTTCGCGTAGTCGTACGGAGGCGTGGCCGCGCCCGCCGCGAAGTAGGCGTTGAACACCTCCTCCGGGTAGGGGTCGGTGGCCGGCTGCGGGAAGACGGACGCGGAGTCGGGGGTCATGCAGGCGCTGAACCAGTCGGGCAGGTCCGCCTGGGTGATGGCCGGCAGGTCCACCAGGATGGTGTTGAGGAGCGGCTGCTGGCCCATGATCGTGCGGAGCGCGGCCCGGAAGCCGCTGTTGGCGGTGGGCACCGGCAGCACGGCGTTGCCCGTGAACCGGTAGCCGTCGGGGTTCTCGTTCCAGTAGCCCAGCGCGTCGCCGGAGATGGACCCTGTGACGAGGGGCACCTCGCGCCCGGCCGCCTTGAAGGCCTCCGTCACGAGGCGTGACTCGCTGCCGGACGTCCACACCGCGTCGATCTCCGCGGGGTTGGTGGCGAGCGTCTGGGTGACGACGGTCTGGGTGGTCGTGGGCGTCCAGTCGCCATTGACCGTCGCGACCACCTTGAGGCCCGGGAACTGGGCGAGCGCGGCCTCGCGGCCCTCGGCCTGCATCGCCACGATGGGCGCGCCCGCGATGCCCTCCACGACGAGCACGTTGCCCTCGCCGATCTCGTTGCCGATGGCGTTCATCATGTCGTAGCCCCAGCGGTACCAGTTGGAGTCGACGTTGATGGCGTATGGGCTGGTCGCGGCACCCGAGTTGGTGATCACCGGGATGCCGGCCTTGTAGGCCGCCTCGATGACCCCGTCCAGGCCACTGGTGGACCCCGGGATGGTGAGGATGACGTCGCAGCCCTGGTCGATGAACGACTGGATCTGGGTGATCTGCAGGGGGACGTCACCGTTCGCGTCCGTCATCACGAACTCGGACAGGATGCCCGCCTTGATGAACTCGTCCGCGAGCCGCTTGGTCTCGTTGGTCAGTGCGACCCGCCACGGGTTCCCCTGATACGACTCCGAGTAGCAGAACTTCCAGGGACCCGGGTTGCCCGAGACATCCGGGGCGTTGGCGAGCGTGACGCTGCCCGCGTAGTGGTCGTACAGGCTACCGAGCTCCGGCGGCAGGGACGCGATGACCCCCTCGACCGTTCCGGGCGACGCGGCCGCGGGCGATTGGGCCGCCGCTCCGACGACCGTGGTGGCCAGCAGCGCGGCGGCCGCTCCCACCGTGAGCAGACTGCGATGCATCGAGTCCTCCTCCGGGCCCATGCGCGCGGGCCCGACCTACCCAGCGGCCGGCATCACGTCCCCGGCCGGGGCGCTATGGTCGCCCGTCGAGGGCTACCGCGTCAACCGATTGACCGCGCCCGTCGGCCGCACTCGCCGCGAGGGAGCGCGAGGCTGCGGGGCGGCCACCGTCGCCCCCTCGGCCAGGACGATGCCGTCCCGCACCAACTCGTGGATGGGCGCCTCGGGCGGGCTGTCGAGGACCAGCTCCGCGGCCCGTCGTCCCAGCAGCCGGAGCGGCAGCTCGACGCAGGTCATCGCCGGCACCCGGAACTCCTCCAGGGGGAGCCTGTGGACGGCGATGAGCGAGACGTCGCGGGGCACCCGCAGCCCCAGGGCATCGAGCGCGTGCCATGCCCCGAGGCCCAGCGGGGCGTCGGCCGCCACGATCGCGGTGGGTCGCGTGGCGCCCCGCAGCAGGGGACGCACCGCGGCGTAACCCGCGGCCGGGGTGTACGCGGCATGCACCACGAGTGCGGGGTCGATGGGGAGGCCGGCGCCCGTCATCGCCGACCGGTACCCGTCGAGGCGGCGCTCGGCGGTGTCGACCTCGGGCGGGCCGCCCAGGAAGGCGATGGCCGTGTGACCCATGTCCACCAGGTGGCGGGTCGCGACCTCGGCGGCTCGCGCGTCGTCCAGGATCACCCACCGGTCCGATCCCTTGGAGCGCCGGTTGACGATGATCATGGGCACCCGGGTCTCGGCGAACAGCGCGTGCGCATCGACGGCCGCGTCGAGGCCCGTGACCAGGAGGGCGTCCACCACGCCGCCCAGGAGCAGGCGACGATGCCGCTCGCCCAGGTCCCCCCCGTGTGTCGCGGTCCAGAGCAGCAGGTCGCGCTCCGTGGCCACCTCCTCTGCCCCCGCCATCAGCTCCGTGAACAAGGGGTTCCCCTCGGGCATGAGCAGGCCCAGAGCGCCGGCACGCGAGCGGGCGAGGCTGCGGGCGTGGAAGTTGGGCCGGTACCCCAGGTCCCGCGCGGCCACCTGGACACGCTCCCGCGTCTCGTCGCGAACCCGCAGCGACGGGTCGCCACTGAGGACCTTGGACACGACCGCGCGATCGACGCCGGCCCGGGCGGCGACGTCGTTGATGGTGGGTCGTGGGGCTCGGCGAGGGCCAGGAGGCCGCGATGAGGCATCCATCGGCGCGCAGTGTAGCCAAGTGCTCAACCGATTGACTGCACACAGGTGGCGGCGCTACCGTGACCATGGCGCGAGAGGCATCGAAGGGAGGCGATGGGATGCGGTTCGGCTTGCTCGGTCTCATCTGGAGCGACTGGTCGGACGTGACCTATGAGATGGTCGCGTTCGCGCGCGAGCTGGGCTTCCGTGGCCTGGGCGCCCACCTGACCGTGCCTGCCTCCACCATCACCGACGAGACCGCCGAGCGGGTGCGCCGGGCCGTGGCCGACAACGGCCTGGAGTTCCTCCAGGTCTGGGGCCCGTACCCGTCCATCGTGTCCCGTGACGAGGAGGTCCGGCGCCGGGGCGTGGAGGGGGCGCGGGCGATCATGCGCCTCGCGGCGCGCATGGGCGTGCCCGCCGGGGGCGTGCGGCCCACCAGCCACAACCCGCGCGGTGACTGGTGGCCCCACCCGGACAACCACACCAGCGAGACCGAGGACCGCCTGGTGCGGAGCATCTCGGAGATCCTGGAGACGGCGGTCGAGGTGGGCGTGGACGTGGTCCTCGAGAAGCACCACCTCTCGCCGCTCGACTCCGCGGAGCGCGTGCGACGCGTCATCGAGCGCACGGACCCCGCCCGGGTGCGGGTGAACATCGACCCGGCCAACTTCGTCGATGGCATCCGGACGGCCTTCGACCCCACGCCCATGATCGACCACATGTTCGACGTCCTGGGCGAGCACTGCGCGACCACCCATGTCAAGGACGTGTACCTCGAGGACCGGTTCGTGGTCCATGTGGCGGAGACGATCCCGGGGACCGGCATCCTGGACATCGACACCGTGCTCCGACGGACGGCCGCGCTGCCTGACGGGTGGGCGATCGTGGAGCACCTCCCGGTGTCCCAGGTCGCGCTCGCGAAGCGCAACCTGACCGAGCGCGCCGTGGCGCTCGGCATCGACATCCGATGAGCGGGGAGTCCCGGCCATGAGCGTCCTGGTCACGGGGGCCGCGGGGGGCATCGGGGCGGCCATCGGGCGGACGCTCGCCACGTCCGGTCACGCCGTCGCCCTCGGCGACCTCGACACGGAGCGGTGTCGGGCGCTCGCGGCGGAGCTCGACGGGTCGGGTGGTCGGGTCCGTGCGGTGGCCATCGATGTCACCGACCCAATATCCGTGGAGGCGGCGCTCGACGCTGCCGAGGCGGACCTGGGGCCCATCGACCGCGTGGTGACGTGCGCCGGCATCATCCGCAAGGCACCCTTCCTGGAGCTCGCGCCCGAGGCGTGGCAGCGCACGATCACGATCAACCTCACGGGCACTTGGCTGGTGCTCCAACGTGCCGCGCGGCGGATGGTCGCCGCAGAGCGCTCGGGTGCCTGCGTGGCCATCTCGTCGGTCGCGGGGCGGGGCGGTCGCGCGACCGCCGCGGACTATGCCGCCAGCAAGGCCGGCGTCATCAGTGTCGTCCGCTCCGCGGCGCTCGCCCTCGCGGCGCACGGCATCCGGGTCAACGCGGTGTGCCCGGGCGTCGTGGACACGGCGATGACCGAGGCGATCCACGAGCAGGCGGCCCGGGAGTCGGGCATCAGCCGCGAGGAGTCGCTGCGACGCATGGTCGCGGGCATCCCGATGGGACGCATCGAGACGCCCGAGGAGGTGGCCGACGCGGTGGCCTTCCTGCTGTCCGAGCAGGCGCGGTATGTCACCGGGCAGGCCCTCAACGTCGACGGCGGGATCGAGATGGACTGAGCGTCCCTCGTGGATGCCCGGTCCGCAACCCATGCACCCGGAGGCCGCATGACATCGCGTCATCCCTGGACCATGCTGCTCGACACCTTCGGTGACCCGGGGATGGCGGACGTCTTCTCCGAGGCGTCCACGGTCCGCGCGTGGCTGGCGGTGGAGCGGGCCCTGGCCGAGGCACAGGCGGAGGCGGGTCTCATCCCGGCCGACGCCGCCGCGGCCATCACCAGCCGGATCGACGCGCTGTCCATCCCCGCCGGCGCCCTCGACGAGGGCATCCGCCACGTGGGGTATCCGATCGTGCGCCTCCTCCAACTGGTGGGGGACGGCGCCCCCGCAGAGGTGGGGGCGTGGCTTCATTGGGGCGCCACCACCCAGGACATCATGGACACCGGACAGGCCCTCCAACTGCGGTCCGCCCTGGAGCGCCTCGAGACCCTCGTCATCGCCCTTGGTGACCATCTGGCTGGGCTGGCCGCGCGGCATCGGGAGACGGTCATGGCGGGTCGCACCCACGGGCAGCAGGCCGTGCCCACCACGTTCGGTGCCAAGGTCGCGGTGTGGCTGGCCGAGATGACGCGCCAGGCGGAGCGACTTGGCGAGGCTCGTCCGCGGGTGTGCGCGGTGGAGCTGTTCGGCGCGGGTGGCACGTCCGCTGCCATGGGGCCAGATGCGGCGCGAGTGCGCCACGCCGTCGCCGCACGCCTGGGCCTGACCGGGGTGGACGTGCCCTGGCACGTGGCGCGTGACGGGATCGCGGAGGCGTGCTTCCTGGCGGCGACCATCAGTGCCACGTGCGTGCGCATCGCGCGCGAGGTGGCCGACCTCGCGCGGACGGAGATCGGCGAGGTCCGCGAGCCCCTGACCCATGGCAGGGGGGCGTCCTCCACGATGCCCCAGAAGGCCAACCCGATCCTGAGCGAGGCGGTCATCGGCCTGGGCACCATCGCCGCCAGCCAGCTGCCCGCGGCGCTGGCCGCGATGCAGGGGCGGCACGAGCGTGCGGCCGGGGAGTGGCAGGTGGAATGGGACGTGGTGCCCATCCTGTGCTGCGCGGCCGCGGCGTGCCTGGGTGCCGTCACGACCGTGGTGGAGGGGCTCGTGGTGGACGAGGCCCGGATGCGCCAGAACCTGGATCAGGACGGCGGCCTGATCATGGCCGAGGCGCTGATGATGGCGCTCGCCCCCGCGATCGGTCGGGCCGGCGCCCACCACCTGGTGTATGACCTGTCCGCCCGCGCGCGGGTCGAGGGTCGGGACCTCCGGGAGGTGGTGGCGGAGGGGCTGACCCCTGACCTCGCTGCGCGGCTGCCGGCGCTGGACGCGATCCTGGACCCGGAGCGCTACACGGGTGAGGCGGGCGCGATCGTGGACTCGGCCGTGACCGCGTGGACGGCCCGGCAGTCGCCCGTGGCTCCTGCCTGATACCACGCGCGCGGCCACAGGCGCGCGTGGTACGTTCCCGGTCGGGCAGGCGCATGAGGGTGGTGATGGCGAGCAGGATCGGCATGGCGCGCGACGGCGCGCCCGGGGCGTTCTGACCGGGGTGGCGCTCGCGACCTCCGAGGGACGAGCCTCCGGCGACACCGACTGGCTCCGCTGGCGCCTGCGCAAGGAGCTCGGGCCCCAGGCGCGCGACGACATGGGGACCCGGGCCCTGTACTCGTCGGACGCGTCCAACTATCGGGTCCTGCCCATCATGGTGGTGTCGCCCGGGTCCGCGGACGAGCTCGCCGCGGTCGTGGGCATCGCCGTGGAGGCGGGCGTGCCCATCACGATGCGCGGCGCCGGGACGAGCATCGCGGGCAACGCCATCGGCAGCGGCGTGGTGGTGGAGACCCGTCGCCTGGCGCGCATCATCGACATCGACCCGGATGCCGGGACGGCGACCGTGGAGCCGGGAGTGGTGCTGGGCGCCCTGAACGCCACGACCCTCGCCCAGGGCCTCCGGGTCGGCCCCGACCCCTCGACCCACTCGCGCTGCACCATCGGGGGCATGGTGGGCAACGACGCCTGCGGCTCGCGCCCGGTGCGCTGGGGGTCCACGGCGAGCAACGTCCTGGGCCTCGAGGTGGTCACGGTGGCGGGGGAGCGACTCCGTCTCGCGTCGCCCCCGCCCGGTGAGCTGGGGCTGCCGCCGGGTGGTCTCCTGGGCGAGCCGCTGCGTCGGTTCGCCGCGGCCCATGAGGCGCTCGTGCGCGCCGCGATGCCGCCCTGGGAGCGACGCGTGTCGGGCTACGCGCTCGACTGGCTCCTCCCGGAGCGGGGGTTCGACGTGTGCCGGGCGCTCGTGGGCACCGAGGGGACCTGCGCGGTCGTCAGCCGCGTGACCCTGCGGCTGTGGCGCCCACCCGCGGTGCGCGGTCTGCTGGTGCTCGGGTTCGCGGACGACATCGCGGCGGCGGCGGCCGTCCCGGCGCTCCTGACCGAGCGCCCGTACACCGTGGAGAGCCTGACCGAGGAGCTGCTCACGCTGGTGGCTGCACGGCCATCCGAGGAACAGCTCCCGCCGGGATCCGGCGCGTGGCTGCTCATCGAGGTGGGTGGCGCCGACCCCACCGAGGCGGACGACCACGCCCGACGCATCGCGGCCACCCTGGGGCGTGCCGTGACGGACCCGGATGCCCGGATGCTCACCGACGGGCGCGCACAGGCGGCCCTGTGGCGCATCCGCGAGGACGCCGCCGGATACGCGGCCCGGCTCCCCGACGGCTCACCGGCGTGGCCCGGCTTCGAGGACGCGGCCGTGCCGCCCGCGCGTCTCGCGGCCTACCTGGGCGAGCTCCGGGCGCTGCTCCGCGACCACGACATGCAGGGCATCACCTATGGCCACTTCGGCGAGGGCTGCATCCATCTGCGCGTGGGCTTCGGGCTCGATCGCCCCGGCGGGCGCGAGCGCTTCCGAGGCTTCATGGAGGCGGCCGCCGACCTGGTCGGGCGGCATGGCGGCTCCATCTCCGGCGAGCACGGGGACGGGCGGGCGCGCGGCGCCCTGCTCGACCGGATGTACCCGCCCGGCATCATCGAGGCGTTCGGCCGCTTCAAGGCTCTCTGGGACCGCGACGGGTTGCTCAACCCGGGCATCATCGCGGACCCTGTGCCCGTGGACGCCGACCTGCGCTGGACGGCACCCACGCTGCTGCCCCTCGCGCCGCAGATGGCATTCCACCGCGACCACGGCGACCTGCGCGCGGCGGTCAGCCGCTGCATCGGCGTGGGGCGGTGCGTGAGCCGCCAGGGGAGCGCCCTGATGTGCCCCAGCTTCCGGGCCACGGGCCGCGAGCAGGATTCCACGCGGGGCCGCGCACGCCTCCTCCAGGAGATGATGGCGGGGTCGCTCGCCGGGGCTGGGTGGGACTCCAGGGAGGTCCTCGATGCCCTCGACCTGTGCCTGTCGTGCAAGGGCTGTCTCTCCGAGTGCCCAACAGGCGTGGACGTGGCCAGCTACAAGTCGGAGTTCCTGGCGCACCACTACGCCAAGCGGCGCCGTCCCCGGTCACACCTGTCCCTGGGTCAGCTGCCACGCTGGCTGCGCCTGGGCTGGCGCATGGCCCCGCTCGCCAATCGGATGCTCAGCACCCCCGCCATCAGGGGCGTGCTGACCCGACTCGCGGGCATCTCCCCGGAGCGACCCATCCCGCACATCGCGCATCGCCCGTTCGTGGTCGCCCATCACGAGCGCCGGCCCACAGCCGGGCGCCCGACCGGCGCTCGCGGTCGCGTGACGGTCTGGCCCGACACGTTCACCAACTACCTCGCGCCGGACGTGGGTCATGCGGCGGTGCGGGTGGTGGAGGCGGCCGGGTACACCGCGGCGGTGCCGCGCGAGCCGGTCTGCTGTGCCATCACGTGGGTCACCACCGGTCAGTTGGATGGGGCTCGGGCGGTGCTCCGCCGGACGCTCGACGCACCGTCGCTCGCGGGTGACGGCCCGGTGGTCGTGCTCGAGCCGTCCTGCGCCGCGTCGCTCAAGGTGGACCTCCCGGAGCTGCTGCCGGACGACCCGCGGGCGGCGGCGCTCGCGGCGCGCGTCATCACCCTGGGGGAGCTCCTCGACCGCGACGACACGGTGATTGGCGGTGACTCGAGTCTTCCGGTCCGCGCCGCGGTCAGCCAGCCGCATTGCCATCAGCAGGCGGTGCTGGGCACCGCGGCGGACGCACGGGTGCTCGCCCGACACGGCGTGACCGTGGACCGACAGGTCAGCGGCTGCTGCGGTCTCGCCGGCAACTTCGGCGCCGAGCCCGGGCACGAGGAGATCTCGCGGCAGGTGGCGGGGCTGGAGCTCCTGCCGGCTCTCGCGGACGCCAACCCGGGTGACCTGGTGCTGGCGGACGGGTTCAGCTGCCGGACCCAGATCGCGGCCCTCTCCGGTCACCGGGCGCGACACCTGGCCGAGGTCTTGGCCGATCGCCTCGGGTCGGCCTGACGGGACGCCCAGGGGAGACGCCCGTCGCCCGGGGCCGTCGGTGCGCGAACCTTCGCGCGATCGGGCGGTTGCGGGGGCCGTCGGGGCGGTTGCGGGGGCCGTCGGTGCGCGAACCTTCGCGCGATCGGGCGGTCGCGGGCCGCCGGGGCGGTTGCGGGGGGCATCGGTGCGCGAACCTTCGCGCGATCGGGCGGTCGCGGGCCGCCGGCGTGGCACCCTGGGCCATCGGTGCGCGAACCTTCGCGCGATCTGGCGGTCGCGGGCCGCCGGGGTGGCACCCTGGGCCATCGGTGCGCGAACCTTCGCGCGATCTGGCGCTCGGGGGGCGCCGGCGTGGCACCCTGGGCCATCGGTGCGCGCACCTTCGCGCGATCGGACGGTCGCGGGGCGCGCAATGACGCTATGCCGTGCACGAGGACAGGTTGGGA
>DAOTUX010000075.1:0-5831 GCA_034436475.1 Chloroflexota bacterium | reverse complement strand
CACTCAGACACGGCCCACCTGTACGCGGTAACACGCACGCGCAGCGTCGGCCTCAAGCACCAGCGGAACCAGCACGCCGAACTGGGTGGCGTGCCCGCGACCGCACCAAACCGACACGGAGGCAGCATGACCGACCTCGTGGCGCCCCTCCCCGTCCGCGCGCACCTCGTCATCCGGGACGCCATCGTGCTGTCCCAGGACGATGGGCTCGGTGAGCTGCGCGGCGACATCGAGATCCGTGACGGCGCGATCGTCGCGGTCGGACCCGACCTCGCGGCCCTTGGCGCCACGGTCATCGACGGGTCGGGCACGGTGGCGATGCCGGGCTTCGTGGACACCCACTGGCACCTCTGGGGGACGCTCCTGCGCGGTGCCATCGGCGATGGTCACGAGGCGGGCTGGTTCGCGCGCAAGGCGCTCCTGGCGCCGCACCTCGGGCCGGAGGACACCGCGACCGGTGTCCTCCTGGGCGCCGCCGAGGGGCTCCTCGCGGGCATCACCACGGTCCATGACTGGGCCCACAACGTCCTGAGCCGTGCGGACGCGGACGCCGACCTGGGAGCCCTGCGCGCGCTCGGGCTCCGCGCCCGCTTCTCGTACGGCGCCCCATCCACCAGTCCGCTCATGAGCATGGAGCAGATGCGCGCCGTGATGGCGCAGGTGGGCGTCTCCCCGGACGAGCCCATGGACTTCGCCGAGATCGGTCGCATCCGCGACGCCTGGGAGCCCGCGTCCGATGGCCTCATCGAGGTCGGCTGCGCGGTGCGCGGGCCCTCACGCTCATCGGAGGCGGTGTATCGCGAGGAGTGGCGGCTGGCCCGGGACCTTCGCCTGCCCATCGCGATGCACTGCGCGGGCACCCGCCAGGAGGTGGCGCGCATCCGCCAGGTGGAGGTCCTGGACGCGGATGGGCTGCTGGGGCCGGACCTGCTGCTGGCACACGCCAACTGGGTCTCACAGGCGGAGATGGAGCGCCTCGCCGCCCATGACATCCCCGTCAGCGCGAGCCCGCTCTCCGAGCTCCGCCTGGCCATGGGCTTCCCGCAGCTGCGGGAGCTGCGCGCGGCGGGTGTGCGCGTCAGCCTGTCCCTGGACACGACCGCCATCGCGGCCAGTGCCGACCCCTTCCAGGCGATGCGTGTCGCGCTCGGCCTGGAACTGACCAGGGCGGGGGATGCGACCGCCATGAGCCCGCGGGACATCCTGCGCATCGCCACCCTGGAGGGTGCCCGCTCCCTGGGCCTCGGCGAGCGGACCGGCTCCATCACGCCCGGCAAGCGCGCGGACGTGGTGCTGGTGCGCGTGGACGGCCTGGACGCGGCGCCCATGGTGGACCCGGTGATGGCCATCGTGCACAGCGCCGCGCCCTCCGACGTGGACACGGTGCTAGTGGATGGCCGAGTGCTGGTCAAGGGCGGTCGCCCGGTGCACCTGGACCCGGCCGCCATCGTCGCTGACGCGTCGGAGCGCCTCGCCAAGGTGGCGGACCGGGCGGGCTTCGACCTGGGGACCGTCTGGTCGCCGGGCGATCCATCGGGCGTCTCGACCGCACCCCACGCCTGAGCCGATCACGAGGAGGAGGCACCCACATGGCCATCCAGCTGCGCATCGGTGACGCCGAGATCACCGGCATGGTCGATCGCCAGCATGCCATCGACCCCGCGTGGCACTACCCCGACGTGCCGGCGGAGGCATGGGAGCCCTACCGGGACCTGCTCCTGGACGACGTCTGGTCGCTGCTCAACTTCCGGGCGTTCCTGGTGCGCGCGGACGGCAGGACCATCCTCATCGACACCGGATGGGGCCCCGTCCACGCGCCCCCGGGGGCGCCTGCCACCCCCGCCGCCCTGCTCGAGGAGATGGCCAGGGTGGGCGCGACGCCCGACGACATCGACCAGGTGGTGTTCACGCATCTCCACGCGGACCACGTGGGCTGGAACCTCATCCGTGACGAGATCGGCATCCGGCCGCGGTTCCCGCGCGCCCGCTATCTCGTCCCTGCCAACGACTGGGCGCACTACAACCGCATCCCCGAGATGCACCCCAACATCCGGGAGCAGGCGCTGCCCCTGGGGGACCTGGGCGTCCTGGACACGTTCGAGGGCGAGTTCCAGGTGCTGCCCTCGCTGCGCGCGCTGCCCACGCACGGGCACTCGCCCGGTCACTCCAGCTTCGTGCTGAGCAGTGGCGGCGAGCATTGCTTCGTCCTGGGCGACCTCGCCCATCACCCGATCATCGCCACCGAGACGGAATGGCACAACCGGTTCGACTTCGACCCGGACCGTGCCGCGGAGCAGCGGCGCCGGATCCTGGACCAAGTGGAGCGCGAGGGGACGCTCGTGGCGTCGAGCCACTTCCCCCAGCCAGGCTTCGGCCGCTTCGTGCGGGTGGATGGGCGACGCCGCTGGCAGCCCATCGAGTTGCCCGGGTGAGCAGGTGCTGACGTCCGCGTACGGCTGGCTGCTGCTGATCCACATCGCCGGCGGCATCATCGGCTTGGGTCCCAGCTTCGTCTACGGGAGGATCACCCAGGCGGCGGCGCAGGCGGGGCCTGGGCAGATGCCGTTCGCGGTGCGCCTCACCCGGGAGCTGTCCACGCGCTGGACCCATCCGCTCGCGGCCATCGTGCTGCTCAGCGGCTTCGGGCTCATCTGGACGATGCGCTATGACGTCATGGCCACGCCCTGGCTGCTGGCGTCGATCGTGCTGTTCGTCGCCTCGTTCCTGTACGCCACCTTCATCCAGAACCACGACACGATGCGTTCCCTGGAGCTGGTCATGAAGGGTCTGCCCAACCTCACCGAGGACGAGCGGGCGGAGGCGGCGCGGCTCCGCAGCCGCATCCGGTGGGGCGGGCTGTTCATGCGCGCGGTCGTGGTCGTGGTGCTGTTCCTGATGGTCATGAAGCCCGCGCTCTGGTGAGCACCGGGCCGGCCGCAACGGCCTCGGGTTCGGGTTCGGACGCACCGACGCACGCCCGACCCTCCCTGTACACGTGGCCCTTCGTGGCCCTGTGCGTGGTGATGCTCCTGGGCTTCAGCTCCTTCAATCTCATCAACCCGGTCATCCCGCTCGTGGTCATCGACATGGGGGGTGACGCTGCGCTGGCGGGCGTCATCGTGGCCATCTTCAGCGTGCCCAGCGTGCTGTTCCGGCCCTTCTTCGGGCGCCTGGTGGACGAGTGGAGCAACCGCCGGGTGCTGGCCATCGGGGTGGGCGGGCTCGCGCTCAGCAACCTGCTGTACCTCGTGCCCGGGATCGTGTCCATGGCCGCCGTGCGACTGCTCCATGGCACCGCCTGGGGGGCCTACAACACCGCCGGCAACTCGACGCTCGCGGACATCGCGCCACCCGAGCGGCGGGGCGAGGCGTCGGGCATCTACAGCCTCATGCCCGGGCTGTCCAACATGGTCATGCCCGCGCTGGGCCTCGCCCTGCTGGGCGCCTGGGGGGCGCCCGCGCCGTTCCTGCTGGCCGTGGCGCTCGCGGCCATCGGCGCGGTCATCGCCACGGCAGGCCCGCGCGCGCCCCGTCGGGCGGCGGGCGGCCCGCACGCGGCGCGGGCGACGGGCCTGGGCTCGCTGCTCGAGCGGCGCGTGGTGCTCCCGATGACCCTCGAGTTCCTGTGGATGAGCACCAACTGCCTGTTCTTCATCTTCCCGCCGGTGTGGGCACGGGAGCACGGCATCCCATTCGAGGCCCTCGCGCTCTACTACCCGGCCCTGGGCATCGCCATGGTGCTCGCGCGCGTGGTCATCGGGCCGCGACTCGATCGCGTGGCGAGAGGCTGGCCGGTCATGCTCGGTGCCTCCCTGGGCGTGGTGGCCCTCCTTGTCGCGGTCCTGGCGCAGGACGTGGCGATGCTCACCGTGGGTGGCGTGCTGTACGCCGCGGCGTCGGCGCTCACCTCCCCCATCCATCTGGCCATCGCCATGGACCGCGCCACGCCCGGCCGCATCGGTGCCGCGATGGCGACGTACTCGCTGGGCTACCAGCTGGGCCTCGGCATCGGTTCCGCGGTGTATGGCGTGGTCATCGCGCGGGCGGGGTTCCCGGCGCCCTACCTGATCGGCGTAGGGGCGATGATGCTCATGATCGGCGCGATCGCGGCCGCGCGCGGGGACGTCCTGCGGCCACGCCAGGCGCGGGGCTGACTTCAGGCCTCGCGCATCCCTGCTGCCTGTGTGCCCCCGAGGAGCGCGAGGACCGGGCGCCAGGTTGCGGCGACCACGCCCAGTGCGGGCACGACCAGGAACATGCCCATGATGCCTGCCACGGCGCCCGCGGCGGGGATGGCCATGAGCACCACCGCGGGATGGAGTGACACGGTCCGGCCGTACACCAACGGGCTCACGATGTTGCCCTGGACGATGTTGAACACCACGGTCCAGATGGCCATCACCACGACATCGAGCGGGCTGCCGTAGGCGACGGTCAGCAGGAACGCGATGCCGGTCGACAGGAACCCGCCGACGTACGGGATGAAGCACAGGATGAACGAGAGGACCGCCACGGGCAGCGCGAGCGGGATGCCCAGGATCGCCATGATGAGCCACTGGCTGGCTGCCCCCACCCCGGAGATGGCAGCGGTCCCGATCATGTAGCCACCCAGCACGCCGAGCGCCCGGGACCCCGCATCGTCGAGGGCCTCCCGATGGGCCGTTGGCGCGTGGCCCACGATGCGCGCCCACAGACCGCCACCATCGCGCAGGAACGCCACCGCGAGCAGCAGCCCGAGCAGGAGCACGGCCCCGAACGTGGCGATGGTGCTGGCGACCGACAGGGCGCGCTCGACCGACCGCACGACGCCGACGACCCCCTGGACGCCCAGCCCGAGAGTTCCGCTCGCCGAGGCATCGACCTGGTTCGCCCCGGCCTCGATGCCCCTGGTCACCTCGCCGGACTGTGCCACGAGCGACAGGGTCGCGAGCAGGAGCAGGGCCACCACGAGCAGCGTGCTGCCCGCCACGGCCACGACCGCGGAGCGCGTGCGGCCCCACCCACGCCGCTCGAGCCCCGAGACGAGCGGGTCGAGGGTCGCGGTCACCACCAGCGCCACGACGAGGGGCGCCACCACGAGCGGCATCTGGGTCGCTGCCACGACCACGACCCCGACGAGCGCGAGGAGCACCAGGATGCGCCAGGCCCACTGCGCGAACCGGTCCAGCCACGACGGGACGATCTCGGGGAGCGGCGGCGGTGGGGCTGGCTCCACGATCGTGACGACCGCGGATGCGATGGCGATGACGACGGCCGCCACCGGCACCGCGGCGAGCAGCCCCAGGATGCCCGCCAGCTCGTAGCCGGCCGGCAGCAGGATGAGCACGATCGCCGGATGGATGCTCACCGTCCGGCCATACACGACAGGACGGACGAACGAGCTCATGAGCACGTTGCGGACGGCCATCATCACGAGCAGTACCAGGGTCGTTGCGAGGCCCGCCGACGCGTACGCGACGAGCAGCACCATCACGGTGGACACGAGACCCCCCACGACGGGCACATACCCCGCCAGGAAGACCAGGAGCGCCAGGGGGGCCGCGAGCGGCAGGCCGAGCACCCACAGGAACACGAACGTGGTGACGGCCATGAGGCCCGCGAGGATGGTGGTGCCACGCAGGTAGCCGCCGAGACGGACGACGGCGTCTCGACCAGCCTCGGTGATCCGCTCGCGCTTCGCCTCCCCCAGCGCCTGGAACACCCACTCCCAGCCCCGGTCGCCGTCGCGCAGCAGGAAGAAGATGAGGAACACGGACAGGATGAGCACCGTGACCACGTTGGCCGCGGTCGTCACCACGCCTCCGATGCCGTCACCCAGGAGCGACCCGATG
>DAOTUX010000074.1:0-27169 GCA_034436475.1 Chloroflexota bacterium | reverse complement strand
GGGGTCGGCTCGGGGGTGGGCGTGGGCTCGGGGCCCGCGCTCACCGCGTAGTCCACGGCGCTGCCCGGGGGCACCTCGGCGCCCGCCCCGGGGTCGGTGCCCAGGAGGGCGCCCGCGGGGACGCTCGCGTGGAAGCGCTCGGAGCGCTCGCCCGGCTGGAGGCCCGCGTCGAGCAGGGCGGCGAGCGCGTCGGCCTCCGCCACGCCCCGCAGGTCGGGGACGGTGATGGGGGCCGGGGTCGGCTCGGGGGTGGGCGTGGTGCGGGCGACCGTAAGGACGACCGTGTCCCCCGGTCGGACCGCGGCACCGGGTGATGGCGCCTGTGCGATGACGGTGCCGTCGGGCTCGCCGCTGGTCTCGTCGAACTCCATCCGAAGCTGCAGGCCGCCGTTCGCGGCCAACTCGGTGGCCTCATCGACCGTGCGCCCCGTGAAGCGAGGCGCCCGGAACGCCGTGGGCGCCGGCGTCGGCTCGTCGGTCGGCTCGTCAGTCGACTGGGGCGTCCGGGTCGGGGCCTGGGTCACGATTGCCGTGGCGGTGGGACTCGCACCAGCGGTGTGGTCCGTCCGACCAGGGCTCAACAGGAGGAACCAGGCACCGGCGGCGACTGCCACGGCGGCCCCGATGACACCGCCCACGATGGCTAGGGGTCGACCGTTGGACCTGGGCGCCTGGGGGGGCTGCGGCCTTCCGGCCGACACTCCTCGGGCGAGAGTGGCCGTGTGGAGGGCACCCGGCGTCTGGGGTGCCTCCCATGGTTCAGGGTCGCGTGGGGCGGGAGCCGGGGGGTCGGGGGGCACAGCGACCGTGGGCCACGGTGCCGTCTCGCCGGCGGCCAGCGCGGCTTCCGCCGGGGTGATCGCCGGCGAGCCAGCGCGCGACGCGACCACATCGGGCGAGGGTGGGTTGGGAATCACGTCGGGCGCCGCGTCCTGGGCAGGCCCGGGGGTCAGCGGGCCGAGGGTGCCCTGGGCCGGCGTGGGGCTCTGCTCGTCGGGGCCCCAGAGCTGTGTGGCGTCGGACGAATACTGGAACTCGTCAGGCGCAGCGTCAGATGGCCCCCCCGGGGCTCCGGACGACGGCCCGTTGGTGGTGTTCAGATCGGTCATGGCCGGCGCATGGTACCCGCCGTCGCCACGTATGCCACTAGCCCGGAGGGCCAGATTCGGTGGTTCGAGGGCCACGTGTGCGTTTCTTCATCGACTCCCTGCTGGTCGCTTCACGCCACCGCCGATACCGTCCTGATTGCGGGACCGACACACACAACGGTCCCTCTCCCTCCCTCGGGACGAGGGGCGCCGATGGGCAGGCGCCCCTCGTCCTTTTCCCGTTCGCCCACCGCGTGGGCCGGCGAGGCCGCGCGCGATGGCGGTCCGCGGAGCCGCGCTGTGGCACCATCGGGCTCATGGAGATCACTTGGCTCGGAGAGACCTGCGTCCGCCTGCGGGGACGTGAGGGAACCGTGGTCGCGGACGCGTACCGGTCGGTGGCGGGACCCACCGGTCGTGGCCTGACCGCGGATATCAGCACCTACAGCCACGCGGAGATGCCCGCGCCGTGGACGCCCGCAGAAGGGAATGCGACGGCACTCGGCGCCAGCGGGACGGGTGTCGTGCCACCCACCAGCCTCGAGACGGCGTTCCTCATCGACGCACCGGGCGAGTACGAGGTCCATGAGGTGCTGGTCACAGGCGTTCGCACATACCGGGACGACAGCCGGGGCGGGGAGCGTGGGGTCAACACGGCGTTCGTGTACGAGCTCGATGGCCTCGATGTCCTCCACCTCGGGGACATCGGCCACCTGCTGACCGAGCAGATGCTCGACGAGATCGGTAGCGTCCAGATCGCCTTGGTCCCGGTGGGAGGCGCGCTGGGCACGGCGCGCGCGGTCGAACTGGTGACGGGGCTGGGTGCCAGCCTCGTGGTGCCCATGCCCATCGGCGACGAACCGCAGCAGGCCCTGGGTCGCTTCCTCAAGGAGATGAGCGTGACCGACCCCCAGCCCGTCCAGCGACTCTCGGTGTCGATCTCCACGGTCCCTCAGGAGACCACTGTGGTGGTGCTGGAGCAGCGCGGTCGTAGCTGAGCTCGTCGTCCGCCGCCGTGGCGCGTCCGCGCGCCACGGTCAGGATGCGCTCGGCAGCATCGACGACAGGCGTACCTCGAACGCCATCTGTGGTGTCGCGTCCCGGATGCGCAGCCATCCGGCGGCCGCCATGACCCGCTCGGCCGGTGACCCTCCGCGCGCGAGACCCGCGCGCTCTGCCACGTCCAGGAACGCCCTGAGCGGCGCGAGGCCGACCAGCTCGGTGTCGCGGACCTCGACGCCAGCGGCATCCGTCAACCTGGCCACGGCCTCCAGGACGCGCCACATGGGTGTGCGCGCGACGTCGAGCAGGTTCATCGAGACCTGGACGCAACCGAGGGCGTCGAGCGGGACCCCCAGGGCTTGGACCGCGGGCAGGCCACCGTCACGCTCCCGGATGGTCCGCGCGATGTCCCGTGCGAGCGCCAGGTCCTGGCTGTCCAGCTGGACGTTCCACGCGACCAGGAAGGGACGGGCGCCCGTGACCGTGGCACCTGCGGTCGGATGGGGGCGCGCAGGCCCGAACTCGGGTGCCCCCTCCGGCTCAGTCAATGCGCTCGCCAGGCCCTCGAAGCCAGGGCGCCGGACATCGGCCAGGATCACCCGGTCGGGGCGCCGGGCGGCCCGCGCATACAGGAACACCGGCATCCGATAGCGCTCCGCGAGCCAGGCCCCAAAGTTCTCGGCGAGGGCGACGCAGGTCGCCATGGTGGCATCGCCCACGGGCACGAACGGGGCGACGTCGAGAGCTCCGATGCGAGGATGCCGACCGTGCTGGCGACGCAGGTCGATCCGCGCCAAGGCCTCGGTGGCGAGCCCTCGCATCGCCCGCATGACAGCGTCCGGGGGGCCAGCGAAGGTGAGCACGCTGCGGTCATGGTCACGATCGGAGGACCGGTCGAGGAACACGACACCTGGGACGGCGCGAACGGCCCGCACGCAGGCATCCACGACCTCCGGGCGTTGGCCGTCGCTGATGTTGGGAACGCACTCCACCAGGTCCACAGCAGCAGCATGCCAGCCCTGCGCCCGCCCCGGCGGCACGCGACGGCACTCCGTCAGCGGCTACCATCCCACGGTGCACCGACATCACGATGGCACGCACACCGTGTCCGAGGCCGCGCAGACATACCTGCTCACCCTGCGATCCATGGAGGGCAGCGGGGCACAGCCCATGACCGCGTCGCTCGCGCGTCGGATGCATGTCTCGGTGCAGGCAGCCTCGGAGATGATGGGTCGTCTCGCCTCGGAGGGGCTGATCGAGGTGCGACCCGATCGCACGCTTGCCATGACCCAGGACGGCTGGCGCGCCGCGGACACCATCTTCCGACGCCACGCCCTGATGGAGTGGCTGCTCACACGTGTCGTCGGCCTGGGCTGGGCGGAGTCGGACGAGGAGGCGATGCGTCTCCAGAGCGCCATCTCACCGCGTGTGGAACGGGCCATCGACGACCTCCTGGGGCACCCCCAGACGTGTCCGCACGGCAATCCGATGGACTCGGCGACGGCACGCGGGCGACCGGCCGGCATCCCGCTCTCGGAGGCCGAGCCGGACTCCGACGTGACCATCCTGCGCATCACCGAGGAGGCCGAGGAGGACGGTGAGCTGCTGGTCTACCTCGAGCAGCAGGGGCTCGTGCCAGGCGTTCGGGCCCATGTGACCGAGATCTCCCGGGCGCGCGACTCGATCACGTTCGTCGGTCCACTTGGCCCTGGCTCGATGGGCCTTCGCCCCGCGGCCCTGATCCGCGTGCTGCCAGGTGTGGCCGACCCGGCCCTGTTCCATCGCGTCCCCGAGGCGATCGCGGGCCTGCAGCCCTGACCTGGGCGCGGATTCACCGCCCTGTCCCGGGACTCCGCGGATTGACTCCCCGAACATGAGTGGGGTTTCAGCAAGGCGCGCTTCAAGAATGTTGAAGCACGCCTTTGACATCTCGGAGTATGTGCCGTAACTTGGCTCCCGACATCTCTCGGAGGTACGACGTCGATGCAGCACTCACGATGGCTCGGCCCGGCTGCATGGATGTCCGTCGGCACGCGATGCCGGGCTCGCCCATCGTCGCGACGCCTCCCGATGGGCGCGGGGCGATGGCATGTCGCCCGGCGGCGAGGCGATGTGGCGCAGGGCCGTCGCGGACGATGAGCCCCACGCCGCGCGAGGTCATCGCGACGTGCCCGGTATGCGACCACCGGCTGGAGGTGACGCGGCTCCACTGCGCAGAGTGCGACACCACCTTGGAGGGCCGGTTCAGCGTGGGCCGGTTCGCTCGGCTGAGCCGCGATCAGCTCGCCTTGCTCGAGTCCTTCCTGCGCGCGCGCGGGAACCTGCGGGACATGGAGCGAGCGCTCGGCATCTCCTATCCCACGGTCCGCAACCGCCTGGAAGCACTCATCCGCGCCCTCGGCTTCGACAACCCGGACGGGGAGCCCCGGGACTCACTCGCCCCCACGGCGGGTGATGGCTCCGGACACGATCGTCCCGCTGCGCCACTCGATGGGCCCGCGGACGCCATGGCGGACGCCCGACGACGCGTGCTCGAGCGTCTGGCCGCCCGTGAGATCGACGCGTCGGCGGCGGCGGCGGCGTTGCGGTCGCTGGGGCGTGCAGGGGGCTCGGGGAGCGAAGGACCCGTGTGATGGCATCGAGCGTCTCGCGACAGCGGCCGATCGGGCCCGTGGCCAGCGTTCTGATCGACATCCCGGAGGGTCGCGTCTGGGTCGAGGGGACCGACGACCCTCACGCAGCCCTGGACGTCCGATACCTCGAGCGCGCCTCAGGACGGGGTGATGACCCGGTCGTCGACGGCATCGTGCAGGTCGGATGGTGCCCAGCCCGACCCGCGCCTGGGTGAGGGCGCGCTCACGGTCGGCGGCGGCGGTGCAATGGTGCGGGTCAGGACCGTGTCGGGAGACATCGCCCTGCGTCCGGGTGTGGCACGGCCGCAGGCAGGAGGCGGCCGGCCATCGACCCAGGACCCGGTGTTGGAGGCGCTGGAGGCGCTCGCCCGAGGCGACATCTCGATCGACGAGGCCGACCGGCGGATCACCGTGCTCCATGGATGACCCGCTGGAGGCGATCCTCCGCCGGGTGGCATCGGGCGAGCTGAGCCCTGACGACGCCGAGCCCATCGTCGCCGTGCTGACCGCCGGCGACACCCGGGAAGGGCCGTCGCACAGGTCGTCGGGTGGCGACCCGTCCGCGGGTCGGGCGGTCAGGGTTCGCGTGCAGGAGCGCGGCCGAACGGTCGTGAACCTGCGCATTCCCATGAGCTGGACAGGACTGACCTCGCTGGTGCCCGGGCTCTCGAGCGCTCAGGTGCAGCGAGTCGCCGAGGCGCTCCGCAACGGGGAGCGAGGCCGGATCATCGACATCCAGGATGCCGACGGTGACGGGCTCGTGATCAGCACCGAGTGACCGTGGAGTCCCTGCCGACCGAGATCAGCGCAGGAGGTCGGCGAGTCCGGCCGTGACGGAGGTGAGCGCGAGAGTGCAGGTGACCGCGACCAGGGCCATGACGAGGAGCACCGGCTCGAGCCTGCGGGTCATGCCCCCACTCAAGACCACGCCCTCGGCTTGTGCCATGACCTGGAGGGGCCACCGAGGACAGGACCCTCGTGCGCGCCCGGGCGGCGTGGACCTGGATGTCAGGCGAGTTCTCGCCGCAGGACCGGGAAGTGCTCGTCCGTCACGACAAGCGTGAAGCCACAGCCCTCCCAGAACCCCGGCGCGGCCGCGCTCGTGCCATCGGGTGGTTGCGTCATGTCCGGGAAGACCTCGACGGCCGAGAAGCCTCGGCGCGCGAGCTCGTCACAGACGTCCTCGACAAGATGCCGTGCGTGACCCCTGCCGCGTGCCTCGGCGGTGGTTGCGACGCAGGTGATGACGGCGGGGAGCGGCGCCGAGGGGAGCTGCGGGTACAGCTCCCGGATGCGCTGGGCGCGGGTATACGCCGACAGGGGGCCGAACTGAACGTACCCCACCGGCCGATCCGCCTCGATGGCCACGCGCGCATAGGAGCCGAACACGCGTTGCCCGCGTGTCAGGAGCGACAGCTTGCGCGGTTGGCTGGTGGCAGATCGTGTGGGCTGCTGGACGGTCGCCGCGAACGGGTTCCACGCGTCTGCGCCCTGGGAACCGAGATCATCCTCAGCGAGACCCACGAGCGCGTCGGGGGGCCGCGCGTCGTGGTCGTCCGACAGGAGGGCCGCGAGGGCGTCACGGCGTCGTTCGCTGGCAGGTGAGGAGGCGAACGGGTTGTCCGTGCCGACGGCCGCGCGTCTGGGAGGCGTCGCGGCCGCTCCTGCCAGCAGGGCCGGTCGCGCGTCGCGCGAGCCCCTGTCCGCATCCTCCCAGTAGTCGCAGGTGCGGTGGTCGAAGCGCGGGTCGGCGCAGGGCGGGAGGAGCCCAAGGTCGGCCGCGTCCTCGACGTCGACGATGCGCAGGCCGGTCATCGCGGCCTCAGACGCCGAAGCGCAGGCTCTTGACGATCGCGTCCATGTCCACGGACGCGTCCCCGGCGATCGCGGGGTCGGAGGCGAACAGGATGACGATGCCGTCGTCCCCGATGGTGAACAGGTACAGCCGGAGTTGGGCGGTCACCATGTCCCCTGCGACCGTGAGGTCGTACCGCTGCGCGTCCCCGGCTCGCACCGAGGTCACGGAGCGCTCGATCTCGCTGGTCGCGGTGGCGAGGCCCGCGAGTGTGTCCTCCAGCCGGTTCTGGGTATCCTCCGCGCCCCGCGAGGGGATGACCAGGATGGCCATCATCGACGGCACCGAGGTCAATGGGATCTCTGACGCGTCGGCCGCCACCATGCTCAGGTCGGCGTCCGTGGCGCCGTACAGGGCGCCGGCCTCCTCGCCCAGCAGCGGGTCCGCGACGCTCAGCGCCTCGAAGACGGCCCGCGTCGTCTGGTTGTTGGTGCGCGTCCCGACCCATCCGGCCGGGAGCGTCAGGGTATAGCCGTCGTTGCTCGAGACCTCGAAGGGGCTGGGTGCGGCCACCTGGGTGGCGACGGGGTCGAACTCACCCGTCGTAGGCGCGAGATCGAGACTCGTGGCGCCCTCGGGGACCCCGAGGGCGGCGCACCCAGCAAGCAGCGGCAGGGTCGCGGCGGCCGCGAGAAGGCCGGGCCTGACAGCGATGTGTGGCATGAGAAGGGATAGCATGCCCCAACGACCGAAGTCTCGCCCGCGACCCGTCCGGGTCACGGCTTCGGCTATCATGTCCTACGCCCGGAGGTCCCCATGACCGATCACGAGCCCGATCCGCATGCGTCCGAGGACGCCGAGCATGACCCCCACGATGCGCACACGGCGCTCGCGCTGGGTCCCATCGACTGGCCTGCCTGGGCGATGGCCGTCCTAGGGGGCGTCCTCGCCATCGTGGTGGCCGCATCGCTGGTGATGGGCGCTCGACCCTGACCCAGCAGCCTCGTCAGCCGGTCCCTTGACCGACCTGCGTCGCCAGGTCAGCCCCCCGCCGCCTGGATGGCGGACACATGATGCCGCAGCAGCACCGCGTTCGTGACCGGGCCCACGCCACCAGGCACGAGCGTCATCGCACCGGCCACCTGCGCCACGGTCGCTCGGTCGACATCACCAGTGACATGCCCGTCCACGACGTTGATGCCGCAGTCGATGACCACGGCCCCTGGTCGCACCATGCTCCCCCGGACGAGCGAGGGGCTGCCCGCTGCGACGACGACGATGTCCGCAGCGCGCACCTCCGCGGCGAGGTCCCGGGTCCTGCGGTGACACACCGTCACGGTCGCGTCCTGCTGCAGCAGCAGCAACGCTGCCGGCCTCCCCACCACCGGGCTCCGGCCGATGACCACAGCACGCGCGCCGCGCATGGAGACGTCCGACCGGGCCAGGATCTCGATCGCTGCCTCGGCGCAGGACGGCCGATGACCGACGCGTCCCTGGGCGAGCAGGCCCGCGTTCCAGGGATGGATCCCATCGATGTCCTTGATCGGGTCGAGTGCGGTGGCGATGTCGTGGCGCGACAGGCCACCCGGCAGGGGCATCTGGAGGATGATCCCGCCGACGCCTGGGTCGGCGCTCGCACGCTCAAGCTGTCGGCACAGGTCCAGCGCCGTGGTGTCGGCCGGCAACTCGGTGAGCGAGCCGGGGATTTCAGCCCGGGACGCGTGCTGCAGGATCCTGGTCGCGTACACGCGCGAGGCCGCATCGTCACCGACGAGGACCACCCGCAGTTCGGGGACGAACCCGCGCTCACGACGGACCGCGTCGATGTCCGGACCGATCTCGCGGCGGATGTCCCGCGCAATCGCGACCCCGTCGAGCACGCGCGCCGTCCGCTCGGCAGGGAGGACGCTCACAGCGGCTCCGGTGGTCGCAGGCCACCCGACCGGACCTGGCTCGCGATGCGTGCGACCGCCGACACCAGTTCGTGCATCCGTGCCTCGAGTTCGCCGAGCATCGAATCGGCGAGTCGCTCGTCACCCATCGCGGAGAGGTTGGCGATGACGTTCGCGCCCGCGCCGCGCGCTCCGGCTTCCAGGAGCCGGGCCGCTACGTCGAGGTCACTCGAGGCACCGAGGTTGCTGCGGCCCGCCAGCTTGTCCACGTGCTCCATGACCGCGTAGCACTCGCGCACGATGGCCATGGGGACCCTCGCGGCTTCCCGGGCGGCCTCTCGCACAGCCTCGGCGCGCTCATGGGACGGTGCCTCAGCGTCACGTGCCTGGGCGCGCGCCTCGACCAGGGAACGGTACGCAGCGGCGTCCTCGTCAGCCAACTCCAGCAATCGCGTCCGGGCCGTGTCCGCGGAGGCCAGGGCGCGCTCGATCGTGCCAGCGAAGGGGGCGTATCGCTCTCTGCCCTGGGACAGCCGGGCCACCATGGCCAGCAGGCTCGCACCCAGGCTTGCCACGACTGCGGAGGCACTGCCTCCGCCGGGCACCGGCGCATCAGATGCGAGCAGGTCTATGAACGACCTGAGGGACAGGTCCGGGAAGGAGGTCATCGGGGACATCTGGCCCGATTCTCGCACGTCCGGCGCGCTCCCCCAACTCGCGCGTCAGGCTGCGGTCGCCAGGCCCGCATCGATCGGGTCTATCGCCTCCATCAGCCAACGCCGGCCACGATGCAGGAACACGAGCCGGAGTCGCGCCCTGAGCGTTCGGACGACGAACACGGTCCGGGGACCCTCCGTCGCGGGGTATGCGGCTGACTCGTCCCTGATGCGCTCCACGGCGACCACCCGAACCTCATCGGGACCGATGCGCACTGATCGCGGTCGTCCCGTGAGAGGGTCGCAGGTGACCCCGATCTCTCGTGGGTGGACATCGACCATCGCCATCGCCGGACCTCCTTCGTCCATGACTCGTCCTGCGGCCGGGCACTGGTCAACAAGAACATCCGTTCGGATTGCTTGGAGACTCTAATCGAACATCCGTTCCATGTCAAGACCCAGGCCTTCGATTGCGCCAGGCTATGGTCGGCCCGTGTCACCTCACGTGACACACGGCCTTGGGTCGTCAGGGCTCCGGTTCGACGGGCTCCCGGCGGACGCAATCTACAGGCCCGTCGGGGGGTCGCCCGACACGACCCACCCCCGGTGCCTCAGGCCCTCGGAAGGGATCGCGATCGAACGGCTCGGGCACGCCATCCTCGAGCAGGCGCGCACGCACGAGCGCACGCGACCCGAAACGTCGGCGAACCTCGTCGGTGGCGCGGGACGCCAGGCGACGACGCTCGCCCTCGGCCGCGAACAGCACCAACTGCGCACGCTCGGTGAGACCGCTCGCGGCAACTCCCAGCAGGCGCACGCGGATTCCCCGGACCTGGGGTCGGACGAGCGTGACGGCCGCCCGGTAGATGTCGTCGGCCTGGTCGGTCGGGTCGTGCAGCGTCACCTGACGCGTGTGTGTCACGAAGCCCGAGTCACGCACCTTGATCGCGATGGTGGACGCGAGCACGCCCCCCGCGCGGAGCCGCGACGCGACGCCCTCCGCGAGCGCGAGCAGCGAACGCTCGATGACCTCCGGGTCGCGCGTGTCTTGGTCGAACGTGTGCTCGTGACTCACCGACCTGGCGTCTGCCTCCCCCCCGACCGGCGTCGGGTCGATGCCACGGGCCCGGTCCAGCAGCGTGGTGCCGTGCTCGCCCAGGCGGCGTCGCAGGACGTCCGGGGGCAGGCGGGCGAGATCGCCGATGGTGCGCACCCCATGCTCGGCGAGCACGGTGCGGGTCTTCGCACCCACCCCCCACAGACGCCCGATGGGCAGCGGGTCGAGGAACGCGGACTCGGTCCCCGCCGGCACCACCACCAGCGCGTCCGGCTTGCGCAGGTCCGACGCGACCTTGGCGACCAAGCGACTGCTGGCAACACCAACCGACGCGCTGAGCCCGAGCTCCGAGCGGATGGCCGTCCGAATCGCGGCGCCGATTCGCTCCGGCGAGCCATGGAGCACCTCGGTGCCGGTCACGTCGAGGAAGGCCTCATCGATCGATACCTGCTCCACGACCGGCGTGTAGCGCCGGAGGATGCCCATGACCTGGCGGCTCACCTCGGCATACCTCGCGCCGCGCACCGGCAGGAATGAGGCGCGCGGGCACAGCGCCGCCGCCGTGCGCAGGGGCATCGCCGAGCGCACCCCGTACGCTCGTGCCTCGTACGAGGCGGCGCTCACCACACCTCGTCCGCGAGGGTCACCGCCCACCACCACGGGCCGGCCCCGAAGGGCCGGATTGTCGCGCTGCTCGACTGACGCGAAGAAGGCGTCGAGGTCCACATGGAGGATACTGGCGCCCGGCATGCGCCCATGGTGCGCCGCATCGACCGTCAGGGCCAGTGCAACGTGTCAGGGGTCGTGCGGATCGCGACCCGGCTCAGCCCTTTGGCTCGACCGCGACGGTGACCTCCGGCGTCAGGCCCGGGTAGACCCGTACCGCCACCTTGTAGGTGCCGAGGGTCTTGAGCGGCTCCGCGAGGTCCACCTTGTGGCGATCCACCTCGATGCCACGTCGCCCGAGCGCGTCGGCGATGTCCTTGGCTGTGATGGAGCCGTAGAGCTTGCCGCCCTCGCCCACCTTCACGCCCAGGGTGAGCGTGGTGCTGCTGATGCGCTGTGCCGCGATCTCCGCCTCCTCCCGCTCGCGCTTCCGCTTCTCCTCGCGGCTCGCGATGTCGTGCTGCCACGCGCGGTAGGCACCGCCCGCCGCGGGGACGGCCAGCTTGCGGGGAATGAGGAAGTTGCGAGCGTAGCCGTCAGCCACGTCCTTGAGCTCACCGCTCTTGCCGAGCGATGCGACATCCTGGGTCAGGATGACCTTCACGCGAGGGGCTCCTCCTTGGAGGGTGGGGATCGACGCTCGTCGATCCGATCTCGGACGACCGCCACGGCGTGGTCGATCGCGTCGGGCAACCGCAGAACGGCTGACCGGATGGGCGCCGGCAGGAAGCGCCTCAGTGAGGCTAGGTCCCGTTCCAGCTCCCGCCCATCGATGCCCAGTCGGTACATCTTCTCGATCATCACCTCCTTGGGCACGCCCTCCAGAAGCAGGTCCAATGAGACGACCATCGCCGCGAGGTCATCGACGCGACTGATGATCGGGATGAAGTCCGGCACCAGGTCCACCGGCGACGCGACGTATGTGAGGGCCACGCCCACGATCGCCTTGCGTGTCATGGGCACGCGGCGGTCGAGCATCAACTCGAGCAGCAGCCTGCCATAGATGGGCGCACGGGCGACCAGAGGCATGAAGGGCCAGAAGCTGAGCACCGCCAGCCCCAGTCGGATACCCGGACGAACCTGCATGGGCCGGCCCAGTCTACCAGCACGAGGGTCGCGACCCCGGCCGCCCTACGCGCCCGATCGACGTCGGTCATCAGCGCTCCGGCCGCATCGGCCGGGTCCATGGTTGACAATCGAACAGACGTTCGGTAGTGTGTGCGCGGAAGGAGCCTCCGTGACCAAGCACGACGCGCTGCGCAAGCAACGGATCATCGACTACATCGCCGCGACCCTTAGGGCGCGCGGATACCCCCCATCCGTGCGTGAGATCGCCACTGCGGTCGACCTCGCTTCCACGTCCGCGGTGCACCACCACCTGTCCGCCCTTGAGCGGGAGGGGTACCTCGAGCGCGGCGCCGCGCGCTCTCGGGCCCTGCGGCTGACACCCACCGCTGCGCTCAACGGCGGCCTCGCGTCCGAGCTGGTCCCCCAGCCGCCGTCGGACCACGTCCACGCACTGCCGATCATCGGCGAGATCGCCGCTGGCGGGCCCATCGAGGCGTACCAGGATGCGAGTGAGACCATGTCGGTCCCCGAGCTCCTGGCGCCCAGCGGGGACGCCTATGTGCTTCGGGTGCGCGGCGACTCGATGGTCGATGCCCACATCGCGGACGGGGACTTCGTGGTCATCCGGCCTCAGCAGACCGCGCGTGACGGGGACATCGTGGTAGCCCAGGTGGAGGAGAACGCGGTCACGCTCAAGCGGTTCTTCCGCGAGAAGGGTCGGGTGCGACTCCAGCCGGCGAACGAGCAGTACCCGCCGCAGTACTACCCCGACGTGCGTATCCAGGGCAAGCTCGTGGGGGTCATCCGGCGCGTGGACTGAGCCGAGCCATCCACGATCGGTCCACGGGGCTGTGCGCCGGGGCACGATCGGTGGACGCAATCAGTGGAGTAGCGGCTCGCCGGCCGCCGCCCCGGCTGGGACCATCGTGGGCACAGCAACCTCGCTCTCGGAGTCACAGTGTCCATCGACCGTCTGCCACCCCAATCGATTGACGCTGAGCGCTCGGTGCTCGGCGCCCTCCTCATCGACCGTGACGCGGTCATCGAGGTCGCGGACGTCCTGCGACCCGAGGATTTCTATCGCTCTGACCACGGCGCCATCTACGAATCCATCCTCCAGCTGTACGCGCGCCGCGAGCCCGTGGACCTCGTCACCGTCTCGGAGGCACTGGAGCGCGAGGGTGAGCTGGAACGGGCGGGTGGCGCCGCCTACCTGACGGGCCTCATCAACCAGACCCCAACGGCCGTCAACGCCGTCCATTACGCCAGGATCGTGGAGCGCAAGGGGGTCCTTCGTAACCTCATCGGGGCCGCGGGCAAGATCGCCGGGATCGGGTACGAGGACTCGGCGGACCTTGACGACTCGATCGACCGCGCGGAGCAAGCCCTGTTCGCGGTCAGCCAGAAGCGCGTGTCGAGCGGGTTCAAGCCCCTGCGGACGCTGCTCCACGATGCGTACGACCGGCTGGACTACCTGCACCAGCATCGGGGTGAGATCAGCGGCATCAGAACCGGCTTCGCCGACCTCGACACCCTGACCACCGGGCTCCAGAAGTCGGACCTCATCATCGTGGCCGCCAGGCCGAGCATCGGCAAGACCAGCCTCGCGCTCAACTTCGCCGAGCACGCCGCGGTGCGGGACGCGCGGACCGTGGGGGTCTTCAGCCTCGAGATGAGCAAGGAGCAGCTGGTCCTGCGCCTCCTCTCGTCGGTCGCCAACATCGACTCCCAGCGCCTCCGGACCGGGTTCCTCGAGGAGATGGACTTCACGCGACTCGCACCCGCCATGAACGCCCTCTCGGAGGCCTCCATCTTCATCGATGACACGCCCAACATCAGCACCATGGAGCTGCGCACCAAGGCCCGCCGCCTCCAGGCCGAGTCGGGTCTCGATCTCATCGTCGTCGACTATCTCCAGCTGATGCAGTCGTCCGTGCAGTCACGGGACGCCAACCGGGTACAGGAGGTGTCCGAGATCTCCCGAGGCCTGAAGGCCCTCGCTCGCGAGCTCGAGGTGCCGGTCGTCGCACTCTCCCAGCTGTCGCGCCAGGCGGAGCAGCGCGAGTCACGGGAGCCCAGGCTGAGCGATCTCCGTGAATCGGGCTCAATCGAGCAGGACGCGGACCTGGTGATGTTCCTGTGGCGCGAGCGGGAGCGGACACCGGAGGACCAGCACGCGGACGGCGAGGTAGTCAACCTCAAGCTCGCCAAGCATCGGAATGGGCCCACCGGGGACGTCAAGCTCTGGTTCCGAACGCGGCAGACCCGCTTCGAGTCGTACGCGGCGGAGGAGCGCTTCGCCGTCGCGTAGGCGGGGCCGCGCCACTGCGCGGTCGCCGGGCCGCCATCGACGTCCCGAGGTCCCATACACTCGCGCGGTGGCTCAAGCGGAGGAGCCGGGCACGGGAGGCAGTCGGCTATGGGCGTCCTCATCATCCGGGAGATGGTCGGCACGAGTCCCACGTCTTGGAGCGACGCGGCACGACAGGCGGTGGCCACCGCGTCTCGCACGGTTCGCAACATCCGCGAGGTCGAGGTGGTGAGGTCCACGGCGAAGGTCGAGGGAGGCGAGGTCGTGGAGTACCAGGTCGAGGTCAAGATCCATTTCGAGTACGAAGGGGGCTGACCTGGTGGGTGACCGGCGCGACAGCGGACGCTGACGCCGCCGCGCGTCAGGGGTTATCCACGATCCTCGTCTAAGTGCACGATGAGAGCCGACAGCGAAGATGCGTGCATGGGAAACAGCCTGCCCATCCCGATCGCGATTGAGCCCGCGTCGTCCGCGGCCCATGAGCGCCACGCAGTGCCCACCGTAGGCCGGGGGTCACGCGGCCAGGCGGGTGATGCTGACCCACGTCCCGATGTTGGGGGTGCTCGCCCAGATGACGCGTCCATGGTCCCTGCCATCAGCGACACGTTCTCCGCCGCGATCGTACGGGCCAAGGTCCGCCCGCCGGGAGTACGTCCCGACACGCTCGAGCGTCCGCGCCTCCTGAACTGGCTGGAGGAGCATGCCCAGCATCGTGTCCGGGTCCTCGTCGCAGAGGCCGGCTATGGGAAGTCCACCCTTGTCGCAGACCATGTGAAGCGCTCAGGCCGGCGCGCCGCCTGGTACCGGCTCGAGGGTAGCGACGTCGACTGGGTGGCGATGCTGAGCTACATCGTTGCCAGCATCCGCGAGTCGCTGCCCGAGTTCGGAGTCAGCGCGGTGAACCTGCTGCAGCACGTCGGTGTGCTCAACGCTACCAGGGACATGGTGCTCGACACGATCCTCGCGGAGATGGATGTCGCCGTGACGGATCCGTTGACCATGATCCTCGACGACTTCCACGTCGTTCAGGACGGCGCCGACGTCCAATCGATCGTCAGTCGCCTCATCGAGTTCGCACCGCCCTCCGTCAACTTCATCATCTCGGGCCGCCGGCAGCCGCCATCCTTGCTGGCGCGCTGGAAGGGCCAGGGCCAGGTCGGCGAGCTCGGCACACAGGAGCTGCGCTTCACCCGGACCGAGACCTCCCACCTGCTCGAGAACGTCCTCGGTGGTCCGCTCGACGAGGAACTCGTCGACCTGGTTGACGAGCGGCTCCAGGGTTGGGTGGCGAGCCTCCTGCTGGTGGCCACATCGCTCATCGGACGCCGACCCAACGAGGTGAGGACGTCCATCGAGGAACTGACGTCCCGCTCCGAGCCCCTGTACGACTATCTGGTGGGGCAGGTGCTCGGCCGACAGCCACCCGCCATGCGGCGCGTCCTGTCGGTCGCCGCAATCCTGGAGCAGATCGAGCCAACCCTGGTGATGGCCGCACTGCTGAAGGATGGCAACCTCACCAGACGGCGCGTCGACCTGATCCTCGCGGGGGCTGAGGACGCCGGCGTCATCGGTCGAACTCGCGGAAGCGGCCGTCGGTGGCGGTTCCATCCGCTCGTGCGTGACTTCATGTTGTCGCGACTGCTGGAGAACACGCCTCGGTCAGCGATCGTCGAGATGCACCTGCGTGTCGCGCGCGCAGCTGAGCCGTTCGATTGGGCGGCCGCGGCACATCACTACATCGAGGCAGAGCACCGTCCCGACGCCATGCGCGTGCTGCGAGAGTCGGCAATCGAGGCCCTTGGGACGGCGAGTTGGGGTGCGGCGACTGCTCTGGCGGATCGCATGCCTGACCAGCCGGTGCCCGATGCCGTCGTGGTCCTCAAAGCCTACGGCATGGCGGCGAACGGGCAGGCGCGCCGGGCCGCCTCGCTCCTGGAGAGCCTCACGCCGAGCCCTCAAGACCCTATCGCCTCGGGCATTGCCAAGGTCGCGTTGGCTCATGTCTATCTGGTACTCGGCAAGATCGAACGCGTTCGCTCGATGGTCGAGGATTTGAAGGGGCTCACGGACGTACCGCCAGTGGTGGCCTCCCTGACACGTGGGTTCGATGCGCTCGTCGTGGCCCACGAGGGCGGAGACCTAGTTGCAGTATCGGAGGTGCTCAAGGACCTCGCAGGAGAACATGCTCAACTCGGCCTCACGCACTACGCCGGCGTCAGCTATCACAATGCCGCCGTCGCGTCGTTCGCTCGTGGACAGTACGACGTCGCCGTCTCCTTGGCGAGACGCGCGATTGAGCAGTTCGAGCGGACGCCATCTCGACACGGAGTCGAGTCCACCCATACCTTGGTCGCGCAAGGTCAATGGGAACTCGGCCGGGTCGATCGCGCGATGGTTGAACTCGCATCGACAACTACGGATTACCGGATTCCGGCAGACGCCCAAGCCGATGCTGCCTGGATAGCGTCGGCGACCGGTGATACCGATACGGCCTGGCTCTTCATCGAGCAGGCGGCGCGCACCGCAGCCGATGCCAGCACCGTCCCAAGTGCAGCCGCTTCCGCGCAGTATGCAAGGGCGCTCGCCCATCTCAGTGAGGGCAACGTGGTCGCGGCTCGAGACGCGCTCAAGGGAGCTTATGAAGTCTCAGTGGAGCCAGATGCCCTCGGCAGGCACGCCGCCCTCGGCGCTCTTGTAGCCCTTGCCGCGAATGACCGGACTGAGGCCGTCCGCCTCGCCGGACGCGGTCTTGAGGTTGCGGAAGCGCAAGGCGCCATGCACTGGGCTCGGTGGCTGCGCCTTGTCCTGGCCGTTGCTGAGACTGATGCCGACGTCTTCCGCCGGGCCCTGGGCCACCTAATCGCGAGCGCCAGACTATCCACACTCGTTCTCGCAGATGCAATCGCCATGGGGCTGGGGCTCATCGGGGCAGCCCCGCCTGACCTGGTCGAACTCATGCGGACGTGGCCGAACCGCTGGCTGCCTGTGCTGCGGCGCACGCTCCAAGGTCCGGACGGTGAGGCTGCGCTCGTCGCCGCGAATCTCCTGTCCTCGCTCGGGACGGTGGACGATGTGGCGCTCCTCAGCTCGTTCGAGCGAAAGCACATACGGCAGCCCGCCCGTCGGACGCTCAGCCGGAAGCTGGCCCGTCACACGAACCCTACGCTGGTGGTGCACGACCTCGGCCGAATCCGGATCCAGTTGGGCGCGAGGGTCGTGCCGCTCTCCAAGTCGCGACGAAAGGCAGCGTCGCTGCTGGCGTTCCTCGCGTCCCGACCCTCTCATTCGTCCACCAGGGACCAGGTGCTCGAGGCGATGTGGCCGAACCAGTCTCCGGAGGGCGCCTCGAACAGCCTGCATCAGACCCTCTATTTCCTGCGCCGGGACATCGACCCGGGTTTCGATGACGGTCACTCGGTGGACTATCTCGTGGTGGAGCCGGATGTCGTCTACCTGGACCCGGAGCTGGTCCAGGTAGACAGCGCTGCGTTCTTCCGTCAGGTCTCAGCGGCGCTCGCGAGTGACAAGGTCGCCGATCTCGGCGTGCCGATCCTTCGCGACTACCAGGCGAAGTTCGCCCTTGACTTCGAGTACGAGGACTGGGCGCTTGCATGGCGCGACCAGCTACACGGGCTCTTCCTGGAGACCACCCAGGCGACGGCCAACGCCCTGATGAAGACCGGACGACATCAGGCTGCCATCGATGTGATCGAGCGCGCCCTGGCAATCGACCCCACCGCTCTCGAGCTGGAGGCGAACCTGATCGCCGCACTCCATCGGGCGGGGGCAACCGCGGCAGCCGCGCACCAGTACCGCCACTACGTCAAGACCCACGAGGACGAACTCGGGCTTCCCGCGCCACTCTACTCGTCGCTCCTCGACTTGGATGCTCGGCCTGACCCGTAGGTAGTTCTGCGTATCTGTTGATTCCGAGCGACGGGCGATAGTCCGTTCTGCGACCAGTACCAATGGGCTGGCCGCAGAAACCCATATCTTCGGACGCGTCGATGCCCTCTCTGAACCTGGGCACTTGGGAGAGGGGCGGAGCGAGTGGTGCACCCGCCCGGACGATCCACATCGTCAGTCGAGCAGAGGGGCAACCCTTGCTCGAAGGAGGGCACATGAACCCGGAAGCCACCATCAAGGGCTGGTAGGCACGATGTACCGGCGCGTGTCGCGGTTCGCGGGCATCGCCGCCGTGATTGTGGCGCTGGGTCTGGGGGCAGGCGGTTCCGTTCGGCTGCTCTGAGGGACCTGCGCTGGTACCAAGGTAGGATGGGTGTGGTGACGATGAGTCGCCACACTCTCCGTTCGTGGCTGGCTCGTCGGACGTTCGCATTGGCACTCGGGTCGAGCCGCGTCTCTGGCTGCTCATCGGTGCCGTGACGGCCGCCGCTGCGGCCCTCTTCCTCGCATCGAGCGCCAGACATCCGCTATCAGACAGTCGCGACAGCCTTGCCCAACTCGGGTTCTGGACCGTCGTCGCACTCGTAACGTCCTCGTTCCCTGTGAGCACGCCCCGCGGGTCGGTGGTCAGTGTGTCGATCGCACCTATCTTGGCGAGCGGCTTCCTCGGTGGGCCCACGGCCGCCGCGATTGTTGGCTTTGTCGGAATCCTAGAGGTGCGGGAGTTGCGGGGCGAGGTGCCATGGTATGGCACGCTCTACAATCATTGCTCCACCCTGATTGCTGCCGTTCTGGGCGTCTTGGTCTACTCCGCGACTGTCGGGCATTCTGCCAATCCTTGGGCGCCCCGGACGCTGGCGGTGGCGATGCTCGCGGGCCTCGTGTTCTTCGTGGTGGCCGAGGTGCTGGCGGCTGCTTCGGTCGCGATCAGACAGAGACGCGCGCTGCGCGCCGTGATTGCCAATGACGTCCGCGCCTATGGCATGACGTTCCTAGGGCTCGTGCCCTTGGCGTGGTTGATGGCGTTCACGTACGAGCTCATCGGCCCGCTGGTGACCCTGGTGTTCGCCCTGCCGCTCTACACCACTCGCGCGGCGTACCGATCGGTGGTGGAGTTGCGGCACATGTTCACCCAGACCGTGCGCGCCCTCGCGTCCGCCATCGACGCCCGGGATCCGTCCACGAAGCGGCATTCCGAGCACGTGTCCGGCATCGCGGTGGAGATCGGCCAAGAGCTCGGACTGAGGGAGGCTGACCTCGAGGTCCTCGAATGGGGCGGCCTGTTCCACGACATCGGCAAGATCGGGATCTCGGATGCGGTGCTGCTGAAGCCCGGACGCCTCGACCGCGACGAGCGCGTCCAGATGAACCAGCACCCCGTGAAGGGCGCAGAGATCCTGGCCAACGCGGATCGTCTCAGTGCGGTGGTGCCGCTCGTCCGGTTCCACCACGAGTGGTACAACGGATCGGGATACCCCGACCGCCTCATCGGCGAGGAGATCCCGCTCCTGGCGCGGATCCTGGCGGTGGCCGATGCGTTTGAGGCCATGACGGCGGTCCGACCGTATCAGCCGGTACCCAAGTCGCTGGAGAAGGCACTCACCGAGCTGCGTCGATGCGCGGGCACGCAGTTCGACCCCCAGGTGGTTGACGCATTCATGCGCACGCGCACCGCGCGCGGCGAGGGTGAGATCTCGGCCGACCCGGAGCGCGACATGCGCCCCCCTACCGCGACAGGCTCGGCGCTCGAGCATCCGCCGTTGGTCCCTTCCAACAGCGCCCAGACTCGGTGAGCCCAGGTCGGCACTGAGCGACCGCGCATCCCATCGTGCGGGCGAGCGGCGATCTACCATCCGATGATGCCCACACGTCATTCCCTCATGACCGTCCATGCCCACCCAGACGACGAGACCATTGGCACCGGGGGTGTCATGGCGCGGTACAGCAGGGCAGGTGACCGGGTGATCTGCGTCACCTGCACGGGCGGGGAGGAGGGGGACATCGTCGTCCCTGAGATGGACACGCCGGAGAACCACGCTCGGCTCGGCGAGATCCGCGCGGCCGAGCTGGCGCGCGCCCTGGAGCTCCTGGGGCCCATCGAGTCTCGTTTCCTTGGGTACCGGGACTCAGGGATGGTGGGATCACCTGCCAATGACACGCCTGGCAGCCTGTGGACCGCAGACATCGACGAGGCGGCTGGTCGTCTCGTCCGACTCGTGCGCGAGCTGCGACCACAGGTCATCGTGAGCTACAACCAGTTCGGTGGGTACGGGCACCCCGATCACATCCGTGCAGCGGAGGTGACGGTCCTCGCGTTCGATCGCGCCGGCGACCCAGCCTGGTATCCCGAGCAGCTCACGGACGGCATCAGGCCATGGCAGCCGCTCAAGCGCTACGAGATCGTGATGGACCTTGGCCGGCGCCAGGAGTTGACAGAACTGCTGGAGCAACGAGGGGTCAGGAGCTGGCTGAGCCCTGAGTTGGGCGAGACGGACGAGCAGCGACGGGAGCGCGAGGGTTTTCTGGCCCAGATGCAGGCTGCGCAGGGCCCGCGGACCACGACCGTCGACGTCACGGACCAGCTCGAGCGCAAGCTGAGAGCCCTGCGAGCGCACGTCACGCAGATTCGCCCGACCGACTTCTTCCTGGCGCTCACACCGGACGAATGGCGACGCTTCGCACCCACCGAGGACTTCACGCTGGCCGAGTCGCGGGTCCCCGTGCGGATCCCGGAGGATGACCTGTTCGCAGGTCTCCCGACGGAGGCCTGACGCCTACCAGTCGGAGATCCTCTTCGAAGCCTTGCGGATCTCGCTCATGAGCGCCTTGCCGTCGTCTCGTGCCGGGTCGAGTAGGTTGGGCTGTGCCTGGTCATGGGTCAGGAACGGGTGGATCCTGATCTGTGCGAGGCGATCCCCATGGAAGGTCATCTCGGCCAGGATGCCCTCCATGGTCGCGGTCGACCAGTTCTGGTCGAAGATGAAGTTGCCCAGCGAGTAGAGCACGGGCATCCCGTCGATGTCCCCGATGCCGCCCGGGACGTGGGCGTGGGCGCCCACGACGAGGTCCACTCCCATGCGCTCCCAGCGAGCCGCGAGCCGCTCCTGGGACTTCAGTCGGCCCCTGCTGAACTCGATGCCCCAGTGCGGGAAGACGATGAGCACGTCAGCCCTCGTGCGGGCGGTCTTGATCGCGCCGAACACCGCGTCCGACTTGCAGGGCGCCGCCCCCGCACGTCGCTTGGTGGCACCGACATGCTTGAGCGCGATCGTGTCGCAGGACACGATCGCCACCGTGACGCCGTTCACCTTGAGGTAGGCAGGCTTGGCGGCGTCCCGGACGTTCTTGCCGGCGCCCGCGTGCCTGATGCCGTACCTGTCGAGCGTCTTGAGGGTGTTGAGCACCCCCGATGCGCCGTAGTCGTTGATGTGATTGTTGGCGAGCGACATGAAGTCGATGCCGGCGCGGGTGAAGATGCGCGTGAGGTCCGGCTTGCCGCTGAACCGGGTCCCGTACAGATGGAACATCCAGTTCGTGGGCGTCGGCTGCTCGTGGTTGACGATGGCGAGGTCCGCGTCCCTGACCAGGTCCCGGACGACCCCCTTGGGGCCTGACAGCTTGTAGATCGGCACCGAGTTCCCCTCGGCTCGGGGACAGCTGGGGCAGATGTGGTGCCCAGTGACGCGTGCGGTGCCGCCATCGAATGGGTAGTCGATACCCTTCTTGCGGTTCACCACCCGCTCGTAGAGACCCCGATCGGTGAACGAGTCGCCGCCGGCTACCAGGGTCCATGCGTCCGATTGTCGCCAGGCGTCCTCGTCGGCGACCTCGACGCGAGCGACCAGCGGCCACCGGGACACGCCCCGCACTCGATCGTTGCCGAACAGCTGGCGCCCGTCGATGCCCAGGGCACGGACGGATGGCCCCACATCGCTGACGCGCAGGAGGCCCAGGGTGTCGCCTCGCCGTACCGCGCGCACGATGTCGTCAGGCGACGCCTCACGGACCGCCTCCGGGATCGTGATGCCCAGCGCCTTCTCGAGGGCGCGCCGGTCACCCTCGGGGATGAGCACTCGGTCCCAGTCGCTCCCCCGACCCCGGAGCGCACGCGTGAGCGCCTCCCGGGTGATCGAGTCACGCGTCTGCCAGAAGCGAACCACGGGCACGAACGGCATGTCCCTCAACGACAGTCCCATTGTGGTCGGGCCCGTGCTCGGCTCGGGGTCCGAGCACGGGTCGGGAGGCGCGAGCGACGCAGAAGGCCCGGCCCCCTCGGAAGTGGCCACCGGGTCCGGGCTCGACCCGGGCCGACCGGGCTCGGGGCTCGGCAGGCCCGACGGATCGGGCAGCACGGGATCCGGGGTCAGCAGCCCACTCGGACACGGCGTCGCCAACAGGGGGGAAGCCGAGGCGATCGGGCCGCTGGTCGGCGACGCGGGTGCCATGGCGGGCTCGCCCATCGGAGCAGCCTCACGACTCCGGGCGATGGCGAGGTTGGTCGCGCCGGTCAGGACCGCGGTGCCGGGTGATGCCGACGGACGGGCTGACGGGCGCTCGCCGTCGACCGCGTTCAGGGCACGGGCGAGAAACGCCACGGCTCCGATGACGAACAGGAGGGCGAACGCGAGGACCACGAACCGGGACGTCCGCGAGCCAGCACCGGGCCCAAGGTCCCGGGGCTCGTTCGCCGCGGGAGACGGCGCGGGCGTCGGACGCACCGCGGAGGTCTCCGGGCGTTCGGAGGGGGGCATCTGCGAACGGTCCTCCGGGCGTTGCCGTGCCGCGACCGGATTGGTGGTGGGGCGGTGTCAGACCGCGCGAGATGGCGGACCCGACCGGATTCGAACCGGCGATCTCCAGCGTGACAGGCTGGCATGTTGGGCCGCTACACCACGGGTCCCTGCGGCGAAGGCGGAGTCTAGCAGGAAGTCCGGTTATCCTCCTTCGACCATGGCCGATCTCATCGACCTCCGATCCGACACCGTCACCCAGCCAACCCCCGCGATGCGTCGAGCCATGGTGTCGGCACGTGTGGGGGACGACGTGTTCGAGGACGACCCGACCGTCCGAGAGCTGGAGGAGCGGGCAGCCGACCTGCTCGGCAAGGAGGCGGGCCTGTTCGTGGCCAGCGGCACGATGGGGAACCTCGTGAGCCTCCTCGCCCACGTCCCCCGGGGCGGCGAGATCATCGCCGACGCGCGGTCGCACACGGTGATCGACGAGCAGGCGGGGCACGCGGTGGTCGTGGGCGCATCGGTCCGCCAGCTGCGATCGAGCCCAGATGGCACGATGGATCCGGCGGAGGTCCGCGAGGCCTTCCGCTCCGATGACATCCACGAGCCCCGCACGTCGCTCATCGTGCTCGAGAACACTCACGCCCATTCGATGGGCCAACCCCTCACAGCGGCCTACACCGCAACCATCGCGTCCATCGGCCATGCGCGTGGCGTGCCGCTGCACATCGATGGTGCGCGCCTGTTCAACGCCGCCGTCGCGCTCGCCGTGCCCGCACGGGCCCTGGCGGCACCGGCGGACACCGTGACCTTCTGCCTGTCCAAGGGCCTCGCCTGCCCGGTGGGTTCGGTCGTGGTCGGGACGCGGGACCTCATCGCCCGCGCGCGGCGCGCCCGCAAGCTGGTTGGCGGAGGCATGCGCCAGGCCGGGGTCCTGGCGGCAGCGGGGCTCGTGGCCCTGAGTGATGGCCCGGACGGCATGATCGAGCGCCTGGCGGAGGACCATGAGCACGCCCGCATGCTGGCCCGCGGAATCGCGTCACTGCCGGGTGTCAGTGGGCTCGACCCTGAGCGTGTGACCACCGACTTCGTCATCTTCCGGGTACCCGAACGCGCGGCGTTCCTGGACGCGACTGCGAGCGACGGGCTCCTGATGGTCCCCTGGGGCAGTCACGAGGTTCGGGCCGTCACCCACTGTGGGGTGGAGCGAGCGCACGTGGAGCGTGCCATCGGGATCGTCGCGCGCGCCCTGCGCACGACCGTGCCGGTCGCGCTCGCGTCGTGACCCGCGTGAGCTCACCGGCGACCCGGGACCTGCTGGCGGCCATCGCGGTCCCCGTCGTCGCCACCGACACCGACGCCCGGTTCGGGGCGCTCGTCCGCTCTCACTTCGAGGACTTCCTCGAGCGCTCCCCGGTCCATGCCACGTATCTTGGGGTCCACGAGCTGGACGACCGGCTGGGGGACATGTCCCGCGAGGCGCAGATGGGCCTCCTCGCCGCGGAGCGCCGGTACCTCGCCGACCTCGAGGCACTCGAGACGGCCGGGCTCTCCGAGGCCAACCGGCTCGAGCACGAGATGGCCGTCCTGTGCGCCCGCCGTGCCATCTTCGACCTGGAGGTGCATCGGACGTGGGAGCGCCGCGTCACCGCGGGCGAGGAGCTGGGTGATGCGCTGTTCCTGCTGTTCGCGCGCGACTTCGCGCCCCTCCCCGACCGTCTCGATACCATCGCGGCCCGCTTGGAGGCCGCCCCCGTCGCCCTGACCCAGGTGCGTGACCGCCTGGGCGACCGACCGGTCGCCCTATGGCTGGACCTCGAACTGGAGGCGGTGGCCAGCCTCCCGGGGTTCATCGACATCATCGTCGACACCGCGGAGGCCGAGCACCGGGGTGACGCCCGCTTCCGACGCCTCCGGAGTGCCGCTGAGGGTGCCAAGGTCGCGCTGGAGGACTATGCGGCGTTCGTCCGCCACCAGCAGCCACGCGCCAGCGATGGCTTCGCCCTCGGCCGCGAGCAACTCGACGTGCTGGTGGGCTTGCGTGCCTTCGACGGCCTGACCACGGACCAGATCCTGGACATCGGCTGGCAGCAGTTGGAGTCGAACCACGCGGCCCGTCGGGCCGCGGCGGCGGAGATCGACCCGTCGGCGGACGAGCTGACGGTCCTCGACCGGGTCAAGGCCGACCATCCTGCGACGTTCGAGGATGCCCTCGCCGGATACCAGGATGTGATGGCGCGCGCGAGGGACTTCATCGTGGAGCGCGGTCTGGCGACGATCCCGGAAGACTCCCCGCTGGACGTCATCGCGACACCCGAGTACCTGCGACGGATGACCCCGTTCGCGGCCTATTTCGCGCCTGCCGCGTTCGATCGGCCCCGCCGTGGCATCTACATCGTGACACCGTCGGTCGACGGCGACCCCGACGCGATGCGCGAGCACAACCGGGCGTCCATCTCCAACACCAGCATCCATGAGGCGTACCCGGGGCACCACCTCCAGTTGTCCGCGGCCCTGGAGCGACCCACCCTGACGCGCCTGCTCATCGACGCCCCGGAGTTCGTCGAGGGGTGGGGGATGTACAGCGAGCAGATGATGCGCGAGCACGGGTTCGACGCCACGCCCACCCATCGGATGGCCCTTGCCACCGACGCGATCTGGCGGGCATGCCGGATCATCCTCGACATCCGACTCCATCGCGGCGAGATCGGGACGCAGGAGGCGACCGACTTCCTCATCGAGCACACCGGCTTCGAGCGCCCGAACGCGGAGGCCGAGGTCCAGCGATACACGTTCACGCCCACGTACCAGCTGTCCTATCTCCTGGGCAAGGTCCTCATCCTGCGGCTGCGTGATGACGAGCGGCGACGCCTGGGCGATCGGTTCTCCCTGCGCGGGTTCCACGATGCGCTCCTGTGGACGGGGAGCATCCCGCTCAGCTTCCATCGCCGCTTCCTCGCGGGCGAGGGTGGCGGTCCCTTCCGACCGCGCAGCGGGCACTGATGCTGGTCGTCCCCAGCATCGACCTGACGGGGGGCCGGTCACGCCTCGTCTGGTGGCCCGGGGCCGGCGCCGGCGCGGGGACGCCCACGGACCGGCCTGACCGCATCGCACGTGCCCTCGTGGAGGCCGGCGCGGGTCTCATCCATCTCGTGGACCTCGACGGGGCTCGCGCCGGGCAGCCAGAGGCGTTGGGGGCAATCGCCGATGTCTCGCGAGCGGTGGCGGTGCCCCTCCAAGTGGCGGGCGGCGTGGACGGGCCCGAGCAGATCGAGCTGTGCTTCGCTGCCGGGGCAACCCGTGTCGTGGTGCCCGCGTGGGCCGTCATCGAGGACGCGGGCCGTCTCGCCGCATGCCTCGCGATCGCTGGGGATTGGCTCGCGGTCGGCCTTGACGCGCGACCCGATCGGCTGCGCGACTATCCCTGGCGGAGGTACCTGCCGCCAACGACGCTCGACCAGGTCGTCGCGGAGCTCGCGGGCGCGGGCGTCCGCCGGCTCGTCCTGTCGCATGGCGGCGCGGCACCCGACCTGGGCACGCTCAGACGCCTTCGCACCATGGACGTGGAGCTGGTCGTCGCTGGGGGCGTGGCCGACATGACTGCTGTCACCCGCCTCGCCGAAGCGGGAGTCGACGCGGTCATCGTGGGCGAGGCCCTGTTCACCGGTGCGGTCACGCTGGGCGCGGTCGGTGCGCCGTCCGCGCGCCCGGTCTGATCGATGGCTCCGGCTCTCCGCGTAACCGGTATCGGGCCGCGGGAGTGTTACGGAAAGTTAACCGCGTCGCATGCTCGGGGGGTTGAGTCAGAGCATGCCCTCGGGTAGTATTCCCATCTAGTGCTGCTGGTCAGCATGACTGCCCCAGGCACAAGGTCATGGGTAGGTTGGGTAAGGGTAGCCGGTGCGGCCGGCGTGATAGATGCCCTTGTGGCGTGGCAGACGACCGGACCTCGGTCCGGTTAGCCGGGACAGTGCAGAAGGCCCCGCTTCGGCGGGGTCTTCTCGTTTCCGTGCCTCCTGGCCCGTGCCTCCGGGGAGCGGATCGGTCCGACGCGTGAGGCCTCAGGGGACGGCTTGGCCGATGGGCGCGCAGGCATCGGCGGTCGTGGGCCCCGAGGAGGCCGTCGGCCGGCCACCCGCGTCCGGCGAGGACGGGACCTGCGCCGATGGGGCCGGCACAGGGCTGCCGATGCCATCGGTGACGAACGAGACCGCCACGCAGGTGTCCTGGCTCCGGTCAGGCGACCCGTGCGCCGCGAACGTGATGACGCCACACGCGACCGCGCCACAGTCGACCGGTCCCGCGGGCGTGGTGAGCGCGGCCTGCACGGCCAGGGTGGTGGAGAAGCTGCCGTCGGCGGCG
>DAOTUX010000073.1:0-1907 GCA_034436475.1 Chloroflexota bacterium | reverse complement strand
GCCAGGCGACGGAGCGCCGTGAACTGGCACTCGATGCGGTTGAGCCAGCTCGCGCAGGCGGGTGGGAGGACGGGCTCGAATGTCGTGCTTGGCGACCCCCCACGAGTTCCTTGGTGTGGTGCGGGCTGAGATTGTCGAGTCACGACTTGGTGCGCGGTGAGGCGGGAGCGCAGGGAGCGCAGGAGCTCCCGCACGCCCCGCCAGGTCCTGGTCGGTCGGATGTGGCCGTACATCCGGCCGGTCGCCGGGTCGGACTCGGCGAGCAGGTGGCGCACCACCGCCGTGCGCCTGTGGGTCGCCCGGAGGCGGACCGGGTGACGGCTCGGTTGTCAGGCCCGGCCGAGGCGTGGCTGAAGACTTGAGGGGGCCTGGGCTCGTAGGGGCACACGCCCGCAAGCCCGCGGGTGGGTGGGCGTAGAGGTCGAGCACCCGGTTTCGTCTTCGCCTCGAACTCCGGGTCGGGCGAGCCTCCACGTCCTGTGGCGCAGGACGCGGATGCCGGCGTCGCGCGCAGGATGTGCCACGGCTGGCGTCGGCTGATGGTCGGCTGGTGGTCGGCACCACCCGCTCCCGGACCAGGTGGGTGCGCAGCTTGGTCAGGCTCCAGGACGTGAGCGGATCGCCTGGCAGCCGTGGCCGGGGGAGGGCCACCTGCACGGATCCGGCCCGCTCATCGGGGTCGATCCGGCGGGGACGGCCCTCGCTCGACGTCGCGTCCTTGCACGTCGTCTTGCCGCGCGTTCATCGGGGTCGATTCGGCGGGGACGGCCCTCGCCCCAGTGAGGGTCCAGGGCGGGAAGCCCTCCGCGTTGAACGCGTGGATGGGCTCCGCGACATGGGTCGCGCTCGCCCGGTGCACGAGCGCGATCTGGGTGACGCTGGGGCCCCGGAACTAGGCGAACAGGGGCATCGTCCGGTGGCGCACCACGGCGTTCCCACCCGGCTTGGAGAGACGGCGGAGGTGGGCGGCCTCCCCATCGGTCAGCTCGTGCACGAGCAGTCCCAGCCGGCGGGCCATCGTCACCTCCGATGCTCGGGAGGCCCGCGGCCGGACCTCGGGGGAGTGCGATTACCTACCGGGCATCATGAATCGGGGCACGAGGCGTCCAGGCATGCGTCGCCCGAGTGCGCCCCACGACCTGGCGCCGGGGCATCCGCGACGCGACGTCCGCGCCGGTGTCGCGCCCGCGCCCGCCGCCGCATCCGCCGGCGCCCGTCGGGGAACGCCCGTCGGGGAACGCCCGCCCGCGCCCGTCGGGGAACGCCCGCCCGCGCCCGTCGGGGCTCGCGCACATTGGTTCATCCGAGGTGAACGCCGTGCCGCCGATCGCAGACCTCCCGGGTCCGATCGGGGCATGGGTTGGCGCCAATCCCTGCGATCGGTCACGTGGGATGATCGGATGCCGCGTTTGACGCCGTCGGCCATGCCTCATGGGACTCCCGAGGCCCCGAATCCCGCCAATCTGGCCGTGTGCGTTCACTTGGGATGAACAACGTCACGTCACGGCCCACCGGCACGGCCCGCACGGCCCACCGGCACGGCCCGCACGGCCCACCGGCACGGCCCAGCGGCAGGCTGCCCCGGACAGTCGCTCGGCGACCCTTGCGGTCGGCCACGCTGCCGTCCGGCCCTGCCACGCACCTTTGCTAGACTCGCCGCGCCCCATGCCCAGCATCCCCCAGGCGCGCCTGCGCAACTTCAGCATCATTGCTCACGTCGATCACGGCAAGTCCACGCTCGCCGATCGCATCCTCGAGCTGACCCATACCATCGACGCGCGCCAGATGACCAGCCAGGTCCTCGACTCGATGGACCTCGAGCGTGAGAAGGGCATCACCATCAAGGCGCGCGCCGTGCGTCTCGAGCACACGGCCAGGGACGGCCTGACGTATGGCCTCAACCTCAT
>DAOTUX010000072.1:0-8082 GCA_034436475.1 Chloroflexota bacterium | reverse complement strand
GGTCGCGGAACGGGTGACGCGCCTGCTCCGCCTCCGCGGCCCGAAAGCGTGCCCGATCGTCGGCGGGGAGCCGGTCGAGCACCGCCTCGCGCAACTGCCCGGGGGTGAGATGCGCCAGCACCACATGGATCCGATGCGCGACCGTCAGCCCCTCGGCGGGGTCGCGCGCCATGACGAAGAACGTGCCCGGCAGCCCTCGCGCCGCGAGCATCGGCAGGACGTACCGATGGTGGTCGTCCTCGCCGTCGTCGAACGTCAGGAGCACCGCGTGCGGCGGCAGCGGCGGGCCACCCGTCATCGCGGCCGCGACATCGGGCCAGCCCACGACCCGCGCATGTCGCTGGAGGTCGTCGAGCTGCGCCGCGAACGTCGTCAGGTCCACGCTCCCGGCGCCCACGCGCATCGGCGCGTCGGGCGGGCGGACATAGTGGTACATGAGCACCGCGAGGTCCGGGGGCAGCGACACGGGCGCGCTCAACGGCCGGCGAGGAGCAGCCACAGGAACCGATGACCGGTCCGGGTCTGGAGCCGCCCGACCAGGTCGGCGTCGACCACGTTGGGTCGCGCGAGCTCGCCGACGGGCGCCCAGCCGTCGTGCTCCAGGACGGACACGTGCAGCAGCTCGTGACCGGACCACGCGGGGTCGACCTCGATGGCGCACGTCGTGCCCACGAGCGCCCGGCCGTCAGGCAGCCGTCGGACCTCGACCGGACCAGGCTCGGCCGCGCGGAACGCCCCGACCACCTCGACCACCGACTCGATGGCGAGCCACACCGCCTCGGGGCCCACCCGCACCACGCGCAGGGCAGGCCCCCGGACGACCCAGCCACCGAGCGAGACCTCCGTGGGTGGGGTGGCGCCCACGGCCAGTCGCGCCACCTCCCCTGACGCCAGCCGCAGCTCGACGGTGTCGGCAGAGCTCCCCGTCACCACGATCGCGGCCAGGTCCGCCCGTGGGTCCCGGTCACCCACGCGCGCCACGTCCGCATGCGCCAGGAGGCGGGGCTCCGCCGAGAGGCCGTCCTCCACGATGGTCGGCTGCTCGCTCCACGCCTCGACCAGGTTGCGGTCGGCCCCACCCCGAGCCGGGCCCGACGCCACCGCCCGGTCGAAGCCCACGAGCGCCCGGATGGCCACCTATCGCGCGCCATCGGTCGCCGCCTCGATGGCCGCGTCGCGGTCGCCCAGACGGCGGACGACCGCCGGGTCGTCCACACCCAAGGGCAGGGTGCCCGCCACCGCCCGCACGGGCCCGCGTGGCCGGAGCCCGGTCGCCCGGACCCATCCGTCGCCCACCCGAATCGAGACCGTGGTCACGTCGTGTCGGCCGCCATCCCCCACCACGCCATGACGCGTCCAGACCCAGTCGGGGCCGACCCCGCCCTCCTGCACCAGCCCGCGATGCCCGATGCCACCACCGGGACCCTCCAGCAGCAGCGCGCCATCGGGTGCCGGGCGGCCGTCCGCGGCGGCCCGGGTCAGCGGGAACGCCGTGTGGTAGAGCCACTTGCCGTAGGTCGGGCGATAGTCGTGACCCGGGATGTCGTCGGGGTGGTCCATGAGCGCCGAGGCGACCCACGTCTCGCCGGTGAGGGGCCGCCGGCTCACCAGGTAGCCACTGCCACGCAGCACGAGGTCCACGGCCGGGTCGATGGGCCGGGCCCCGGTGCCGGGGAGCCCCGGGTCAGGTGTCGTCCAGAAGGGATGGTGGGGGGAGAGCGCCAGCGGCAGGAAGGCGTGGACTGCCCAAGCCGAGGCGCCCGCGCGCATGTAGCGCTCCAGGACGTCCGGACGCTCGTCCCAGATGCCCACGCGCAACCAGTCGGTCGCGGGGTTGATGGCACCGTGGTCGAGGTGGTACCCGATGTTGCGGTCCATGATGCCGCGCGCCAGCCCGGGATCGATGGGCAGCTCGCCCAGGAGCGCGGCGAGCCCCACGAGCGCGGTCGTCGCGAACTTGTAGCCCAGCGAGCGGCCCATGAGCGGCAGCGCGCCGCCCTCCGCGGCCCAGCTCGACAGGTCCCGCAGCCAGGTGGCCGCAGCCTTGCGAACCCGATCCCGGATATCGGGTCGGCGGTCACCATCGATGGCGGCCCAGTGGAGCAGGTGCCAGTGGACGGCCCAGCCGGTGTATCGGTCGAAGGCGTGGCCGTCGCCATCGGTGTACCAGCCGTCACCCACGTCCCAGGCGAGCATCCGGTCGATGCCCGCGTCGATGAGCCGGTCGTCGACGGGTCGGCCCAGGCCGCGCTCGAGGCACGCGACCGTGACCGGGAACAGCACCCAGTTGTCGTCATAGACCCGCTTGCCATGGACCTGGCCGAGCCACGCGAGGACCTGGCCGAGCCGCTCCGGACCGAGCGCGGGGACGAGGCGCTCCCGCGCCAGCCAGACGCTGAAGGCGACTTCCGCGGCCTCCACGATGGGCTGGCCCATGTCACCGATGTCGCCCCAGTACCAGGGACCGGCGGGGTCGGTGCCGTCGGTCAAGCCACGGACGAGGAGGTCGAGCGGGTCGAGCGTCCGACCATCGTGGGTGAGCGTCTGCGGGCCTGGCCCCGCGACCAGCGCCGCCCATGCCGTGGACATGCGCGCGAGCCCCTCCATCCCCGAGGTGCGGTCATCGGCCGCATGGCCGGGCATGTCCGGGCCGGGCAGACGCGGCCAGGCGGGCGAGCCGTCGTCCGGGATGCTGCGGACGAAGCCGCTGGTCAGGAGCGCGAGGAGCGCAACCCAGCGCTGGCGCGTGTCATCGACGGCCTGGTGCATGGAAGCATCATACGTCTGATGATTGGTCGCACGGTGTCCCAGCAGCGTCGCGGGCACCGTCGGGGAGCGGGTGTCGCGGGCCCGGTCGGAGGCCCGCGACACCGATGGATAGGCTGGGACTGGATCTGGGCTAGGGTCGGTGCTCCGACTCGATCATGGGGTGGCAGCCGTTGGTGTCATCGGGGTTCCGATAGGAGCCGCCGTTGGGCAGCACCGGGTCGAACTCCAGGAAGCTGGGACTGCCGCTGAAGCACCGCATGGCCTTGGGGTTCTTGGCCTTCACGCCGGAATTCTTGCGCTTGCACACGTAGAGTGCATGAGATGGACCGGTCGAGCGACCTGGCTGCCGGGGAGCCTACCGACAAGGACCGGTGCTGCCATCGGTCAAATGTCCTGAGCCGCTATGCGGTCCGAACCGGAGGGTTCGCCCTGCTATCGTGCGGTGATGGACCTGGAGACCCGCTGGCTGGGCCGGATCGACTACCGCGCCGCATGGCGGCGCCAGCACGAGCTGGTCGACGATCGCGCCTCAGGCAGGGTGCCTGACACGCTGCTGCTGCTGGAGCACGACCCCGTCCTGACCCTGGGGCGTCATGCTGACCCCGGCAACATCCGCGCCACCGACGACGAGCTCGCGCGGCGCGGCATCGAGACCATCCGTGTCGAGCGCGGCGGGGAGGTCACGTACCACGGGCCAGGCCAGCTCGTGGCGTACCCCATCGTGCGGCTTGCCGACGCGGAACTGCTGCTGCGCCCCTTCGTGCGTGCCCTGGAGCTCGCGATGGCCGACACCGCGCGGAGCTACGGCGTCCCCGGGGAGCGCCGCGAGGGCTACCCGGGCTGCTGGGTGGACCCAAAGGGCATGCAGGGCGCCCCGCGCAAGCTGGGGGCGCTGGGGTTGCGCGTGGAGCGCGGCGTCACCTACCACGGCATCGCGCTCAACGTGACGACCCGCCTCGCGGACTTCGAGCTCATCGACGCCTGCGGGCTGAGCGGCATCGAGGTGACGTCGATCGCCCGGGAGCTGGCGTGGGTCGGCCCATCGGCGGAGCCCGCAACCACGAGCGTGCGGACCGCGGCCGATCGGTTCGCCGCCGCCCTCGAGCACCGACTGGACGAGGCGCTGACCGCCTCGGCCGGACCTCGTCGCGCCCCCACGGCAGCCTGACCGTCGCGATGCCCGGTGGTGGTGGCCTGTTCGAGCTGCGCCGTGACGACATCACCGGGTGGTGGGTGGCCACGGTCGTGGAGCGGGCCTATGACCGCTCCCGCTTCGCGCTGCGTGCCGAGCACGTGGCCCCCGCGGGCGTCGCCTGTCAGAACTGCGAGCGTGCGACCACCGAGGGCGTCTGGCTGCGCATGCTGCGTCAGCAGGCGTTCACCATCGCTGGCGGCCAACGGGGGCACGAGGCCACGCCCCCGGACGCGCGCGAGCCGGGCCAGGCCGGTCTCGGGCTCCTGGGGGACGTGGGCAGTTGGGCCACCATCGCGGCACCCAGGGGCCATCACGAGCGACTCGACGCCGCCGACCGCTCGACCGTCATCGCGATGCTCGCGCTGGCCCGGGAGCAGGTGCGGCGCGCGCGGGAGGCGCCCGGCATCGACTACGTCCAGGTGGTCCAGAACGCGGGCCGCCAGGCTGGTGCGCGCACCGACCACCTGTGCATCGACGTGTACGAGCTCCCCCAGATCCCCCATCGCCTGGGCGAGGAGCTGGGCGGGGCCGCGCGGTACCTCATCCGCGAGGGCGTCTGTCCGTGGTGTCGGCTGGTGCGCGAGGAGGTGGCCCGGCGTGACCGGCTCGTGTACCAGGACGCCTCCACGGTGTGCTTCGCGCCATGGGCGTCACGCTCGCCGTTCGAGCTGTGGGTGGTGCCCCGCCATCACGAGGCGGACTTCGGGCGCGCCACCGACGAGCAGCTGGAGGGCGCCGCGGACGCGCTCCAGGGCGTGCTGCGCGCCCTCGGCGTCCTGGACGACCCGCCCTACAACCTGGTGCTCCACACGGCGCCCGCCAAGGAGCGCGTGGACGAGACCTATCACTGGCACTGGGAGCTCCACCCTCGGCTGCGCGAGATCGCGGGCCTCGAGCTGGGCACCGGGCTCCCGGTCAACCCGGTGAGCCCCGAGGAGGCGGTCCTGGAGCTGCGCCGACAGGGACGGCGCTCGGGCAACGAGGGCCCACGTGACTGGGACGACTTCCCCCGGGGGTGACCCGGGGCGTGCCGGCCTTGCCACGCGCGCGACGCATACGTATGATCGCCGGTATGCGCACCACGCTGGTCCTCGATGACCGCCTCGTCCGGGAAGCCAAGCGACGCGCCGCGGACACCGGCTCCACCCTCAGCGAGGTCGTCAACGACGCCCTCCGCGAAGCCCTGCGGCCGACCCCCGAACCGTCCCTCCCCTTCCGGATGATCACGTACGGAGACCCCCGCGAGACGCTCACGCTCACGCCTGAGGACATCAAGGAGATGGAGCTCCAGGACGACACCGAATCGCTGCGATGACCCTGATGCCCGACGTGAACATCCTCGTGTACGCGCACCGTGCGGAGGCGCCGGGGCCCGCCTATCGCGCCTGGCTCGGACGAACGCTCGACGGCTCCGGAACCGTCCTCCTGAGCATGCTCGTCGCCGTCGGATTCATCCGGGTCGTCACCAATGCCCGGTTCCAGTCGAACCCGTCACCGATGTCGGTGGCGCTCGCGACCATCGAGGAACTCGCGCGTCACCCACGTTGCCGGGTCGTCGGGCCTGGGCCCGACCACCTCAACGATGTCACTCGCCTGTGCCGGATGAGCGGCGTGACGGGTCCTGATGTCAGCAATGCGCAGCACGCGGCCCTCGCCATCGCCGAGGGCGCGACCTGGGTGACCCGCGACGCGGGCTTTCGACGCTTCGAGCCGCACGGCCTCCGGTGGCAGCACCTGGTCCTGGGGTGACTCGCGACGTGGGACGTGGGGCTCCCCGGGTCGTCGAGCTGTTCGCGGGCGTGGGCGGATTCCGCCTGGCGCTCGAGCCGCATGGCTTCGAGACCGTCTGGGCCAACCAGTGGGAGCCCTCGACACGCAGGCAGCACGCGTTCGACTGCTATGTCGCGCGGTTCGGTGGGTCTCCGACACATGTGAACGAGGACCTCGAGCGGGTCATGGACGCCGCGGAGGCGGGGCGGGCCGAGGTCCCCGAGCACGAGCTGCTGGTGGGCGGCTTCCCGTGCCAGGACTACTCGGTGGCTCGGACGCTCAACCAGGCGCTGGGCATCGAGGGCCGGAAGGGCGTCCTGTGGTGGCAGATCCATCGGCTGCTGACCATGCGGCGACCGCCGTACCTCTTCCTCGAGAACGTCGACCGCCTGCTCAAGTCACCGGCCGGGCAGCGTGGCCGCGACTTCGCGGTGATGCTCGTGACGCTCGCCAACCTGGGCTACGAGGCGGAGTGGCGGGTGGTCAACGCCGCCGACTACGGCTTCCCCCAGAGGCGTCGTCGGGTGTACCTCGTGGGTCGGCTGGCGGACCCCCGACCGCGGGACCCTGCCGAGGTCCTGCATCGGGGGGTGCTCGGGCGCGCGCTGCCGGTGGTCGATGGCCCACTGGGCCAGCTGTTCGAGTCGTTCGAGCTCCTGGGTGACCCGGTCGAGGTCTCCGAGTCCTTTGGTGCGAGGCGGGGCGAGACCCCCTTCCGGAGCGCTGGCTACATGTCCCATCGGAAGGTGTGGACACAGGATCTCGCACCGGTCTGGGAGGGGCCGCGGATCACCCTGGGGGACGTGCTGGAGCCCGAGGCTGACGTGCCCGAGGCGTACTTCGTGCCGGAGCGGCAACTCGGTTCGTGGCGCTATCTCAAGGGCGCCAAGCGCGAGCAGCGTGTCCACAAGGGCAGCGGCACGCCCTACGAGTACGTCGAGGGCGCCATCCCCTTCCCCGACCCCACCGACGGGCCGTCCCGCACGATCCTGACCGCCGAGGGCGGCGCCACGCCGTCGCGCTTCAAGCATCTGGTCCGGGTCGGGAGCGGGCGATACCGGCGGCTCACCCCGCGCGAGCTGGAGCGCCTCAACGGCTTCCCGGACGACTGGACCGACACGGGCATGCCCGAGGGCCGGCGCGCGTTCATGATGGGCAACGCCCTGGTCGTGGGGGTCGTGGGACGGATCGCCGCCGAGCTGGCGAGGGAGATCGAGGCGGACCGAGGCTGATCAGCCGGGCACCAGCGCCAGCGACGGCACATGACGGGGTCGGACCACGCTGAAGTGGCGTCGGTCGAGCGTGGCGATGAGCGGCTCGCCCAGGCGCTCTGCGGTCACGACGACGCTCGCGTCGACCAGCCCCAGGGGCAGGTCCGCATATGCTCGGCACAGCGCACGCACCCGCGTCCAGTCGGTGGCATCGAGGTCGCGGATGACGAGCCCGCCGTCCTCGACCGAGCCGAGCAGGCTGTCCACCGCGTCGGGCCCGAGCCTGCTCGATGCGAGCCACTCGACCTCGACGAGCACCGGGGCCGGCACGACGATGGGCGTCGTGGCCGCCTCGAGCAACTCGCGACAGACGAGATGGTCAGGGTCGCTGCGATCCATCGCGGCGAACAGGGGGCCCGTGTCCACGATCAGCGCCACGGCTTCGGCTCGGGGGTCACCTCGCCCGCCTCCCGCGCCGTGGGCCCGGTGCCCGGCCTCGACGCACCGACGCCCAGGAACCCCAGGCGCGGTCTGGGCCGCTCGACACGTGCCTCGAGCGCCTCGCGGATCACCTCGGCGAGCGATCGACCCTCGTCTCGGGCGATGGCGCGGAGCCGTTCCAGCGTCTCTGGGTCGGCCATGATTGTGGTGCGCTGCATGGCATCATGATACAAGCGGACGCATCACATCGGCATCTCATTCGGCCCATGGCCGCGACACGACGCTGGGTCGACGTCAACGACCGAGCAGACGATCGATGAGACTGCGGCGTTCGGGCTGCTCCGGGTGGCCCGGGCAGCGACGCGAGGCTGGCACGTCACGCATGACCTGGTCTACGTGACGGCCGCATCCGGACCAGGTCGTCTTGCCGCACACGCGGCAGGTGGCGGGTGAGCACATGGTTGATCCTCCGTTCGTGGGGCCTGCCGGCGCGTCCCGGTCAGGCGAGCATCAGGAACAGCCGCTCCAGCTCGGCCGGGGTGAGCCCGTCCGGGCGCTCGGCGTCAGGCGCCGCGACGCAGTCCCGCATGGCGCCCGCGATGATCGCGAAGCCTGCCCGATCGAGCGCGCTGGAGACCGCCGCGAGCTGGGTGACCACTTCACGGCAGGACCCACCCGCCTCTACGGCCGCGACGA
>DAOTUX010000071.1:0-1996 GCA_034436475.1 Chloroflexota bacterium | reverse complement strand
AGGCGTGTTGCGCAGCCGACCGGCGGGGAGCGTTCGGACGGTGGCCCGTACGCGCCACGAGGGCATGTGCGACCGTCCCGACCGCCGTAACGCTCACAGGGTGCGCGATCGTCCATGCCCGACGGCTCCCATGCCCGGCGGCTCGCCGACGAACAGGTCCCACATGCGGGCGCGTGCAGCAGCGCAATCCGCTCCACGCCGTCAACGTCGAGCGTGAGCATGGTGTCGGACAGGATGGGGTCGGGGCGCAGCCCATCGACGTGCTCGCCGCGCGCTGGGGTCGGGGCCGGGGGACCGGGGGAGCGTGCTCCTGCAGTCGGCGAGGACGAGCAGGAGCACGAGCGGCAGGGCCCAACCGATCGGTCTGCCCATCGGGGCCACTGCACGACCTGTCGAGCGCGACGCCTCGCGAACGGGGTTCGGCAGGGCGACGTCCGGCACCCTGTCGACACCGTCGCTATGGCGCGAGTCGCTGCCAGCTGCCGCTCTGCCAGGGGCTGACCGCCGGCAGGGTGACCGGTGGCTCGACGCCCTCAGGGTCGAGGATCACGGGTGCGACCACATAGGCCGTGAAGGAGAGCAGCCGAGTCCCGTCCGGCGCCCACACGTTCGGGACGCCGCCCTGGAGCCGAGGTGCGAGCTGGGTCTCGGTCCCACCGTCCGGCTCCGCGATGACCAGGTGCCCGACGTCGGTGGTCCGCAGGAACGCAAGACGACCCCCGTCTGGCGACCACGAGGGCCAGAACTCATCGCCCAGACCCTCGCCGACCTGGTGCTCCGTGTCGTCCGACAGATCGGCCACCCAGATCGTGTGGGCTCCGTCGGCGCCGGCATAGAAGGCCAGTCGGGTCGAGTCGGGCGACCACTGCGGATACAGAAAGGCGGACCCCGAGCCGGCGACCGTGGTGACCTGATGCGGCTCGGTGCCGTCCGATCCCGCCACCCACACGCCGGTCGGTCCCACGCGGTAGGCGATCGACCCTCCGTCCGGCGACCAGACGGGCGCCTCACCCACGCCGATGCGCTCAGGCGCGGTCCCGTCCAACGACACGGTCTCGATGACGAACTGGCCCTCGTCGTGTCGCCCGTAGGCCAGGCGACGGCTGTCGGGCGACCAGGTCGGCGTGAACGCCAGTTGCCCGAGCCTCACCCCATCCACGAGCACCACGCGCTCGGAGCCCATGGCGTCCGTGACGACGAGCGTCGCGATGCTCGTGTTGACGAGGGCGTTGACCTGCTCGGGGGTGTACGTGCCATCTGCCGGAGGGCTCGGGTCCACGAGCGACCAATACGCCAGGTGCCTCCCGTCCGGCGACCAGGCAGGGTCGATGTCCGGCCCCGGGTCTGTCGTCCACCGACGCAGGCTGGTGCCATCTGCGTCAGCGACCCAGATATCCCCATCGTCGCGGTCGAAGGCAAGGAGGCCGTTGGCGGACGGCCCGTACGGCGGTGGCGCCGGCGAGCTGCCGGCCGCGAACGCGAGCGCCGTGGCAAGGACGAGGAGCGAGAGCAGGACGAGCAACAGGATGGCCATCCGGGGGATGGCCCCCAACTGCGCACGTGTCTCCATGCTGATCCACCTTTCGGATGTGGCCCAGGCCGGACGACGGCGGGTCCGGGACGCGCGGGCGCACACCTCCGTGAGGAGGACGTGGGGCGCGCCGGTCGGCGCCTGGTCGGCGAGCCAGTCGGTGAGTCTTCGGTCAAGCTGGTGCGGGCTGGTCATGAGACCTGCCCCGCCAGGAGCGACAGCCGCGCGTCGGCGTCGAGCATCGCGCGCAGCTGCTGCGTGGTTCGGAAAAGGCGGGACTTGACGGTGCCCACCGGCAGGCTCAGGGCCAGGGCAGTCTCGTGCGCCGGCAGTCCCAGGTAGTAGTGCAGCACGATGAGGGCGCGCTGCTCGGGGGCGAGTCGTTCGAAGGCGCGCTCCAGCTGGTCCCGGTCGGCCAGTGGCACTGCCGGATCTGGCCAGTCGGTCGCGGTCGGGAGCGTGAGG
>DAOTUX010000070.1:0-20891 GCA_034436475.1 Chloroflexota bacterium | reverse complement strand
GGGACCGGATGTGGATCGAGCCGCGCGGCTTCGAGGAGGTGCACGCGCGCGGCAACCTCGAGGCGCATCGGCTGCAGGACCCATCGAAGTGGGTCCCGTACGGGGTGGGTGCCATCGAGGGACGCGCCGCTGGCCCGGGCGTGCCCATGGTGGGCGATGGGTCGGGGGTCACAGCCGTGCCGTATGGACCCGGCGAGGAGCCCCGTCCGCGCGAGGGGGAGCCCACCGGGTCGGCCCATGGGGAGCTGCTGTGACCGGGCCCGCCGCCACCTTCCCCGCCGAGGCCCTCGACCTGATGGCCCGCACCGGCGAGGTGGGCATCGAGACCCACGCTCCGGATGGCACCACCCATCGGACGATCATCTGGGTCGTGGTCACCGACGGCGTCGCCTATGTCCGCTCGTATCGCGGTGCCACGGCGCGCTGGTACCGCGAGATCGTCGCGAACCCCGACGGCGCGATCGTCGCCGGCGACCGGCGCATCGAGTTCCGGGCCGTGCCCGCCGTCGACCCTGGGTCCGTGGAGGCCTGCTCGCGCGGCCTCGAGGCGAAGTACGCGGGCGACCCCGCCACGCCCGCCATGGTCTCACCGCCGAACTTGCCCACCACGCTGCGTCTCGAGCCTCGCTGACCCACGCTGCCCAGCGGCCGGAGCGTCTGCTGCGGCACACTGCGCACATGTCCAAGGTCCTCACCTCCCTGCCCATCGGCGAGCGCGTGGGCATCGCCTTCTCCGGTGGCCTCGATACCTCGGTGGCCGTCGCCTGGATGCGCGCCAGGGGTGCCGTCCCGTGCGCCTACACCGCGGACATCGGCCAGTACGACGAGCCGGACATCAGCGGCGTCCCTGCGCGGGCCACGCAGTACGGCGCGGAACTCGCGCGCGTGGTCGACTGCAGGCGCCAGCTCGTGGAGGAGGGGCTGGCGGCGCTCGCCTGTGGCGCGTTCCACATCCGGTCCGCCGGCCGAACCTACTTCAACACCACGCCGCTCGGACGAGCCGTCACGGGCACGCTCCTGGTGCTGGCGATGCACGAGGATGCCGTCGACATCTGGGGGGACGGCTCGACGTTCAAGGGCAACGACATCGAGCGCTTCTATCGCTATGGCCTCCTGGCGAACCCCGGGCTGCGCATCTACAAGCCATGGCTGGACGCCGACTTCGTGGGCGAGCTGGGCGGTCGAGCGGAGATGAGCCGGTGGCTCGTCGAGCACGGGCTGCCCTATCGGGACAGCACGGAGAAGGCGTACTCCACCGACGCCAACATCTGGGGCGCCACCCACGAGGCCAAGACGCTGGAGCACCTCGACGTCTCGCTCGAGACCGTGGAGCCCATCATGGGCGTGCGCTTCTGGGACCCCGCAGTGACCATCGAGACCGAGGAGGTCAGCGTCCGGTTCGAGCGGGGCCGCCCGGTGGCCATCGGCGATCGGGTGTTCGACGACCCCGTGGCGCTGGTGACGGAGGCCAACGCGATCGGGGGGCGGCATGGCCTGGGCATGGCGGACCAGATCGAGAACCGCATCATCGAGGCCAAGTCACGGGGCATCTACGAGGCCCCTGGCATGGCGCTCCTGTGGATCGTCTACGAGCGGCTCCTGTCCGCGATCCACAACGAGGACACCCTCGCCAACTACCACGCCGAGGGGCGCCGCCTGGGCCGCCTGCTGTACGAGGGCCGCTGGCTGGACCCGCAGGCGCTCATGCTCCGCGAGTCGATCCAGCGCTGGATCGCGTCGGTGGTGACCGGCGAGGTGATCATTCGGCTCCGACGCGGCGATGACTACACCATCCTGCGCACCGAGGGTCCGGCGTTCACCTACCAGCCCGAGCGCCTGTCCATGGAGCGTGTGGAGGCCGCGGCCTTCGGGCCGACCGACCGCATCGGCCAGCTGACCATGCGCAACCTCGACATCGCCGACTCGCGAGCCAAGCTCGAGACGTACGCGTCCCAGCGCCAGGTGCTGCCGGGGCAGAGTCAGCTGTTCGGAGCGCTGGAGGCGGGGGGTGCCGAGCGCATCGCTGCCAACCCGCTGGTCGCGGCGGACGAGGACGACGCGCTCGACGCCGCGGCCATGGAAGCCGGCACCGACTGACATGATGGGGGCGTGAGCGGAGGTATCCCATGACGGTCCGTGTCGCACGTGCCTATGACCCGCCCGGTCCCGCCGACGGCCATCGCGTCCTGGTCGATCGGGTCTGGCCGCGAGGCCGCTCGCGCGAGGCTCTGCGCATCGATGCCTGGCAGCGCGAGGTCGCGCCGAGCGACGAGCTCCGTCGGTGGTTCGGGCATGACCCAGCCAGATGGGACGAGTTCCGACGACGCTACCGCGAGGAGCTCCGTGACCCCACGAAGCAGGCGATGGTCGATGCTCTCGCGGAGGTCGCGAGGAGCGGCACCCTGACCCTGGTCTACGGGGCCGCGGATCGCGAGCACAACCAGGCCGTCGCGCTCGCCGAGGTGGTCGCCGAGCGCACGCAATAGGGCGGACCACACCGTCGCCGCGACGGTCGGGGTACGATCGCTGTCGCATGCGCGCACGCAAGGCCGGGCTCTCGGCACGACCCATCACCCCACCAGCCGTCCGACCGGAGGGGACCCCTGTGACTCGCGTGGTCCCGCCCGTGGCCGAGCCGGACGAGCGGGCCTTCGATCCTGCCCAAGAGCCGCTGCCCGAGCTCAGGACATCGGGGTTCCAGCAGTTCGGCAGCGTGATGGGGGGCATCATCGCGGGCATCGAGCAGCAGGTGTTCGGACGTGAGCCGCCGGGCGAGGTCCAGGTGCGACATGCCCAGCCGACGCGCGGCCTGACGGGTGAGGGGAACACGGTCACGCTCGAGTTCCCCGAGCAGGGCCACGGGGAGGGTTGACGCCGACCAGCGTTCGGCGGGCCCACGCCCCCGGGCGGGCTCGTGCGACCCAGCAGCGCAGGTGGGATCGGACGCCCACCGTGCTAGGCTCGGCTCACGATGCTCACCCTGATCGAGACGCCCGGGCTGCCGGACCCAGCCATCCAACCGCCAACCATCGCCGAGCCGGGCGACCCGTTCGCGGAGTTGCGGGTGGTGCACCTGGTCGCGCGCCTGCAGCGGGGCATGCCCATCAGGGTCCGTGACATCGTCGATCATCTCAACGCCCGCTACGTCGACTGGTCGTTCTCGCGCGAGGTGGTCGTCGCCGCGCTGGTGCAGCTCCAGGCGAACTGGCTCGCGGACTTCCGGTCCGCATCGGGGATGGAGCTGCAGGACGGGGTGACGGGCATCGAGTTGGTGCTCGAGGACACGACCCGCATCGGCCCCTGGCTGGTCCGACAGGCTGACCGCCTCGCAGCCCGTTGTGTCGAGCGCCTGCGCACCTTCGCGGTCGTGGAGGGGGCGATCCCGTGACGGGGAGGGTCGCCTCGGGACGGCCCTGCTCGAACCGATGGGCGGCCCGTGGGGATGCGTGTCGGCTGGCGCACTGCCATGGGACCCTCCGTCAGTCGGTCGGCCAGCCTCGATAGACCGCGGCCAGGATCCGTGCGGCCGGCTCCTGCTCCATCGCCCAGCGGTTGCTCAGCACCACCGCGACGAGGGTGCGTTCGGGGTCCACCCACAGGCGGGTACCCGAGGCCCCACCATGCGTGAACGCCGCGATGCTCGTCGGCAGGTGCACGCCCGCGAGGGTGACGCCGTCCTCGCTGGGCAGCGGCTTGTGCCAGCCGAGCGCGTAGTGGGGGTCGCGTCGGGTGCCGTCCTCAAGCACCTCGGGGATGCCCTGGGTGTGCTCGCGTGTCATGAGGTGGATGCCGCGCTCCGAGAGGACGCGCGGGGAGCCAGGCGGGACCCTCGCACTCGGCAGCAGTGAGCGCCCGAACCGCAGCAGGTCCTCGGCGGTCCCGAACAGCCCTCCACCGGGCAGGGTCGCGCGGGCGAGGAACCGCGTCATCAGCCGACGTGTGACCGGGTTGGCACGCCCGATGCCGTGGACATCCACCGCCCGTCCCAGCATCGGGCGCACGTCGAAGCGCGTGTCACCCATACCGAGGGGTGCGAGGACGCGGGTCCGGAGCGCATCCGGGAGCCCCATCCCCGTGCAGGCGCGCAGCACCTCCGCGAGCAGGAGGAACCCGTCCGAGCCGTATGCGAAGCGGGAGCCGGGCTCGAACGCCGGCTGTGACGCGACGACCCGCGCCATGAGCGCGTCATAGGAGGGGCGGCTGCGGCGCAGACGCTCGAGGTCCATGTCCAGGATGCCTGAGGTGTGGGTGAGCACGTGCCACGGGGTCACCAGGTCACGACGACCACCCCGGTACGAGGCCACCATGTCACCGATGGGACGATGCAGGTCGAGTCGGCCCTCATCGACGAGCTGGATCACGGCCGTGGCCATGATGGGCTTGGTGACCGAGGCGAGGAAGAACACGCTGTCCGCCTCGATGCGTCTGTCCTGGGAGCCTCTGACGGCATGGATGACGAGGGTCCGTCGTGCGTCGGAGACGCCCAGGACCGCGCTCGGGAGCGTGCCCTCGGCCACCAGTGCCTCGGTCAGCTCGATCGCCTCGCTCGCGTCCATCAGTGCGAGTGTATGGGGACCGACCGACCTGCCCGCTGGATGCTCGATGATGAGGGCATGACCCGCGACGAGCTCATCGACCGCACGCGCTCCCTCATCGGTGAGGGCGAGGCCCTCGTGGGGACGCCCACCCTCGATGGGCTGCGCGCCTGGATCGGCGCGTCGGACCGCGTCCTGGCGGATGCCTGGGGGCGCATGGACCGATACCATCTCTCATGGTTGATGGTCGGCAGGCCCCAGGGTGCCATCCGAGGACGACCCATGACGCCCGAGGAGGAGCAGGGCTACGTCCGTGACGTCGCCCGTGCCAAGACCGCCGCGCTGCGCATGAGCCTCGCGGCGGCGGAGCAGGGGATGCCCTTCGCGGGCGAGACGCGGGCATCGCCCGACTGACGGGCCGCGGCCGCCTGCCCGGCGGTCAGTCAGTCGCGGTCGCTGCAGAGCGCGCGCCGAGCCATGCGAACACGGGCGTGACCGCGAGGCACACGAGGTCCGCGAGGCCGAGTTGCGGGCCCAGCCATTCAACGAAGGGTGTGCTCATGAGCCGCGAGAGGAGCGGTCGCTCCGAGCCCGGCAGGATCGCCATCGCCACCAGCCATGCCACGATCAGCGCCACCACCCAGGTCGCCGCGCCCACGCACACGGCCATCACCTCGGGGGCCGCGGATGCACCATGTGGTCGACCGGCCCAAGCGCCTCGCCGGACTGCGGCGCCCACCGCCCAACCCCCTCCGACCGCGAGCGCGAGCAGGCCCGTGGTCACATCCAGGACGCTCCGGAGCAGCGCCGCCGCCATCGCCACGATGAGACCCGCTCCCGCGCCCAGGAGGAGCGCACGGCCGACGTCGGGTCGATCGCGGATGACGGGGCCCGCGGTGCGATAGCGCTCGCCTGGCGGTCGCTCGAGCTCGCGAGGCCGGATGTCACCCGGACCAGCGGCGGGGTCCACGGGCCAACTCTAGACGCTAGACTGGGACCATCCATGCCGCACCCCTTGCTGGGCCTGCCGCCCGCCGATGTCACCGCCGGAAGCCCCCGCGCCGCAGCCCGGCTGCGCGCCGATCGAGCGCGCATCGCGGAGGGGGCGTTGCGGTCCACGCTGCATATCGACCCCACGTTCGCAGAGCGTCACGATGAGTTGGCGCTCCGTCGCCTCCTGCGTGACGAGGACCGCCACATCGAGCAGCTCGCCCGGGCGCTCGAGACCGGCGAGGAGCGGTTCGTCACCGAGTACGGGGAGCACATCATCCCGGTGTACCGGCGGCGTGGCATCCGCATGAACGACTACGCGACCATCCTGGCGGGCCTGCGCGAGGCGGTGCTGGCGGCCCTGCCGGCCGTGGACGCCCCCGTCGCGACCGACCTCATCGAGCGCTGGACCCAGCGGGTGCGCCATCACCGGAGGCTGCCCGGTGACCACAAGGGCAACGCCCTGGTCCGCTTCATCTGGGAGGGTGCGGGCCTTGGCGACGACACGCTGGTCTAGGAGATGACCATCAAGTGGGTCAAGACCGACCCGTTGGTCATGAACGGCGAACCCTTCTGTTACGGCACGCGCCTGACCGTCCGCAACCTGCTGGAGATGCGCGCCGCGGGGCTGTCGCCCCAGACGATGATCGCTCAGAACCCGGAGCTACGGCGAGTGGGCATCGCGACCGCGTTCGCGTATGCGGCAGCCAATCGCGAACGGTACGCCGCGTTCTTCGATGCGGACGGGGCGCTCCTTGGTCCGGGCTTCAGCGCCGCGGAGGCCGCGGACCTGCCGGAGCGGCTGCGAGGTGCGGCGGGGATCGTGGTCACCAAGGGCGAGCCGGAGCCTGTGGCAGTCCGCCCCTGAGCGAGCGGGCGCCGAGCCGAGCATACGGCGGCGGGGCTCCCTGCGAAGCCCCGCCGTGCGTGCGTCCGATGTGGTTGACCCCGGTCAGGTCTCCTGGCACCCGTCGGTGCAGGGTCGCTCCGGGTCCGTGGGTGGTGGGGGTGTCTCGCCGCCGCGGGCCGGTCGGATGCGCCCGAATGTGGCGAGCGTGACCGACCCGTCACCGAGCGTGATCGTGACATCCACCGCCACTCTGCCGACCTGCTCGTCCGAGCGCACGGGGACGCGCGCGACACCTCGCCAGACGCGGACCGGTGACCACCATCCCGCGTGACCGTGCCGATGGCCCCGGTCGGTCCTCGTACGGCCGCTCAGCGTGACCGCGACGTCACCGGACGCGAAATGGACGACCGCGCTCGCGGAGGGCGTGAGGCCCATCCGCTCGGCCCCCCGCGGCAGTCGGACGCTTGCCGCGACCAGGAGCGTGCCCCCTTGGGGAGCCCTTCCAGCGAACGCTCGGACCGCGAGCCAGGATGATGGTGGTGTGCGCCACCCGTGCGCCGCGCCGGCCGGGACCCCGACCAGGGCAGCGATGACCAGCGCCAGGACCGAGACCCGGATGGCTACTCGCATGCGTACCTCCCGTAGGTGGACACCGACCCCTCTGGGTGGGGTGGTGAGACAGCCGGCCGGAGGCTCGGGGCGCCGGTGGGCAGACGCTATCGGGCCGCGAGCCCCCGTCAATGGGGTCGGAGGTCCCGCTTGGTGCGACCCGTCACCGACCCGGAGTACCCAGGTCGGCGTACCTGCCACCCATGCGCTGGTGTGGATGCGGGCGGACCGCGCCGGTCCGCTGGTGACAGCATGCCTGTGGGGCCTGATGGGCGCCCGGTGCTAGCCTTGCGGCACGTCCCGCACGAGGCTCGAGCACATGACCGACCAGACCCTGACGACCGATGCCATCGGACCCACCATCGACCAAGCCCCCAGCGGGTCGTCCATCGACCCCGCGCTGCGGGCCCGGGAGTTGGCCATCCTCGATGCCCTCCGATCGGTCATCGACCCGGAGATCGGCATGAACGTGGTCGAGCTCGCGCTCATCCGCCAGGTGGTCCTGGGCGATGAGTTGACCGAGGTCCGGATGATCATGACCACCCCGTTCTGCCCGTACGCCGGCGCGCTCATGCAGCAGGTCCGCGAGGCGACCGAGGAGGTCGAGGAGCACGAGGTCAAGGTGACCCTGCTCGCCGAGCGCTGGGATCCGCGCGACGCTGGCCTGATGTGGTGACTCGGTGAGTCCGTCTCCGGGACGGGCCCGTCGGGAGACGATCGCCGGGAGCGTGGTCGCGACGGGTCGCGGCGATGATGGGACCACGGGTCTGCTGTACGGCGGCCGGGTGGGCAAGGACGATGTGGCGGTCGAGGCCTTCGGCACGATCGACGAGCTGGTGGCCGCTCTGGGCACGGCTCGTGCCGAGCTCGGCGAGCAGGCGATGGGCGCCCTGCCCGAGTTGTCGGCGCTGCTCATGCGGCTGCAACGAGAGTCGTTCGTGGCGGGCGCCGAGCTCGCCACGGGCGTGGGCGCGATCGACCGGCTCAAGGACGGCGTCACGCGAGTGGACGAGGCGATGGTCCTCGAGCTCGAGGCGGACCTGCGAGCCTGGGAGGCTCGGGTCACGATGCCCCGGGAGTTCGTGCTGCCTGGGTCCACCCGTCTGTCGGCGGCCCTTGAGGTGGCGCGCGTGACGTCTCGGCGTGCCGAGCGGCGGGTGGTGGCGCTCGGTCGTTCGGGTCGCCTGCTCGGGCCTTGGGTCGTGCCCTGGCTCAACCGGGTGTCAGACCTGCTGTGGGTGCTGGCACGTGCCGCGGAGCAGGCCGAGGGTGCCGCCACGCTTCCCGCGGTGCGGAGCGGGATCGGACGGCGGAGGGCGCCCTTGTGAGCGCCCGCTAGACTTGTCCCAGACCGCCCCAGCACGGCGGCCGCTCGAAAGGGACCATGACGGTGTTGAACGACCCCAACGACCGCACCAACCGGTACGGCCAGCCACAGCCCGCGGGGACGCAGGCGAGCCCGAACACGGTCGCCGCCGGCGTCCGGGTGGGCGCCGCAGCGGTGCCGCGCGAGGGCTTCCTCACCGCGAGCTTCGTGTGGATGTTCGTGGGCCTGCTGCTCAGCGCGGGCGCCGCGTGGTTCGTGATGAGCAACCCGGCGACGATGGCCCAGGTCATCGACAACTGGTTCATCCTGTTCATGGCGCAGCTGGGCCTCGTGTTCGGCCTCAGCTTCCTCATCACGCGCATCCCGTCGATCGTCGCGCTCGGTGCGTTCTTCGTGTACGCGCTGCTGATGGGTCTCACGTTGGGCGTCATCGTGGCCGCCTACACCGCCACGGTGAACCCCGTCACCGGTGCGATGGAGTTCACCAACGTCGCGGGGGTCGTCACGGCGTTCCTGGGGGCGTCGGCGATCTTCGCGGGCGCGGCGCTCTATGGCGCAGTCACCAAGCGCGACCTCACGAGCCTCCAGGGGATCCTGTTCATGGGTCTCCTCGGTCTCATCGTGGTGATGCTCGTCCAGGCGTTCTTCTTCCCCGGGTCGGGCTGGCTCAACCTCGCCATCGGCGTGGTGGGCGTGGTCATCTTCACGGGGCTCACGGCGTGGGACGTGCAGCGCATCCGGAACGGCCAGGTCGCCGGCATCAACAGCGAGTCCGCGTCGGTGATGGGCGCGCTCGCGCTGTACCTCGACTTCGTCAACCTGTTCCTGTTCCTGCTCCGGATCTTCGGCAGCAGCCGCTGACGGCGCACATCCGGACGTCCGGCCAGAGCGCTCGGATGATGCAGGAGGCGAACCCGGGCGTGGTGCGTGTCGGGTTCTGTGGCATGGGCACCATGGGCGCGCCCATGGCCGCCAACCTGGCGCGGGCCGGCTTCCCGCTCACGGTCTGGAACCGGACCCCGGGTCGTGCCACGCTCCCGGTGTCGCTGGGCGCTCGCGAGGCAGCCAGTCCGCAGGCGCTCGCCGCGGTCTCGGACATCATCGTGGTGTGCGTCTCGGACTCGCCCGACGTCGAGGCCGTCCTGTTCGGTCCTGACGGCATCGCCGCGGGAGCGGCGCCCGGCAGCCTGGTCGTGGATTGCTCGACCATCTCGCCCGCGCTGACCCGGGACCTCGCCGCGCGCCTCGCACGACAGGGCGTGGCCATGGTGGACGCGCCCGTGTCGGGAGGGTCCGAGGGGGCGCAGAAGGGCACACTCACCATCATGGTCGGCGGCGATGCGCCCGACGTGGAGCGGGCCCGCCCGGTCCTGGAGCCGATGGGCGCTGCCATCACCCACATGGGGCCCATCGGTGCGGGCCAGGCCACCAAGGCCGTCAACCAGGTGATCCTGTGCGGCAACTACCTAGGCGTGGCGGAGGGCATGGTGCTCGCCATGAAGGCTGGACTGGACCCCCACCAGGTCGTGACCGCCCTGTCCGGTGGTGCCGCCCGGAGCTGGGTGCTCGAGAACCGCGCGGGGCGCATGATCGCGGATGACTACCCGCTGGGCTTCCGCATCGCCCTCCACCTCAAGGACCTGGGGATCGCCCTGGGCCTGGCGCGCGAGGTCGGCGCGTCGCTGCCGGTCGCGGCGCTCGCGTCGCAGATCGAGGCAGGGCTGGTGGCCAGGGGTCACGGAGACGACGACAACGCGGCCTTGGCGCGTGCCATCCGCGAATGGTCGGGCCTGTAGTCGCGACGGGCATCGACCCTCATCGGAGGATGTCCCCCCATCGCGGCTGGCTCGCGCTGCTCACGACCTTGGCGCTGCTGACCGCCTGCGCGTCACCGGCCGATGAGGCTTCCCCAGCACCGAGTGGCGGGCCGTCGGGCATCACGGGCATCGTCCTCGTCGGCCCCGAGTGTCGTCGTCCATCGGAGGCGTCGCCGTGCCTCGTCCCATACCGGACGCGGCTGGTGATCCTCGACCCGGACGGACGCGTGGTGGGAGAGGTGACCTCAGGGCCCGACGGTAGGTTCCGCATCGAGTTGCCGCCCGGTGACTACGTCGTCCAGCCGGCCCCCGGTGGCGACCCGTTCCCGCGGGCGGAGGCTCGCAGCGTCACGGTGGTGGAGGGCGAGATGTCGGACGTGGAGATCGACTACGAGCGTGGCCGAGGCTGACCGAGAGCCCCGCTCGGTGCCGCCACGCGTTGACGCTCCGGGCCTGAACCCCTACACTCAATCCTGACGTCACGGGTCGGATTTCAGCCGCGCCATGGGGACGTCGAGCCACAGGAGCGGCCGGTGCGATCGATCCCCCAGACGTCAGGCGCGCTGCACTTCTCCACGCGGGGTGAGTACGGCGTCCGACTGATGGTCGAGCTGACCCGCCACCAGGGCGCCGGTCCGGTCAGCCTCGCGGAGATGGCAGAGCACGAGTCGCTGCCGCGACCGTATCTCGAGCAACTCGTCAGCAGCCTGCGCGAGGCGGGTCTGGTGCGCAGCACCCGCGGTGCTCGGGGTGGCTATGAGCTCACCCGCGACCCTGGGGACATCCGGATGAGCGAGGTCATCGTGGCGCTCGAAGGGCCCATCACGCCCATGCTGTGCGCCGCGGACCATCCGCGCGATGGTGGGTGCGACAGGACCTCCTTCTGTCAGGTCCAGACCCTGTGGGTCCGCGTCCGTGACGCGGTGGTCCAGGCGCTCGACTCGCTCACGCTCCTCGAGCTCGCGGGACCGGTGCCTGCACACCCCCTGTCGCAGCTGCCCATCAGCCCATCCAACTTGGTCGCCGGCCGACCCATTCGCACGGAGCCCGTCCCGAACGTATGAGCACCCTCGACCTCGCGCCCCAGCCCGTCCCCGCCACCGACGCCGATGACCGTGAGCTGGTCATCCGCGACCTGCGCGTGGTGCCCGTCGCGGAACCCTCACGGGAGATCCTGCAGGGCATCGACCTCACCATCCGCAAGGGCGAGGTCCACGCCATCATGGGTCCCAACGGCTCGGGCAAGACCACCCTGGCGTACGCGCTCCTGGGCCATCCCGCGTATCAGGTCACGAGCGGCGAGGTCATCTGGAAGGGTCAGGACATCCTCGCGCTGTCACCCGACAAGCGTGCCCGCCTAGGCCTGTTCCTCGCTTTCCAGTACCCCACCGCGATCCCGGGCCTCTCGGTCGCCAGCTTCCTGCGGACGGCCCTGAACGCCCGACGGCGGGCGCTGGATGTCACGAACGCTGAGTACGACCCATCCGACCCCACCCGGGGCGGCATCGGCATGCGGGAGTTCCGCGACCTGGTGCGCCAGAAGATGGCGCTCCTCCGGCTCGACGACAGCTTCGCGTCACGCTATGTCAACGAGGGCTTCTCGGGAGGCGAGAAGAAGCGCCTCGAGATGCTCCAGATGGCGGTGCTCCAGCCCGAGATGGCCATCCTCGACGAGACTGACTCGGGCCTCGACATCGATGCGCTGCGGGTCGTGGCCGAGGGCGTCAACGCCCAGCTGAGCCCAGACCTGGGGGTCCTCGTCATCACCCACTACCAGCGTCTGCTCGACTACATCAAGCCGGACGTGGTCCATGTGCTGGCCCAGGGCCGCATCATCCGCACGGGTGGTCGTGAGCTCGCGCTGGAGCTGGAGCGAACCGGCTATGCGCCGATGCTGCGCGAGGCTGGTCTGGAGGCCCCCGCTGACGAGCGGGAGCCGGCCGAGCTTGCTGAGGCCTGAGGTCGCCACCATGGACCGGCCACCCATCGACGGATCGGCCGTCCGCGTCGACTTCCCGCTCTTCGAGCGGGACTTCGGGGGGCGCCCGCTCGCCTATCTCGACAGTGCCGCCACGTCGCTCAAGCCACGGGCCGTGCTGGACGCGATGGAGGCCTACAACACCCACTTCACTGCCAACATCCATCGGGGCATCTACACCACGGCCGAGGAGGCGACCGGGGCATACGAGGCTGCGCGTGCCACCGTCGCCGCCCACATCGGCGCGCCCTCGTCCAGCGAGGTCGTGTTCGTGCGCAACGCGACCGAGGCGATCAACCTGGTGGCGTACGCATGGGGTCGGCAGAACATCCGGCGGGCGGACACCATCGTGCTCACCGAGCTGGAGCACCACTCGAACCTGGTGCCCTGGCAGTTGCTGGCCCAGGAGCGGGACGCCGACCTGGAGTTCACGGCCATCGACGAGCAGGGCAGGCTCGACCTGCGCAGCTTCGAGGCGCTCATGCGCACCCGGCCCCGGCTGGTCGCCTTCACCCACGTCTCCAACGCCCTGGGCACCATCAACCCGGTCCGGGAACTGACCGCGATGGCCCATGCGGCCGGCGCCCTCGTGCTCATCGATGGCGCTCAGGGCGTCCCCCATGGCCCCGTGGACGTCCGGGCGATTGGTGCCGACTTCTATGTCTTCTCGGGGCACAAGACGCTGGGGCCCACGGGGTCAGGCGTCCTGTGGGCTCGGGCGGAGCTGCTGGAGGCGATGCCGCCGTTCATGGGTGGTGGCGAGATGATCCGCGAGGTGCACTTCCGCCGCACCACGTTCAACGATGTGCCCTGGAAGTTCGAGGCGGGCACTCCGGACATCGCCGCGGCCATCGGCCTGGGCGCGGCCATCGACTACCTGGGCGCCTTGGGCATGGAGCGGGTGCGCGCGCATGAGCGTGGCCTCACCGAGTACGCGCTCGAGGCCCTCCCCCGGGAGGTGCCTGGGATCCGGATCCTGGGTCCGCTCGACCCGGGCGAGCGCGCGGGCATCGTCACGTTCACGCTCCCGGGCATCCACCCCCACGACGTGGCCACCCTCCTCGATCGCGAGGCGATCGCGATCCGCGCGGGTCACCATTGCACCCAGCCGCTGCACGAGCGCCTCGGCGAGAGCGCGACCAGCCGCGCCAGCTTCCATGTGTATAGCACCCGCGACGACATCGACCGGCTCGCGGCGGGCCTGCGGAAGGCCCAGGTGGTGTTCGGCGAGGAGGAGGGACCGGCGAACGTGCCGGCGGGCGTGTCCGTCCGGTACCCTGTCGTGTCTCATGGATAGCCTCTACCGGGATGAGATCCTGGAGCACTATCGGCGCCCACACAACTTCGGCACGCTGGACCGGCCGGATGTCACGCACGAGGGCTCGAACCCGCTGTGCGGCGATCGCATCACCTTGATGCTGGACCTTGACGCGGCAGGCCTTGTGAGCGACGTCGCGTTCTCGGGACGCGGCTGCGCCATCAGCCAAGCGTCAGCCTCGATGCTCACCGACACGCTCCGCGGGCGCTCCGTCGATGATCTGCGGCGCTTGGACAAGGACGACGTCCTGGAGCTCCTGGGCATCGAGATCAGCCCCGCGCGCCTCAAGTGCGCGCTGCTCTCCCTGGACACGCTCCAGAGGGCCCTTGCTGACGATGCGCTCGTGCCCCACGGGGCGCCTTCGGAGGCACCGGCGTGATGGGTGCCCGGTCGTGTACCCGGCCGGCCTGACCGGCGGCCACCCTTGTCCTTCGCCCGAGCCACCCCCGGCCACCACGACCGGCCCACCGGAGTCCCTGACCCATGACCAGTTCCCTGTCGGACCTGCTGCGAGAGGCGCGCGCCGTCGTACCCGAGGTGGGCCCCGCCGAGACGGAGCAGCTCGTCGGGCATGGCGCCCGACTCATCGACGTGCGCGAGCGGAGCGAATGGGAGGAAGGCCACATCGCGGGTGCCTCCCATGTCTCGCGCAGCTACCTCGAGCAGCAGATCGAGGGGCTGGTGCCCGATCGCGAGGCGGCCATCGTGCTGTACTGCGCTGGGGGTACCCGCTCCCTGTTCGCGGCCCGCACGCTCCAGGCGATGGGCTACACGGACGTGCGCTCCATGAACGGCGGGTTCCAGGGCTGGAAGTCGAGTGGTCGTCCATGGACGGCTCCCGTGGTCCTGTCACGGGAGCAGAAGCAGCGCTACAGCCGACACCTCCTGGTCCCGGAGGTGGGGGCGGAGGGCCAGGCGAGGCTGCTCGGCTCCAAGGTGCTGTTCATCGGTGCCGGCGGGCTCGGAGCGCCGGGTCTGCTGTACCTCGCCGCCGCGGGCGTCGGGACCATCGGCGTCGTCGACTTCGACGTGGTCGATGTGTCCAACCTCCAGCGCCAGGTGATCCACACCACCGATCGGGTGGGGCGCAAGAAGACCGAGTCGGCGGCCGAGACCATCCGGGCACTCAACCCGGATGTGGACGTGGTGCTCCACGAGGAGATGCTCACGGACGCGAACGTCGACCGGCTCATCGCAGGCTACGACCTGGTGCTCGACGGCACGGACACGTTCGAGACCCGCTACACCCTCAACGACGCGGCGGTCCGGGCGCGCATCCCGGTCATCCATGCCTCGGTGTTCCGGTTCGAGGGACAACTGACCGTGTTCCAGCCCTTCGAAGGGCCCTGCTATCGATGTCTGTATCCCACGCCGCCGCCACCCGAGCTGGCGCCCGGCTGCTCGGTCGCGGGCGTCCTGGGTGTGGTGCCGGGGATCATGGGCATGCTCCAGGCATCGGAGGCGCTCAAGGTCCTGTTGGGCATGGGCGAGCCGCTCGTCGGTCGTCTGCTGCTGCATGACGCGCTCGACGGCACCTTCTCGGAGCTCCGATTGCGTCGCGACCCTCACTGCCCGGCATGTGGCGATGGCGCGCCCGTCGAGACGGCATCAGGCACGTTCACCCTGGGGACAGGGGCATGACCGCGGTGCGGATCCCACCGGTGCTGCGTGCGCAGGTGGGCGGCCAGAAGCAGGTGGATGTCACGGGTGACACCGTGAGCCAGGTGCTCGACGCGCTCGTGGCGCAGCACCCGGGGCTCCGGGAGCAGCTGCTGACGGCGGACGGCGAGCTCAATCGCTTCGTCAACCTGTATGTCAACGGTCGTGACGTGCGCTACGAGCAGGGGCTCGACACTCCGGTCACTGCCTCGGACACGGTGGTGCTGCTCCCTGCCATGGCGGGCGGCTGAGCGTCGACCATGGCCCTGACCCTGGATCGACCAGGGGCGGCAGGCGAACCGGCCCCGCGGCGGCGCACGCGTCAGGGCGGGCGATACGCGTCGATCGTGGACGCCATCGGGCACACCCCCCTGGTGGCGATCCCGCGGATGTCACCCAGCCCCTCGGTCGCGCTGTACGCGAAGCTGGAGTCGTTCAACCCCACTGGGTCGGTCAAGGACCGGGTGGCCAAGGCCCTCATGGAGGACCTGGAGGCCTCCGGTCGGTTGTCGCCCGACTCGATCCTCCTGGAGCCCACGAGCGGCAACACCGGCATCGCGCTCGCCATGATCGCCCGTCGCAAGGGCTATCGCGTGGCGGTGGTGCTGCCTGACAACGTGACCCAGGAGCGGCGCCAATTGCTGGGCCTGTTCGGTGCGGAGATCATCGACTCCCCCGGGTCCTTGGGATCCAACGGGGCCGTGGCCCTGGCCAAGGAGCTGGTGGCGCGCGACCCGCGCTTCGTGATGCCCTACCAGTACGGGAACCCCGCGAACCCACGCGTTCACGAGATGACCACCGCGGAGGAGATCATCGCGGACTGCCCCGAGGTGGACGTGTTCGTGGCCGGTCTGGGCACCGGTGGCACGCTCATGGGCGTGGGCCGACGACTCAAGCGCCATCGGGCGGACATCCGGGTCATCGCAGCGGAGCCGCTGCCGGGAGACCCCGTCCAGGGCCTGCGATCCCTCGATGAGGGGTTCATCCCGGAGGTCCTCGACCCCGCGCTGCTCGACGGGCGCATGCTGGTCAGCAACGCGGAGGCCATCGCCGCCCTCCGGGACCTGACCGAGCAGGAGGGCATCTTCGCGGGCGTCTCCTCGGGCGGAGCCATCGCCGCCGCGCAGCGGGTCGCCTCCACGATGGAGCGGGGCACCATCGTGGTGCTGCTCGCGGACGGCGGCTGGAAGTACCTGTCCGAGGATGTCTGGACCCGTGACCTCGCCGCCGACCGGGATGAGATTGACGGCCTGAGCCTCTGGTGACCCGATTCGACGCGTGCATCAAGATGCGCCCGACTGACGCTACGATGCATCCATGCGCACGACCGTAGCCATCGCTGACACCCTGTACCGGGAGCTGACTGAGCCGGGGAGTCGAGGCGTCCGATCGGCGTGGTCGGAGCCCGCGTCCACTGGCGCCGACCCGTCGGTCCCGTCCATCGCTGCGTGGCAGGCTGCTGCGGACGCGGGACGTGCTCGACGCGAGATGATGATCGAGGCCGGCTTCGTCGCCCGGATCCCGGCGGCGCTCGTGGACGAGGTCGTGTCATGGTGCCTCGCTGGGAGGCCGAACGAGGCCTGTGGGCTGCTTGCGGGTCCCGTGCTGGCGGGCGAGGGTGGCTCGCCCACCCGGTTCCTGCCGCTGGCGAACGCCGCCGCCTCGCCCTATCGCTATCTCATCGACCCACAGGATCAGCTGCGCGCCATCCTCGACATCGACGACGCGGGCGAGGAGGTGTGGGGGATCGTCCATAGCCACGTCACCTCGCCGGCGGTCCCCTCCGACACGGACGTGGGTCTCGCGGCGTGGCCCGACGCGCTGTATCTCATCTGCTCACTGGCAGGGGAGGAACCGGTCATCCGGACCTGGTCGATCAGGGCCGGTGCGGTGTCCGAGGTGGGGCTGGTCAGCCCCTGACTACTCGCCGATGTCCTCGTTCCAGATGTCTGGATGATCGCGGATGAAGTCGCGCATGAGTTGCCTGCATGCCTCGGAGTCGAGATTGACGACCTCGACGCCCCGCGCGCGCAGATAGTCCTCGCCACCCACGAACGTCTCATTCTCGCCCATGACCACCCGCGGGATGCCATACAGCAGAATCGTGCCGGTGCACATGTCACAGGGCGAGAGCGTGGTGTACATCGTGGCGCGGCGGTAGACCGAGGCCGGCAGTCGTCCCGCCATCTCCATCGCGTCGGTCTCGCCATGACGGATGGCGGACCCGAGTTGGACTCGTCGGTTGCGCCCGGCGCCCAGCACCTCCCCATCCGCGACGAGCACGCCGCCGATGGGCACCCCGCCCTCATCGCGGCCGATGCGCGCCTGCTCGATGGCGACCGCCAGGAACCGCTCGTCGATGGCCCGCTGCTCAGCGCCCGATGTCATGTCTGTGCCCCTCCGTTCATGCTCAGCTCCTGCGATACGGCTTGAGGTAGGCGCCGGGGTAGCGGACGCCACGGCCGGATACCACGAGTGCGAGGATGACCGCTAGGTAGGGCAGCGCGAGGAGCACCTCGGACGGCAGCTGATCCCAGCCGGGCACCAGGCGGAGGCGCAGGCCCAGGGCATAGACCGCCGCGAACAACAGCGCCCCGGCCACGCCGCGCCAGACGCGCCACCGCGCGAAGATGACCAGGGCGATGCACACCCACCCGCGACCCGCGATGATGTCGAGCGTGAACGCCCCGACCACCGCGAGGGTGATGAACGCGCCGCCCACCGCCATGAGCGCACCCCCGGCCATGAGCGCGAGATAGCGGACGCGCGCGACGCTGATGCCAGCGGCGTCGGCCGCCTCCGGGTCCTCGCCCACCGCGCGGATGGCGAGCCCGATGGGGGTCCGACCCAGGACCCAGGCGCCGAGCGGTGCCACCAACAGGAACGCCGCGTACGTGAGCCCGTACTGGGCGAAGATGGTGCCCACATCCCCGAGGCCGGCCAGCGGGTCCCACACCGGGAACGGGTCGATGTGGGCCAACTCGATCCCGGACCTGCCGGTGAACATGAGCCGGTTCGCGAACTCGCACAGACCGACGAGGCCGATGGTCAGGCCCAGACCCGAGACGTGCTGGTTGGCGCCCAGGGTCACGGTCAGGAAGGCCATGAGCGCCCCGGTCGCCAGCCCCACCACGATCGCGGCCGCGAGACCCAGGAGCGGGGAGCCAGTGGCGTAGGCGACGGCGAAGCCACTGAACGCGCCCGCGTACATGATCCCCTCGATGCCCAGGTTGAGCACGCCCGCGCGCTCTGCGTAGATCTCGCCCACCGTGCCGAACACCAGCGGTGTGGCGTTACGCAGGGTGGCCGCGATGAGGTCGAACAGCCAGGTCATCCGGGCATCGCCTCCGAGGGCGCGCTGCCCGTCCCCCCGACGCGCTCATCGGGTCCGGCGGGACCAGGAGGCTCGTCCTCCGCAGTGGTGGCTCGTGCCCTTGCCACCCGCCGCGTCGCCAGGATCGCCACGACGGCGAGCAGCAGGGCCGCCTGGACCACGGCGCCCATCTGGGAGGGGATGTCCAGGCTTCGGGAGGCCGAGTCCGCGCCCACGTTGATGTCACCCAGGAGCAGGCCCGCCAGCAGCACGCCGGGCATCGCGAGCCCGCCCAGCATCGCGACCACGATGCCCGTGTAGCCGAAGCCGTCGGAGATGCCCGACGTCAGCCGGTGCTGGATGCCCGCCACGAGCACTGCTCCTGCGAGGCCCGCGATGGCGCCCGACACCAGGGCGACCCGCAGCAGGGTCCGTTCCACGGGGATGCCGGCGAACCGGGCCGCGTGCGGGGACAGCCCGACGGCTCGGAGCCGCAGCCCCACGGGCGTGCGGGCCAGGACCCACGCGGCGATCGCGATGACCACGAGTGCCAGCACGAACCCGAGGTCCACCCGCGACCGCGCGACGAGCCGCGGCAGCTCCGCCGAGGGGGCGATCGGGGGTGACTCAGGGAAGCCCGTGGCAGGGTCGCGCCATGGCCCGTGGACCAGCGCCTCCACGAGGAGCAGCGCGACCGGGTTGAGGAGCAGCGTCGTGACCACCTCGTCGATGCCCAGTCGCACCCGCATGAGCGCCGGTCCCAGGATCCACAGCCCGCCAGCGAGCGCCCCGGCGATGAGCACCAGCGGCACGGCGAGCCACTGTGGGAGGCCCGTGACCGCCAGTCCGACGGCGCCCGCTGCGATGCCACCCGCGAGCAGTTGTCCCTCGGCGCCGATGTTCCAGAAACCCGCCAGGAACGCGATGGCCACGGCGGTGCCAGTGAGCAGGATGGGCGTCGCCGAGACGAGCACCTCGAGCGCCGTGAAGGAGGACGTCAGTGGCACCACCAGGTACTCCGCCCATGCCCTGACTGGGTCGGCGCCCGCGAGGAGGAACAGCGAGCTCAGCACGCCCAACGTCACCAGGCCGACGACCAGCGCGGCACGGAGCAGCCCTGTCGAGCCCGAGGCGGCGACCGCGGACCGGAGCATCTCAGGCAGCCTGACTACCGCGCCCGGCCATGAGCAGCCCCAGGCGGTCAGGGTCGGCATCGCCTGCGGACACCTCACCCACGAGCGTCCCCTCGTACAGGACCACGAGCCGGTCCGACAGCGCGAGCAGCTCGTCCAGGTCCTCCGAGACCAACAGGATGCCGGCCCCCCCGTCTCGTCGGGCGAGGAGCTCGGAGCGCACGTACTCGGTCGCGCCCACGTCCAGTCCGCGCGTGGGCTGCGACACCACGATCAGGCGCGGGTCGCGTGACAGCACGCGCGCGAGGAGGACCTTCTGGATGTTGCCGCCCGACAGCGTGCGGACGCGATCGTCGGGGCCGGCGCGGATGGCGAAGCGCCGGATGAGGTCCACCGCGTGCCGTCGGAGGGCCGCAGCGTCAAGGCGCCCGCCCTGCACGAAGTCGTCCAGATGCTCGATGGCCAGGTTGACCGCCACCGACAGGTCGAGCACCAGGCTCGCGTGGCGATCCTCAGGGATGCGGCCCACCCCCGCCGCCATGACCGTCGCCGGCCGCGCGCCGGCGAGCTCCACGTCCCCCACGCGCACGGACCCTGCGGTCGGCTCTCGCATCCCCGAGAGGACCTCCGTCAGCTCGGTCTGGCCGTTGCCCGAGACACCCGCGACGCCCACGATCTCACCCGAGCGGACCTCGAACCGAAGGTCGCGGAGGGCGGGCAGCCCCTGTCGACCCACGGCCCAGAGGCCCTCCACCTGGAGCACGGTCGCGCCAGCCGTGCTCGCCGTCGATCCCGTCCGGGTCACCCCGAACGTGGGTCGGCCCACCATCATCGCCGCGAGTTGGCGCTCGGAGGTGGTGGCGGGCACCGTGCCCACCACACGACCCTGCCGCAGGACGCTCACCCGGTCGCAGACCGATCGCACCTCGCCGAGCTTGTGGCTGATGAACACGATGGCCATGCCCTCGGCCGCGAGCCGTCGCAGCGTGGCGAGGAGTGCCTCGACCTCCTGGGGCACTAGGACGGCCGTCGGCTCGTCGAGGATGAGCACCCGACAGTCGCGGGAGAGCGCCTTGAGGACCTCCACCCGTTGCTGCTGGCCCACCGACAGCTCCTCGACGCGGGCGTCGGGGTCCATGGTGGTGCCCAGCCGCGCGGCGGCGTCCGTCACGGCGCCCCGCGCCCACGCGAGGTCGAGGGTGGCACCTCGGGCACGACCCAGGAGCAGGTTCTCGGCGACCGTCATGGGTCGCACGAGGGTGAAATGCTGGCTGACCATGCCGACGCCCGCGGCGATGGCATCACGCGGCGAGCGCACGTCCACGGCGCGCCCATCAATCACGATCTCGCCCGCGTCCTTGC
>DAOTUX010000069.1:0-15977 GCA_034436475.1 Chloroflexota bacterium | reverse complement strand
ACGGGGACGCGACAGCCGCGACATCCGGACCCGAGGGCTCGGCAGGCACCGGGCCCGGGACCGAAGCGGGAGCCCCCAGCACCCCAGGGGCCTGACCGTCAGTCCAGTGCCGCGCGCAGCACGTCCCGATGCGCGCGCAGCCAGCGGCGTGCCTCGTCCGTGCGCGGCGCGTGCGACCGGGCGACCGCCCAGAACAGCGGGCCGTGATCGGCGTGGAGCAGGTGCGCCAGCTCGTGGACCACGACCGCATCGAGGACGAACGGCGGGGCCAGCACGAGGCGCCAGTTGAACGAGAGCCCACCGGCGCGGGACGCGCTCCCCCACCGCGAGCGCTGGTCCCGGACCGTGACCCTCGTGGGCGTCACGCCCATCACGGGGGCGAGGGCCGCGACACGCGCCACGAGCACGCCTCGCGCTTCCGCACGGAGCCATCCGTCAAGCGCGCGGGTCGCAGCCGCGGGATCGCCTGCCCAGGCCTCAAGCGTGCCCCGGATGCCCAGCCCATCGCTGTCGAGGGTGCGCCGGACCACGGCCCGCGTGGCGATTGCCGGCACGATGACGACCCGATGCGGGATGCCGTTGACGAGGAGCGCGCGCCCGTCCTCGAGCGAGGGCTGGGAGTCGATCCGGGCGCGTCGCGCGAGCGCGGCACCGACGTGCCGCCGCACCCACGCGGCGTGGCGTTCCATGAGCGCGTGGGCAACCTCCGACGGGGCGCGCCGAGGCAGCACCACCACCACCCGTGCGTCATCGCTGACCGTGATGCGTGCCCGCCGGGCACGACCGGAGCGACGCACGGTCCATGCCGGCAGCGCAGGCTCGACGGGGACGCCGGTCTGGCTCATCAGGTCAGCAGCAACGCGGGCCTGGCCTGGGGGCGTGGGCACGTGCGCACACGCGCGATGGTACGTGGCGTGTGCGATCTCGCGCTGGGAGGTTCGGCGAACGTTCCCGCGGGAGGGACCGGCGAGCCGATCGCGCTACACTGCGCGGGCTCGGGGCGATAGCTCAGCTGGGAGAGCATCTGCATGGCATGCAGAAGGTCCGGGGTTCGAGCCCCCGTCGCTCCACCAACACCCGAACATGCAGCGGCCGGTCCACCCGGGACCGGCCGTCGCGATTCTCGGGATGGTGCCGGGGAGCGTCTTGCTGCGAGCCTGCGTTGGCGGTGGCTGGCAGAACCTGGCCGCTCGCTCGAGGGCGGCGCACGGAGCATGCGGTCCGTACGTAGCCGGGCGTGCACACAGCACGGGCCCGGCTTGGGGCGAGCCACCGAGCGGTCGCGGATATCACCCGTTCACCCGGCTGCCCTGACGTCCGGGACTCGGCTAGCATCGAGGGCACATGGCCACCGACCCGCTCGACCCGTAGTGCACGCTCCTGGAGGCGGCGAGGAGTTGGGGGTCCACTCAGACAGCCTCCGCAAGGCCCTCGACCGGGACGCCATCCCTGGCGCCCGCACGTGGGCGAAGCGCTGGGCCTTGGACCGGGCGGCGCGGCGGGAGTCTCAGGGCACCTGTCGGAGCACCCGTGGCCGATCGCCGAAGGCAGGGCCCGGATGATCGCCCAGCCGACACTCACCGGGCTCGCCGAGCCGCGGATCCAAGCCAGGCCCGTGCTGGTGCCGTTCGTGAAGTGGCCCGGCGGGAAGTCGGGCGAGCTGGCGGTGATCTCGGCGGCGGCACCACCCCTGACTGGCCGTCTCATCGAACCCTTCGTCGGCGGCGGCTCGGTCCTCATGGCCACTCCCCCGGAAGTCCCTGCCTGGGCCAACGACGCTTGTGTGGATCTCGTGCGTCTCTTCACCAGCGCGCGTGAGTCCGACAGGGCGGCCCAGCAGGCCCTTGAAGCGGTCGCGACCACATGGGACGGGTTCGCCAGGCTCCCGGAGTTGTACGCGGAGCTGGCGCTCGCCTTCCTGGCCGAGCAGGACGCGTCGGTCCAGGGGATCCTCGGCGTCCACGCCGCCCCCTGCAGGCGCGTGGTCGGCCTGGCGGGCCCCGGCCTCCTGACGGCCTTCGACCACCGGCTGAGACGCGACCTGCCAAGGAAGCTCCGGCGGATGCGTCACGTCCAGGCGTCGGTCGGGCGGACCCTCTCGCGCCCGGACCTCCTCGCGAACATCGAAGGGGCCGTGCGCGCGGCGTTCTACATGGCGGTCCGGGCGAGGTACAACGAGGCCCGTCGCGCTGGCCGCTGGGACGAGCTCCGGAGCGCCGACTTCCTGTTCCTGCGGGAGTTCGGGTACGCGGCGATGTTCCGGTTCAACGCCCGTGGCGAGTTCAACGTGCCCTACGGCGGCATCACCTACAACCGCAAGTCGCTCGCCGACAAGGTGCGGGCGATGTTCCACCCCGCCATGGTCGAGCGCCTCGACTCGACCGAGTTGCGCTCCACGGACTTCGAGCCGTTCCTCGCAGAGGCCGACCCGACCCCCGACGACTTCGTGTTCGTCGACCCGCCCTACGACAGCGACTTCTCCGCCTACGACAACGCCCCGTTCGACGCGCGGGACCAGCGGCGGCTCCGCGATGCCCTGGAGGCGCTCCCGGCGCACGTCATGGTGGTCATCAAGGACACGCCCATGATCCGGGCGCTGTACGGCTCGTCACGCTGGAGGCTCAGCGAGGCGGCCAAGACCTACATGTGGAGCATCAAGTCGCGCAACGACCGGAGCGCGACGCACCTGACCATCACGAACTACTAGGCCAGCTGGGGCAGCTGGCCCTGCAGGCAGACCTAGTCGGAGGGGCGACCCGCCGCCCCGGCCGAGCCGTCGGGCCCGCCCAGGTCGGCCGTCTCGTTCCGAAGCTGGTCGAAGCGGGTGGTGTCGAACAGGCCGGGGAGTCGCTGGGCGAGCAGGGGCCCGGCCGACAGAGGTGACTGGACATGGTCGCGCACCTCGGCGCGCACCAAGTCGGCGTCGCCGCTCTGGACCGCCGCGAAGATGCGCTGGTGCTGGGCCATCGCACCCGCAAGGCTGGCGCCCTCCGGCGCGGTGGGGTCGCTCCCGTCCGCCCAGACCTGAAGCTGGAGGATGCGCACCTTGTCCAGATGCCGCCGCGCCAGCTCGACCACCGACCAGGCGCGCCGGTGGCCGCCCGCCTCGAACAACACCCGGTGGAACTCAGCGTCGGTCTCCAGGAAGACAGGCTGGTCCGCTCGCTCCACCGCCTCTCGCTGACGCCGGAGCACCGACTGGACACGGTCAGCGAGGCGCGGGCCCATGCGTGGGATGCAGTCGATCGCGGCGGCGGCCTCCAGGGTCTCGCGGATGAAGACCGCCTCCACGACCTCTGCGAGATCGATGGGGGCGACGAACGTGCCCAGTTGCGGCACCACGACCACGTGCCCTTCGTCCGCGAGCCGGATGAACGCCTCACGCACGGGCGTCCGGCTCGTCCGGATCTGCTTCGCGATCTCGTTCTCCGAGAGCGCCACGCCCGGCTGGAGGCGCACGGAGACGATCGCGTCTCGCAGGATCTCATACACCTGCGGCGCCACTCTCGTTTGCCGGTCGATGGCGCCCAGCAAGGCCCCATCCACCCCGGCACGTCTCATCATCCGACAGCTCTCCACATCCGCGGGCCAGGAACGCAGTCACGCCCGAGTCCAGAGAGCGTATCCCGCCCACAGGGCTCCAGTGTCGACATCGAGGCTGACTCGCGGCGGCCCACGCCCGATCGGTCCCTGCGTCCTGCCATGCTAGCATTCAAGTGCGGGCTACGGGCGTGGCCGCGTCGGGTCCAGGACGATCCAGCTGCTACCGACCGGGCGCCCGCACGCCAGACCATACCTACTGGGTCCACGAGGGTCTTGGCAGCGTGCTCATCGACGGATACGGACAATGCTTGGACGACCCGCTCGCCGGCGGCGGCACGGCGTCGCCGTCGCCCTGCGACTCGGTCAGACCCCACCGCGATGGCGCCCCTGCCTTGACGGCGCTGCCGCTCGACCGCGTGCCAACGGCCCCCGGGGGCATCCCCGCAGTCGCACCTGCGATCCCGGCGGTCACGCACACCGCCAGCGCCGTGTGGCGCGCATGAGCCCCGGCGCCGAGTGGCGGCAGGACGAGGGCCCGCGGCCCGACATCGTGGAGGCGATCGCGCAGCGCATCGCGGCGGCGCGCGCCAGCCGCACACAGACGGCGATGCTGCCCGAGGAGCTGTACCCCCTCTGGGATGAGATCTACGCCGTCCATGACCGGGTCCACGAACTGCTCGGCTGGGAGGCCGTCGGCTGGAAGATGGGCGCCGCCAGCGCGGAGGTCCAGCGCGCGGAGGGGATGCCCGAGCCGATCGTCGGCCGCATCTATCGCGATGGGCTGCACGCGTCCGGGGTGACCCTCGGTCCGGAGCGGTTCATCGGGTTCCGGCTCTGCGAGAGCGAGTTCGTGCTCACTCTGGGCGACGATCTGCCGGCGGGGACCGAGCCCCTGGATCGCGCCGTCGTCCGCGCTGCGGTCGCGACCGTCCGGCCGGGCCTCGAGGTGGGTGACATGGTGTTCCCCGACTGGTATGCGACCAATCCGTTCTGGGGCGCCTGCCTGGACAACGCGGGTGGATCGCAACTGGTGTTGGGCACGGAACTGCCCTATTCGCCCGACATGGACCTGGTGACCCAGCGCATGCGCCTCCACCGCAACGGGCGCATGGTCCGTGAGGGCGACGGCTCGGCCGCACTGGGTGATCCGATCGCGTCGGCGACGTGGCTGGTGAACCTGCGCCGTGGCCGCGGCGACCGGGTGCGAGCCGGTACGCTGCTCAGCACGGGTACGTGCACGGGTCACTTCTTCGCACAAGCGGGCGATTCGATGCGGGTGGACTTCGAGGCGATCGGGTCGGTCGCGCTCGACTTCGGGAGCGAGTCCTGAGGATGGGACGGATGCGATGAACGGCGACGCCGTCCGACTGGCGTCCGAGGCCCTCTGGGTGGACGTCCTGCCCGCCCACGGAGCGGACGTCCACGCGATCATCGACCGGCAGACCGGCCTCGACCTCCTGTGGAAGTCAGCCTGGCAGGGTCGCTGGAGGCCAGCGGCACCGGCCAGCTCGCGCGACCGGTGGATCGGCGCCACGCTCGGCGGCTGGCAGTTGCTCATGCCCAACGCCGGCGCCGAGGCGTTCGAGGGCGGGCGCGTGTGGGGGTTCCATGGAGAGGCCGGCATGCGCGCCTGGTCGACCGAACGGGTGTCACCCGACTCGCTGGAGGTCGCGCTCGACCTTGGGACCGCACCGCTCTCGGTGCGCCGCGCGTTCGGCCTGGCGAGCCGTACCCTGTCGGTGACGACCACCGTGACCAACGGCGCAGCCTGCGAGGTGGAGTTCCTGTGGGGCGAGCACCCCAGCTTCGCAGAGGCCATCGCAGCCGACGCGGTCCTGGAGATCGACGCGGAGATGCTGGTGGTCGACGTGGCGACCAACGCACCGGTGCGCGCGGGCGACCGACTTCCCTGGGCACGGGCAAGCGCGCCGGACGGTCCCCTCGCCACGATCCCCGGGCGTGAGGCACGCCGCCTGCTCGTCGCCTATCTGGACGGCCTGGGACGGGGGACGTACCGGCTGCGGAACGATGCCCGCAAGCTCGCAGTGCGCGTGGAGTGGCCGCTGGACCTGTTCCCGTGCGTGTGGCTCTGGGAGGAGCTCACGGCGAGCACCGAGGCACCGTGGGATGGCACCACGTACGCGGTGGGCGTCGAACCGCAGGCGGCGTTCCCTGCCGTGGGCATGACCGAGGTCCGGCGCCGTGGCGGACGGGGCGTTCGACTGGGCGCCGGGGCGTCGGTGACCGGGACCGTGTCGCTGACGGTGGAGGCACTGCCGTGACGGACGGGGTGCTCCCCTCCGGGGGGCGACTGGCCGGATCGGTGGCGATCGTCACGGGTGCCGGCGACGGCATCGGGCGGGCCACCGCGCTGCGGCTGGCATCAGAGGGATGCGCCGTGGGCATCGCCACGATCGACCCGGTGCAGGCGGAACGGACCGCGTCAGACTGCCGTGCATCCGGTGCGGCGGCCGCGGCCGCGGTGGCCGATCTGGGCGTGGCCACGGAGGTGGCGCGGGCCCACGCCGAGCTGGTCGCCGCGCTCGGGCACGCCACGGTGCTCGTCAACAATGTCGGGATCTACATCGACCGTCCGTTCCTGGACACGACGGACGCTGACTTCGGGCGGATCCTCGATGTGAACTTCCTGGCTGCCGTGCGCATGACGCGGCTGGTCCTGCCCGCGATGCTCGAGGCTGGGCGCGGCTCGATCGTGAACGTCGCGAGCGCACAGGGGATCCTGGGCTGGGCCGGGTTCTCCGCGTACTCCGCGTCCAAGGGCGCGCTCACGGGCCTGACGCGGCAGTTGGCCAACGAGTATGGGCCACGTGGCGTCCGGTTCAACGTGATCGTGCCAGGCGCGGTGCGTACCGCGCTCAACGAGGCCCGCGCGCGGGAGGCGGGACCAGCCGGGGCGGCCCTGCTCGAGGCGTCTGCGGGGCTCCATATCATCCCCCGGCTCCAGGAGCCCGCCGAGGTCGCCGCGGCAATCGCGTTCCTGGCGTCGGACGACGCTTCGTTCGTCACCGGCAGCACGATGGTGGTGGACGGCGGGACGCTGGCGAAGGGCCATTGAGCAGGAGGAGACCACGTGACCGCACACGACGCACCCGAGGCGAGCCCACCCGGCGCTGACCCGCCTCACGTCACACGGCAGGGCGCCCTCGCCCATCTCCGGGTGCTCGACTTCAGCGCCCTGGTCCAGGGCCCACTGGCCACCCAGATCCTGGGGGACCTGGGTGCCGACATCATCAAGTTCGAGCGACCCGAGGGCGAATGGAGCCGGCACTGGGGCGTGGGGAACGGCCGGACGCACGGGGAACTGGACACCTTCCTCGCCTTCAACCGGAACAAGCGCAGCGTCGCGGTGGACCTCAAGGACGCAACGGTCCGCGAGCGCATCCTGGAACTGGCGGCCTCGGCGGACGTGGTGGTCGAGAACTTCCGACCCGGGGTCATGGACCGGCTGGGCCTGGGCTATGCCGACTTCGCGAAGCGGAACCCGGGCATCGTCTACGCCTGCTCGTCCGGCTGGGGCCAGACCGGGCCGTACGCGTCACGGCCGGGCCAGGACATGCTCGCCCAGGCCGCGGCGGGCATCCATTTCCTCCAGGGCACCCGGGACATGCCACCCACCCCAATCGGCATCGGCATCGCCGACCTGTTCACGGGGATGCATCTGGCGGTCGGCATCCTCGCCGCCCTGGAGCACCGAAGGGTGAGTGGCACGGGCCAGCGCGTGGAGGTGGACCTGTTCTCCTGCGTGACCGCCCTGCAGCAGCAGGAGCTCACCTACTTCCTGAGCCACGGCAGCATCCCCGAACGCCCCACACGCAACCTGGGCGCGGTCTTCGTCACGGCGCCGTTCGGGACCTATGCCACGTCCGACGGGTACCTCGTGATCGCGATGACGCCCTGTCCGGTGCTCGCGGGCGCACTGGGCATCGCGGAGCTGGCACGGTTCGACACGAACGAACTGATGCTGGCGCACCGGGAGGAGATCTACGACCTGGTCGCGCAGCGGCTGGCCACGGACACGACCGCCCACTGGATCGAGACGCTGCTCGCGCACGACGTGTGGACGGCACCGGTCCAGGACTACGCCACGCTCACGACCGATCCCCAGCTGGTCCACAACCGCCTCCTGTGGGATGTGCCCGTGGGAGAGGCGAGGGGCGACACCCCGCCACCGACCTTCCGGACCGTGGGGTCCCCGTTCCGGTTCTCGCGGACGCCGCCCGCGATCCACCGCGGGGTCCCGCGCCTGGGCGAGCACACGACCGCCGTGATGGGGGAGGCGGACCAGCGCTGAGTCCGCCCGTGGGTCAGCCGTGCGCCGTGCTCAAGGCCGGGCGGAACCTTTGGTCGCGCGAGCCGTCAGTCGCGCGCACCTGTGGTGCCTGCGCGCAGGTCCCGCCACAGGTCGTTCAGGTGGTCAACCGTGGCGTCCGGGTCCTCCATGCCCTCGATGAACGCGCGCAGCACCATGCACGCCGCGGCCTGGAACCCCTGGTAGCCGGCGACGCGGGGTCGGACCCAGGCCCCCTCGAGCGTGGCAAGGGTGCCAGAGAAGAAGCCGCCGCACTCGCGATCGATGGCGGCGTCGGTCCAGGCCTCGATGCGTCCGGGTTGGCCACCCGACCGCACGTATGGCCCCGCCTGGACATCCGCGCTGGTGAGCCAGGCCGCGTAGGCGGCAGCCGCCTCGGGCGCGCGTGAGGTTGCGGACACCGCGATCCCCGCGCCACCCAGGCAGCTGCCGGTGGGCTGGCCGGAGACCGTGGGCAGGTCACCGAACCGGAGCGCGTCCGGGCCCAGCGAGGCACGCGAGTAGTTGGAGTACCCGAACAGCATCGGCGAGTAGTGGACCACGCCCTCGAGCATCCGGTCGAGCAGGGTCGGTGGGTCCCACCCGAGGGCGTCGGGGTGGGACAGGTCGCGCAGTCGCGCCAGCAGGTCGAGGACCGGGCGTGCCTCCCGGCCGGTGACGACCCGATCGTGGGTGGCGAACAGCGCCACACGATGCGCGTTCGCGATGGCGTAGAAGGACGGGACCAGGTCGGTGGGCACCAAGGGCACCGCGAACCGCCGTCCGGAGCGGTGCAGCGTGCCCGCCAGGTCGAGCGCCTGGTCCCAGGTCCGGGGCAGCGGCTCGTCGCAACACGCCGGGTGGGCGACCGAGACCAGTGCCGCCGCGTCGATGGCGAGCGCCCACTGCCTCCCCTCGAGCGTGTAGCTCGCGTGGCTCGGTCCCACGCTCCGCTCCGCGCGCTCCTGCAGGACCGACGCGGGCAGCAGCTCGTCCAGCGCTCGGAACGCGCCTCCGGCCGCCGCGTCCCCCACGAACGGGTGGTCGATGAGCAGCAGGTCGAACCGCGACGCGAGCGCCGCCAGGTCGTCGTCCGCGAACCCCAGGAGCGAGCGCGTGTGCCACTCGACACGGACGTCCGGGGCCACCCGAGCGTGCGCGTCGAGGGTCGCGAGCAGCGGGTGCATGGCGCGCGGATGGTCCCAGGCGATGCCGCGCAGGACGGTCTCAGCGGCCATGGAACGTCGGCTTGCGCTTCTCGACGAAGGCGTCGATGCCCTCCCGCGCATCATCGGTGGCGTACAGGTGCAGCGTGGACTCCCGCTCGTGACCGAGCGCGATCGCGAGGGGTTGCTCGGCGCCGTCCTGGACCAGCCGCTTCCCCATCACGACCGCGATGGGAGCGCGACGCGCGATGACGCCCGCGAGCTCCTCCGCCGCCTCGAGCAACTGCTCGTCGGGCACCACCCGGTTGACGAGACCCCAGTCGAGGGCCTCGGCTGCCGTGATCGTGCGCCCCGTCATCAGCATCTCGTTGGCGCGCAGCCGGCCGACGAGGCGCGGCAGGCGCTGCGTCCCTCCGCCACCCGGCATCAGGCCGAGCGTGACCTCCGGCAGTCCCAGCCGCGTGGATTCGGCGGCGATGATGAGGTCGCAGGCCAGGGCGAGCTCCAGGCCGCCGCCCAGGGCATACCCGTGCACCGCCGCGATGACGGGGCGCGGGCAACCCCAGAGCGCCTCCGTCGCGCGCCGGCCCAGCTCCATGAACGTGCGGATCTCCGCGACGGGCGTGTCCTGGTACAGGTCGATGTCGGCGCCCGCCCCGAAGGCAGGGCCAATGCCGCGCAGGATGCACACCCGCACAGTGGGGCTGGCGCTCGCCGCGTGGAGCGCCGCGATGAGGCCCTCGAACATCGCCGAGTTGAGCGCGTTCAGCTTGGTGGGCCGGTCGAGGACGACGTGCGCGATCGCGCCGGACTCCTCATACCGGACCATGCCCGGGTGTTCCGCCACGTCCTGGTCGGTCATCCGTCTCATCCCTCATGGTGGGTGTCCTGGGTCGGTCGGGTGCATGGTGCCTGCCCGCCGAGGTGGCGCGCACCTCGCAGATCGTGTACTACCATGCTAGCATTCGAGTGACAGGACGACGTCCCGCTGGTCGCCCAGCGCGGGCGCCCAGCACGAGGAGGCCGTGGAGAGCTCGAGCGCAGCCATCTCGCGCCTGGTCGAGGCCTCGGGTGTCGTGGCGATCATCCGCACCGCGGCACCCAGTGACCTGGTCGCGGTCGCGGCCGCCCTGCATCGGGGTGGCGTGCCGCTGGTGGAGATCACCTTGACCGTCCCGGATGCGCTCGCCGTGATCCGGGACGCATCGCGCGCGCTGGGTGACCAGGCCGTGATCGGTGCGGGCACGGTGCTGGACCCGGTCACGGCGCGTCTGGCGATCCTGGCGGGCGCGGGGTTCGTGGTTGGCCCCACGTTCGATCCGGACATCGCCCAGACCTGCCGTCTGTTCGACCGCGCCTACATCCCCGGAGCGCTGACACCCACGGAGATCCTGACCGCCTGGCGCGGCGGTGCCAGCGTGGTCAAGGTGTTCCCCGGGAGCGTCGCGACGCCGCGCTACTTCCGCGATGTCCTCGCGCCGCTCGCGCAGGTCCGACTGATGCCCACCGGCAATGTCGATCTGACGACCGCGCCGGAGTACATCGCTGCGGGCGCCGTGGCTGTGGGCGTGGGCAAGGCGCTCGTCGACGTCCGCCCGGGGCACCCGGTCGACATCGACGCCATCACCGCGAGCGCCCTGGACTTCCGCACCGCGGTGGACGCGGCGCGCGCCGCGTCGGCGCCGATGGTCCCCCGATGACCGACCCCAAGCGGGTCGTCCTGTTCGGCGACCTGCTCCTGCGCCTCGATGTCCCGGGACTTGGCCGGCTCACGCAGGCCTCCACGCTGGAGGCCCGGTTCACCGGCGCCGAGGCGAACGTCGGAGTGTCGCTCGTCAACTTCGGCCATCACGCGGTCGTGGTATCGCGTGTGCCGGACAACGCGATCGGGGACGCGTGCCTGGGCTATCTACGGCGCTTTGGCCTGGATGTGTCCCGAGTGGTCCGAGGCGCCGGGCGTCTGGGCCTGTTCTACGTGGAGACGGGCGCGGCTCAGCGTCCCTCCTCCATCATCTACGACCGCGCGGCCAGCTCCTTCGCGACGTCCGGCCCCTCCGACTATGACTGGCCCGCGATCCTCGATGGCGCGGACTGGCTGCACTTCTCCGGCACGGCGCCCGCGATGGGCGACGGGGTGGTGGCCGCCATCGGGGCCGGGATCAGGGAGGCCCGGGCGCGCGGCATCCGAGTCAGCTGCGACCTGAACTACCGGACCAGGCTCTGGACGGCAGGCGCGGCGAACCGGGTGCTGTCCCCGCTGGTACAGGGCATCGACATGCTCATCAGCAACGAGGAGGACGTGGAGCGGGTGTTCGGGATACGCCCCGCCGACAGTGATGTGGTGGCCGGGCGCCTTGCCCAGGATGGCTACGCGTCAGTGGCCCGCCAGCTCACGGCCGCGCTGAGCTTGGGTGACATGGCGACCACGCTTCGCGAGAGCGTGTCCGCGTCCCACAACCGATGGTCGGCGCTCCTCCATAGCGGCGCGCGGACGGTGGTGAGCCGGACCTATGACATCGACCCGGTCGTGGACCGCATCGGCGCGGGCGACGCGTTCGCCGGGGCGCTCATCCACGGGACCCTCGAGGGTCTGGGTCCGCAGCGACGGGTGGAGTTCGCGGCCGCGGCCTCATGTCTCAAGCACTCCATCCCGGGCGACTTCAACCTCGTGTCGGTGAGCGAGGTGGACGACCTGCTGCGCGGTGACGGCTCGGGCCGGATCCGTCGCTGATCGCGCCCGACCTCGCGCCCTGCCCCGCTGCCGCTGATGCGGTGCATGCCGACGCTGGCTCAGTCCTCTAGCCGGCGCAGGCCCTGGTCCAGCAGGACCGCGCAGATCAGCAGGATGCCCAGCACCAGGTTCTGCATGAACGCGGAGAACTCCAGGAGCGCGAACCCGTTCTGGAGCACGCCCAGGATCGCGACCGCGATGAGCGTCCCCACCAGGCTGCCCCGCCCGCCCGCGAGGCTGGCACCCCCCAGGATCACGGCCGTGACCACCGAGAGCAGGTACGAGCCGCCCACGTTGGGCGAGGCGGTCGCGAGTTGCGACACGAGGATGATCCCCACGACCGCCGCCGCGAGGCCCGAGGCAACGAACAGCGAGAACCGGACCTGCCCCGTCCTGATCCCCGACAGTCGCGCGGCCTCCTGGTTGCCACCCACCGCGTACACCGCGCGTCCGAATGTGGTCCGCCGCTCGATGAACAGGCCCACGGACCACGCGACGAGGAACAGCAGCAGGGTGAAGGGGACGGGGCCCACCCGGCCCGTGCCGATGAACGTGAACAGCGCATCGTCCAGTCGGATGACCTGCGTGCCACCCGCGATCACGAACGCGAGGCCGAGGAACACCGAGTAGGTGCCCAGGGTCGTCACCAGCGGGTCCACCTTCAGTCGGACCGAGATGGACCCGTTGAGCGCCCCGATGGCCACGCCGATGAGCAGGACCAGGGCGACACCCAGCCAGATCGGGATGCCAGCCATCACGAGCGTGCCCAGGATCACGCCCGTGACGGCGACCACGCTGCCGACCGAGATGTCGATGCCCCCCGAGATCACGAGGAAGGTCTGGGTGATCGCCATGAGGCCCAGGATCCCCGCCGTGCCGCCGATGTTGAGGAGGTTGCGGCTGCTCAGGAAATAGGGGCTGGTGAGCGAGAACGCGACGACCAGGCCCAGGAGCACCACGATGAGGCCCTGCCGCCGAACGAACCGGATCATGGCGGCGCGACCGGGCCCCGCCGCACGCGCAGCGCCGATGGATGCAGGGGCGGACGCACGGCCTGCGGCCGGAAGGTCGGGCTCACGCTCCACGGTTGGTGTCGTCCTCCGCTCGTTGGCTGTCCAGTGCGGCCGACGCGACCACTGCTTGTGTCGCACCCCGCAGCTCGGCGGTGATCCGGCCGCGGCGCGCCACCAGGACCCGGTCGGCCACGGTCACGACCTCCTCGAGGTCCGACGAGGTGATGAGGATCGCGCTCCCCTCCTCTGCCCGCTGGCGCAGCAGGCGGTAGATCTCCGCCTTGGTGGCGATGTCCACGCCACGCGTCGGCTCTTCCAGGAGCAGGACGGTCGCGCCGGCCGCCAGCCACCTCGCGATGAGCACCTTCTGCTGCGAGCCACCACTCAGGCGGCGCACCGGGGTGTCCATCGTGGGCGTTGCGATGCGCAGCTTGGTGCTCCACTCCTCCACCACCGCCCGTTCCGCGCCGCGCCGGAACACGCCCCGCGTGGCAAGCTGACCCAGCATCCCCAGTGTCATGTTCTCCCGGACCGAGAGGTCCATCGCGAGCCCCTGGGAACGGCGCTCCGCCGGGAAGTAACCCAGCCCACCCGCGATCGCGACGCGGACGTCACCGCCCGGCAGCGGGGTCCCGCCGATCGTGACCGTGCCACCGGTGCGTGGGGCCGCACCCGAGACGAGCGCGCCCAGCTCGTCACGACCCGACCCCAGGACCCCATACACCGCGACGATCTCACCCGGGCGCACCTCCAGCGACATGTCACGCACCGCGCCACCGGCCAGGCTCCGGACCACGAGCGCGGGGTCCGCGTCGCCCCCGTCGGCGCGAGTGGGCAGCCGGAGGTCACGGCCACCCACCATCGCCTCCACGAGCGCGTCCGTGGTCAGCGCGTCGTCACGGAACTCGCCGACCAGCCGGCCGTCGCGCAGCACCACGGCGTGCCGGCACAACCGGAACACCTCGTCGAGACGGTGGGAGATGTAGAGGATCGACACGCCCTCGTCCATGACCGCGCGCAGCACCGTCAGGAGCCGATCGACCTCCGCCTGGCCCATCGGTGCGGTGGGCTCGTCCACGATGAGCACACGGGCGCCGGGGGTCATGGCCCGCGCGATCTGCACGAACGCTCGCTCAACCACCGATAGCCGACGGACGGGCCGCTCCAGGTCCAGGTCCCGGAGGCCGAGCCGGTCGAGCCTGGTCCGCGCGAGCGCCCGGAGGGCCGGCCAATCGACGATGCCGCGCCGGACCGTGGGGACAGACCCCATCGCGACGTTCTCGGCCACCGACAGCTCGGGGACGAGCAGCAGCTCCTGGGGGACGATCCGGATGCCCGCTCGCTGGGCGTCGGACGGCGAGGCGAGGCCGACGGGGACGCCATCCAGCACGATCTCGCCGGCATCGGGGACCTCCAGCCCCGCGATGATCCGCACGAGGGTGGACTTGCCGGCGCCGTTCTCGCCCACGATCGCCAACGGACTCCCCGAGGGGACGGCAAGCGACACGTCGTGGAGCGCCCGGACGGCGCCATAGCTCTTGGTCAGGCCGCGCACCGCCAGGCCCCGCCCGGGGACAGACGCGGCGCTCGACGCCAGAGGGAAACCCGGCCCCGGCAGAGCCGAGGCCGGGGCCGGCGAGGCGCGCAGGTCGCTCGGCGTCACGATCGATGGACGTGGCTCCGAGTGTCGCTCCGCGCCCCGCACTGTCACTTGCAGGGTTCGAAGTCGGGGTACTTGACCGCGGCGGCCGCCCTGTCCAGGAAGGACGTCGGCGGATTGATCACGTCAGGCACCTCGTCGCCGCGACCATTGGCCATCGCGATGAGCGCGGGGATGATCAGGGCGCCCATGGTCTCCGGCTGGAAGTCGACCGTGCCGGCCATGCCGGGCGTCTCGCACATGAGCTGGACCCCGCTCGGGAACAGGGCGCCCATGCCAGCCCCGATGGTGGTGTCGCCAAGGCCGTTCTGCGCGAGGGCGCGAACCATCGCACCCACGACATCATCGTTGATCCCCGTGACCAGGACGGTCGCCCCCTCCGGGACCTGCTGCGAGGCACTGAGCGTCAGCTGATACGCATTATCGGGCTTGCCGTTCGTGTCGACGACCACCACCTGCTCGGCCGGGACCTCCAGACCCAGGGCCGCGAGGTACTCCGGGACGCGCGACACGCGGTCGGTCGACACCGCACCGGTCGTGCTCTCGGTGCCCAGGATGAGCCATGGGCTGGCGTCGGGCGCCTTCGCGGCGAGCGCGTCGGACAGCCCCTTGGCCGCGCTTCGGCCGGCATCCTCGTCCGCCGGCGAGATGAACTTGGCGCCGGGTGCCGGCACAGCGTGCGCGACTGCCGGGATGCCTGCCTCATCCAGGATGTTCATGACACCCTGCTGTGCGTCGGCGAGCACCTGGAACAGGATCACGCCGTCGACCTCGCGCTGGACGAATGTCTGCATGTTCGCGAGAGCCGTGGCCGCGTCGGCGTTGTCGACCAGTTCGACGATCTCGACGCAGCCGAGCGCGTCGGCGACCTGCTTTAGGCCCTGGTCGAACGAGACCACGTAGTCCTGCTTGTCATTGAACGTGTCGTACCCGAACACGAGGGTGCTGCCGTCGGTCGGGCACAGTGCGCTGGTTGGGTCACCCAAGCCAAGGTCACTCCCGGCACCCACCGATGGGGACTGCGCCGAGACCAGGCTGCCGCTCCCCACGACCGCTGCCACGGCGATGGACGTCACGAACATGCGTCCCCTGTGCGCCACTGGACTGGTTGCTCGCATGTGATTCACGCCTCCTCCTGTCAGCCACGGACCCCACACGCGTGGATTCCCGTCAGCGACATACTAGCATGGTAGTCCTCCAGTTCAAGGGCATGGACGGCCCCAAGGACGAGCGACGGCCATGGACGGCGATGGTCGCAGATCACGGCGCGGCAGAGGCGACCCCGGCCACACAGCCATGCCACGGTGGGATCCGCTCGCATGACGGGGCTGGTCCACGCTGCACCGGCGTCGGATACCATTGCAGTCCCATGGACACCCGGGCGGACACGCAGTCCCCGTCGCGATGACGTCACACCGCACGCTCGCGCTCGTGCTTACCGAGGTCGCCGGCGCCTGACGTCGCGCGGCCAGACCCGACACCTTCCGGTACCGACCACCCAGCGAGCGAGCATGCCATGACCAGCACACCCGGAGCCAAGACCGCACCCGACCCG
>DAOTUX010000068.1:0-5502 GCA_034436475.1 Chloroflexota bacterium | reverse complement strand
ATGCGCGGTTCACGGAGGTACGCCCATCCGTTCAGCCTCCAGCGTCAGGATGGCCACCATGAGCCAAGCCAGCGTGTCCCAGGCACCCGCCCGAGCCCCGGTCGTGCGCACGTGCGCCTCCTGCGAGGTGGCGATCGTCGGTCGGCCCGTGCTGCACCACGGCCTGCCGTTCTGCTGCTCCGGCTGCGTGGCCGGGGGCCCGTGCATCTGCTCGTACGACCGTGACGGGGACGCCGACGGGGAGGCCCCCGTCATCACGAACGTCCGCTACTGCCTCGACGTCCGAGAGCTGATGGCCGCGCCCACGACACCCGGACGGTCGTCACGGCGGGGTCGCACGGGTATGCTCGCCCAGGAGTGACCGACCCGCCGACGCCCTCACCACTCGTCACCGCCGCCCTCGCGCTGGTGGGCGAGGGTGTCACGGCGACGGCGCTGGTGGGGCGGTTGGCAGAGGCAGGCGCGGTCGTCGAGACCGACACGGCGGAGCGGCTGCTGGGGCAGCTGGCCGCGTTGGGGCTCGTCCGGGTGACCCACGCCAATGGCTCGCGCGTGTTCGTGGTCACGAGCCTCGGGGCCCGGTCCGGTGGGTCGCCCGTTGACCGCCCCGAGACGGCCCGCCTGCTCCACGATCTCGAGGAGATGCGCACCGACCTCCTGTCGACCATCGCGCACGAGCTCCGCACGCCGCTCACCGCGATCCGGACCAGCGTCGGGCTGCTGCGGGACCCCGCGAGCGACCCCGACCCGGATCAGCGCGAGGCCCTGCTCGAGACCATCGAGCGCAACGCGGACCGCATGCAGCGCCTCGTGGGCGACACGCTGGACCTGACCCGGTTCCGCGCAGGCAGGGTGCAGCTCCAGCTGCGTCGGTTCGATGCCCTGGCCCTCGCGCGCTCGGTCACCGCCTCGCTGCCGCCCGAGTCGGCGGCACGCGTGGACATCACGGGCCCCGATGGCCCGACGTGGGTCTTCGGTGACCGCCGCAGGCTCGATCAGGCGCTGCTCAACCTGGTCTCCAATGCCCTGCGCTACAGCCCCCAGGAGCAGCGCGTGGGCATCACGGTGACACGGATGCCCCCCGACGAGGTCCGATGGTCGGTGACCGATCACGGCCCGGGCATCCCCCACGAGGACCGGGCGCGGCTGTTCGAGCGGTTCTTCGTGGGGCGCAACGACCGGTCCGGGCGCCGGGAGGGCGTCGGCCTGGGCCTGCCCATCGCGCTCGCCATCGCCCAGGCGCACGATGGACGCATCGACATCGAGAGCGAGCCCGGCAGGGGCAGCAGGTTCACCATCGCGGTCCCCGCGGAGGGGCCGAGCGGGGCCGACGAGCAATGAGGATCCTGGTGGTCGATGACGAGCCCGACGTCGTGGAATCGGTCAGCCTGGGGTTCCGGCTGCAGTGGCGCGAGGTGGACGTCCTGGGCGCGGCCGATGGCGAGCAGGCGCTCGATGCCATCGAGCGCGAGCACCCGGACATCGTGCTCCTCGACATCGGGCTGCCGGGCATGGACGGCTTCGAGGTCCTGCGTCAGGTCCGCGCGTTCTCGGACGTGCCGGTCGTGATCCTCACCGCGCGTGACGACGCCCTCGACAAGGTCAAGGGCCTGGAACTGGGCGCGGATGACTATGTGACCAAGCCCTTCAACCACCTGGAGCTCATGGCTCGGGTCAAGGCGGTGCTGCGGCGCCTGGACATGCCCGCGCCCGCGAGCCGGGCGCCCTCGTTCCGCTCGGGGGACCTGGAGATGGACTTCGCGCGCGGGGAGGCGCGCCTGCGAGGCGAGCGCCTGGAGCTCACGCCCACGGAGTACAAGCTGCTGTACCACCTCGTCCGCAACGCCGGCCACGTGCTGACCCACGGCACGCTCCTGGCCAAGGTGTGGGGTCGGGAGTACGTGGACGAGGTCGACTACATCCGGGTCTACATCCGGCGGCTGCGGGACAAGCTGGGAGACGACCCGGACGAGCCCCGATACATCCGCACCGAGCGCGGGCTGGGCTATCGGTTCCTGACGCCGGCGCCGGAGGCGTGACCCGGAGCGGCCGGGGTCACTCGATGGCGACGATGGTCGCGCTCCAGGGCCCGCTGGGTGCCTGGACCTCGATCGCCTCACCCAGCGTGGCGGCCAGGATGGCGGCCCCCAGCGGCGAGTCCGCCGACACCCACCCCTGCGACGGGTCGCCATCGCCAGGGAACACGATCGCGTAGGTCGTGGTGCCGCCCTGCGCGTCACGCAGCGTGGCACTGCGCCCGATCGCCGGCACGCCCGGCTGGTCGTCCAGGGAGGCGTTCTCGAGCACCGCGCTCAGGGTCTCCAGGCGGCGGGCCGCCTGGGCCGCGGACAGATGCACGACGCCGTCATCGGACATCGTGCCGGCAAGCAGCGTGGCCTCCCTGCGCAGGTCGGCCAGCTCATCGGTCAGACGCCGATGGGCATCGCTGGTCATGGGCCATCCGCGTCGTTCGATGCGTCGGTCGAGCGCGAGGTCGGTCATCTCCGGTCCCTCCTGGGTATGCGGGGCCGCGGGCCTGCGGGTATCGCGAGTGCGGGCGTCAGAACTGCCGCGCACCGGATGGGCCACGATAGGCGCACGGGGCGAACGGTCAGGGGAACGACCGTGAACGATCCATGAACGGGCACGTGCCTGCCGGGGCCCCCGGCTGGGCCGCGATCGCGCGTCGTGGCCCGTGCCGGCGGCGAACGGCCACGCCCAGATGGGCCGCGCCATCCCCGAGGCGGCGCTCGTGGATGCGCTCGGCTCAGCGCGACCCCAGGAGCGGTCGCACCTCGCCGATGAGCCGTTCCATGGTCTCCGCGTCGAAGGGCGCCATCTGGCCGATGATGAACGTCCCGAAGCCCAGGTCGGCAAAGGCGGCGAGCCGTTCGGCGATGTGCTCCGCCGTCCCCGCCCAGAAGCCCTCGCCCGCGGTCGCCCGGTCGATGGTGTTGGCGGCCAGCTGCGCGTCGAGCACGGCATCGGCCTCGGCGGCGTCGTCGCGGATGACGACCTTGCAGTTGTAGGTCAACTCGTACACAGGTATCACTTGCTACTCACAGTGATACCTATAGTGCTTCTGCGTATCATGCTACGGATCAATCCTGCACGTAGGTACCACGCATGCGACCCGAGGACTTCAACCCCGCGATGCGGCAGCACCTCGTGCCCACCCTTCGGGGGCAAGTCGCATTCGTGCCACCGCCGCTGCCAGACGATGTCGAGCTCTCTCGGGCCGCGGTGCTGAGCCTGGAACGAGCCGCTCTCGCGCTCGGTGAGCTCAACGGAGCGGGTCAATGGATGGACAACCCGTATCTCCTCATCAACCCGTTCCTTCGACGCGAGGCGGTCCTGTCCAGCAAGATCGAGGGCACGCAAGCGTCGCTCTCGGACCTCGTCGTCTTCGAAGCGGCACCCGCAGCGGCAGACCAGAGTGCACCCGAAGACGTCCGCGAGGTGGCGAACTACGTCCGCGCCGTGGAACTCGGACTCGCAGCACCGCCGGTGCCGCCGACCCTGAACCTGATTCGGGCGCTGCACGAAGCCCTGATGGACGGGGTGCGGGGGCAGGAACTCACCACCGGGGAGTTCCGGACCGAGCAGAACTGGATCGGCCGTCCCCGAAGCCCGATCGAGGAGGCATCGTATGTGCCGCCGCCTCCCATCCAGATGCACGGGGCCCTCACCTCCCTCGAGGAGTACCTGCGCCGGCCAACGAACGTATCACCACTCGTCCGTATCGCCCTGGTCCACTACCAGTTCGAGGCGATTCACCCCTTCAGAGACGGCAACGGTAGAGTCGGCCGTCTGTTGATCACCCTCCTCCTCATGCGCGAGCGGTTGGTTCGTGAGCCACTGCTGTATCTGAGCGCCTACTTCGAGAGAAACCGAGGCGCGTACTACGACCACCTCGCAGCGGTGTCCAGGGAAGGGGATAGAGACTCTTGGATCCGCTACTTCCTGGAAGGGATCCACGAGCAGGCGCGGGATGCTGTCGAACGAGCACGTCGTCTCTTTTCGCTCCAGCGGGCATACCACCAGCGCCTGCAGACCCCGCGTGGGTCAGCCCTGCCCCTTCGCTTGGTCGACGCGCTCTTCGCGAACCCCGCAATCACCGTTCCGCAGGCGCAGCAGTTGCTCGGGGTCACCTATCGAGCCGCGGCGCAGCACGTCGCGCGCCTCGTGGACGGAGGCATGCTCAGGCAGGCCGGGAACCGTGAATGGAATCGGGTCTACGTGGCGGGAGAGATTCTTCAGCTTCTGGAGGAGGAGCTTCCCGCCCCTGTCGCCGCAGCGGAACCGCTGCCGATCCAAGGCGTCCTTGAGTTGGACTGAGGGGCTCGGGCAGACCTGCCTCACGACCTGTCCTCCCGAAGTTGCGCCTCGATGTCAGAATGGGACGCTAACTGCGCATAGTCCTCAGCGAGACCTCTAAGAACTCGAGCAATGCGCGGCCACGTCGTCGAAAGAACCTCGGCGCGTTCGAGATACGCACCCCGCGCGAGCCTCTCCTCGATGGGCGCCCGCCATGTGGCCGTTCGTCCCCGCATCATCAATAAGGCCAAGTGCGCGACGCACCCGCTCGGTGGGAATGGTCGATTGCATCGCCGGCCAGGAGGTGCGCGGTGGCGATGGGCCGCAGGTCCCGCCGTTCTCCGACAGGAGGGCCCGCCTCTCGGCGATGGCGAACTCGAGCACTTCCTGATCGGGCGTGCCACTGCCAGGGCTCTCGTGTACCGAGCGCACATCATGTCCCCGTCGCTGCAATTCGTCGGCGATGAGGCGCGGGAACATCTCGTCCAGCAACAACCTCACGAGGCGGCCTGCTGTGCGCGCCAGACACGCTCAGCAGCTTCGGCAGCCTCCTCGTTGCGACGGATCCAATCGTCGATCTCCAGCCGATGCGAGTCGTAGTAGCGGAGGCCCGTCTCGATGGCGCTCGGCGGCTGGTCCAGCCATTCAGCGGTGCGCTGGAGATCCTCGAAGCTCCGATGAACCGCTACGACCCTCCCAGACATCGGGGCCACCGGACAAGCTGAGATGGCCGCTCGGGCGACGCACCTGCTGGCGACGGAGTCGGACCTTGTCCTCGTGGGCCTCATCGCCGCGGAGATGGTGTACGTCCTGGAGTCGTTCTACGCCGCTCCGCGCAAGCAGGTGGCGGTCGCCCTTCGGTCACTGCTCGCGATGGACACGGTGCGTTGCGAGGACGCGTCGGTGCTCATGGGCGCGACCGAGGTGCATGAGGACCATAGGCTGGACTTCGCGGGGGCGTATCTGGTGGCCTGTGCCGAGAGAACGGGTGTCGGCCGCCCCGTGTCCTTCGATCGGAGCATCGACCGGGTGGGGACGGTGGAGCGCGTGGAGCCGCAAGCGGCCTGACCCGGCTGCCCGGCAGCGCGTCGTGGACGCATCCCGCCACGGTCGACCGGTCGATGACACGATCGAGGAAGCGCCCCGTCGGCGGCCGATGGGCCGAACGGCCCTTGTGCCCTGAGC
>DAOTUX010000067.1:0-3296 GCA_034436475.1 Chloroflexota bacterium | reverse complement strand
GAGACGCTCCCTCAAGATGCCCGCCTGTTGACGAGCAATCGCTCCGGAGGCCACCGTGCCGGGTCGCCGCGGCGCCTCGGTCGTGGCCAGGGCGATCGGGGATGGGCTCGTGTTCGTGCTTCAGGCCGCGGGCGTGCCATCCATCTCTGGACTGGGGCCCGGGGTGACCGCCACGATCCGCCGCGCGAGCGAATCGGGGATGACCGCGGTGATTGACGACCTCGACGCCCGACGCGCGGCCACGCGCTTGGGGGTCGCTCTCACGGGCACCATCGCGCTGCGAGTCCGCCCGGACGAGATCGGCGGGATGGGCGGCGGCATCTGGCTACGCGACACGCTCGACCGACTGGACGCCATCGGCTTCCGCATCTCGCCGCCCTGCGAGCACTCGCCCTCGAGGCACGCCGCGCCCATCCCGAGGACCGTTGAGCGGACTCCGAGCGGGCCGTGGATCACGGCGCAGAGCTCCGGGCGCGACTCGGGGCCCCGGCTCAGGCTCCGGGCGCCGAGGCGCCTCGCTCCCCGCGTGTTGCCTACTGCGACACGCCCGCCGACGGCTCGGGGGTGGCTGAGGGTGCCGGCGGGGGCGGTGTGACCGAGGGTGCGGGGGCGGGCGTGACCACCGGTCCGGTCGTGGGCACAGGCCCGGCGCCCACGAGGTCCGCGATCATGGCCCGTCGGTAGCTCTCGGGCCAGTAGTCCACGGCGACCACGACCGCGTCGCTGGGCAGCGTGTACCCCACGAACCCGGAGACCCGGTCGCCGGGTGCCAGCAGCTGCGCCGCGAGGTCCGGCAGGGTCGTGACGTCCTGGCGGGAGACGCCTCCCGGGTAGTACAGGGCGCCATCGGCAGTCCGCAGGTACAGCTCGGCGGGGTTCGCATCGTAGACGGTCGCGCCGCTGTTCTGGAACACGGCGGTCATGCCCACGAACCGCATGCCCTCCCCGGGAGTGTTGGCCGCGTCCGTCATCGGGTCGGTCAGCTGCAGGGTGATGGTCGCCTGGCTGCCGTCCGTCGCATCGAACGGCACTGGTCCGCCGATCGGCGGACCTCCGACCGGACTGACCTGGACAAGGGTCATGGTTCGATAGGTGGAGGGGAGGTAGAGCACGTCCTGGAGGACGGCGTCCGCAGGCAGGTTGTACCCCACGAACCCCGAGATGCGGTTCCCCGGCGCCATCGTCTGGGACTGGAGGTCGGGCACGATGACATCCGCGGGTCGTGGCACGTAGGACGGGGGATAGAGGACCCCGTTGGTATCTCGTGCGACGATGAGGGACGGGTTCGCGTCAAACGTCTGGTCGTCCGCGGCGGTGAACACCGCGATGAGGCCCAGGTACCGCTGGCCCTCAGCCGGCGGGCGAGCCGCGTCGTGCTCCGGGAACGGATCGTCCAGCCGCTTGACCTGGATGGTGCCGTGGACCACGCCATCATCACCCACGAACTGGACCTCGGGCCCGGCCGCGTCATCCTGGGCGATGGCGACGGGACTCGCGCCCACGAGCAGGCCCTGCACCAAGAGCAGGGCGGCGACGAACCATCGGACGGTGCGACGCATCAGGGCACTCCGTTCTGGACCGGCACCCGGGACATCCGGGGGTCGCCGTCGCGCTTCGCGCGCGGAGCATGGTAGGCCGATTCGGGCCGATCGCGGCGTGATGCATCCGCGATACTCCGGCTCGTGGGACAGGAGGTGCGGAAGCTGGCCCCGAATGCCCGGAGGCACCGCCTCCGTCTCTCGAGCGCCTTCGTGTGCGTCCTCGGGCTTGCTCTCCTCGGCCAGTTCGCAGACGCGGTGGCACAAGGGACGAGCCCCGCGGCCTCGGTGGGCGCATCGGCGTCGGCGTCGCCCTCGGGACCGCTAGCGTCACCCCCGCCCATCGACCTCAACGCGGGGTGCCTGACCGCCAGCGTCGAGAGCGGCCCAGTGCCCTCGGGCGCGCCCCCGGTCGGCGGCAGCACCGTCTCCGACAGCCGCGGGACGCAACTCGACCTCGTCAGCGTGCCGGTGGGCGCAGATCCCGCAGGCATCGCCGTGGACACGAGCGACACCTACGGCCGGGTGTTCAGCGCGGTCCGTGGCGAGGACATCGTGGACGTCCGATACGGCCGATCGCCCGACCTGCGCGCTTCGTGTCGTCTGCCGATCGCCGGTGCGCCCAACGACATCGCCATCGACGGGGAGACCGGGGTCGTGCTGGTCACGCTCGCGGGCGCCCCACGGGTGGTGCTGCTCGACGGTCGATCGGACCCCGCCCGGATCATCGGCTGGGTGGACCTGCCCGCGAACCCGTCGCAGGTGGTCATCGACCAAGGCGCGCATCGCGCCTGGGTGAGCCTGCCCGAGATCGGTCAGGTGGCACTCCTGGAGCGCGACCCGGCCGACCCGGACGACCGGCGGTGGACGCTCGCGGGGACCTTCGATGCCGGCAGCCGCCCGGTGTTCCTGGCCATCGACCCTGCCCGCCAGCGCCTGCTGGTCTCGGCCCAAGGTCAGCCTCCGGACATCCAGGGTGACCAAGGGCTGGGGACGATCAGGCTGTTCGACACCCCTGCATGGCCACCGCGGCCGATTGGTGCGCCGCTCCGGGCCGGCGTGCCCACGGGCGCCCTGTTCGACCCCGAATCCGGGACGGCCTACGTGCTTGAGAATGGCCCCGACACTCTCGCCTGGGTGACGTTCCCGGCCTCAGGCCCCCCGGTGATCGACCGGGTGGACCTGCCCTGGGGCACTGCGGGTCACGGCCTCAACCCGGTGGACCTGGTGCTGATGCCGGGTGGGCGGGAGGTCACCGTCACCATGGCGTCGGCCGATGGTGCCTCCACCACTGGCGGCCATCTGGACGTGTTCGCCATCGACGACGCCGGGCGGCCCGCGTACGCGCGATCGATCCCCGCCGCGCAGCGGACGCGGGGCATCACGATCGACCCCGTGACCGGACGCCTGTTCGTGTCCGATGTCACCAATGGCCGGCTCGCGGCCTACGACGCTGACGAGCCATCGACGCCCCCACCCCCTCCGCCCACCCAGATCGCGGAATCGCTGCCGGGGCCGCTCCAGGTCTCGTTCGCGCCGGAGGACGTGGTGCGGACCGTGGGCCTGTCCCTGTTCGTGCTCCTGCTCGTGGGCGCGCCGACACCCCTGTTCAACGAGACCCTCGAGTCGCACCTCGAGGTGATCCAGGGCTTCTTCGCCAGGCGGGCGCGGGGCGGGCGACGCTGGCTGATCCGGGTGACCGGGTCCGCGCGACGGTTCGCAGGCAGCGTGTGGGGGGTGGCGGTCTACCTGCTCGTC
>DAOTUX010000066.1:0-2446 GCA_034436475.1 Chloroflexota bacterium | reverse complement strand
CACTCATGTCGACCCCCATCGTCAACCCGCCCCAGTCGGGCGTCCTGGGCATGCATGCCATCCAGGACCGCCCAGTCGCCATCGACGGCGCGGTCGTCATCCGACCCATGATGTACATCGCGCTCACCTATGACCATCGTCTGGTCGATGGCCGCGAGGCGGTCACCTTCCTGAGGGCGGTCAAGGACGCGGTCGAGCGACCGGCCCGGATGCTCCTCGAGATCTGAGGCGCGACGACCCATCACCCACGCGGCTCGGAGGCGTCGCGGTCGCCCTCGGACCCGGTCCCGCCCCCGGTTCGCCCGGGGATGGAGGTAGCACCCAGGGCTCGACACGACATCGTCATCATCGGCGCAGGTCCCGGCGGCTATGTCGCGGCCATCCGCGGCGCGCAACTCGGTCTCGACGTGGCTGTGGTCGAGCGGGAGCCGGCGCTGGGCGGCACGTGCGTGCGCATCGGCTGCATCCCCAGCAAGGCGCTGCTGGAGTCCAGTGAGCGGTACGTGGCCACGCGCGATGGCCTCGCGGAGCACGGCATCCGGGTCGCGGACGTGGGTCTCGACCTTACGACCATGCAGGCGCGCAAGACCACGGTCGTGCGTCAGAACACCGACGGGGTGGCCTACCTGTTCAAGAAGCACAAGGTCACCCGCTACCACGGGCACGGGCGGCTCGCCGGAGACCGGCGGGTGATGGTGGATGGCGCCGAGGGACCGACGGAGCTCGAGGCGACCCACATCGTGCTCGCGACCGGCTCCGAACCCGCGACCCTACCGGGCGTGGAACCGGACGGCGGGATCATCGGCACGAGCACCGAGGCGCTCGCATACGATGCCGTCCCGGGCCGCCTGCTGGTGATAGGCGCGGGTGCGATCGGCCTCGAGCTCGGGTCGATCTGGGCGCGTCTCGGCGCCATGGTCACCGTGGTGGAGTACCTCGACCGAATCCTGCCGGGCATGGACCTCCAGATGGCGCGGGACGAGCAGCGGATCCTCGAGCGCCAGGGACTGACGTTCCGGCTGGGTGCGCGGGTGACCGGGGCACGCGTGATGGGCCGGGGCGCCAAGCGGCGTGGTCGCCTGGAGCTCGAGGGCGGAGAGACGCTCGAGGCCGACAGGATCCTGGTCGCCGTGGGTCGTCGGCCCGTGACGGAGGGCCTGGGTCTCGAGGAGGTGGGCGTGGCGCTCGACGCACGTGGCCGGGTCCAGGTGGATGCGGGCTTCCGGACCAGCGTCGATGGCGTGTATGCCATCGGCGACCTCATCCCCGGGCCCATGCTGGCGCACAAGGCCGAGGAGGACGGCGTGGCGCTCATGGAGCTGCTCGCGACCGGCCATGGCCACGTGGACTACGGTCTGGTGCCGAGCGTCGTGTACACCGAGCCCGAGGTTGCCGCCGTGGGCCAGACCGAGGAGGCGCTGACGGAGAGCGGCACGCCCTATCGCAAGGGTGTGTTCCCCTATTCCGCGAGCGGTCGCGCACGGGCGCTGGCGCAGACCGACGGCCGGGTCAAGATCCTGGCGCATGCCGAGACCGACCGCATCCTGGGCGTGCACATCGTGGGGGCCCGTGCCGGCGACCTCATCGCCGAGGCGGTCGCCGCCATGACGTTCGGTGCCAGCGCCGAGGACCTGGCGCGAACGGTGCATGCGCATCCCACGCTCGCCGAGATGGTCAAGGAGGCCGCCCTGGCCGTGGACGGGCGCGCCATCCACATCTGACCTACGGAGGGCGCCGACCGCCCGGCGCCGGCCCGTCATTGACGCGGGCACACCCGATGGGCAGCATCGCGATGTGGACACGCACGCCGTCGAGCGCTGGCTCGACACCTACTTCGCTGTCTGGGAGAGCACGGACGCGGCCCGGATCGGCGCCTTGTTCGCCGCAGACGCAACGTGCTGGGTGGGGCCGTTTGCCGAGCCGGTGCGGGGGCGGGACGAGATCGCCCGACGCTGGGCGGCGGGGACCAGCACGTTGCTCCACCACGCCTTCGATGTGCTGGCGGTGGATGGCGACCTGGCCGTGGCGCACTGGACGGTGCGACTGCGGCTCGGACCTGACGATGTCGTGGACCTCGACGGCATCCTGGTGCTGGACTTCGACGCGGCCGGTGCATGCCGGTCACATCGCGAGTGGTTCGTCAGCAGACCCGCTGAGGCCTGAGCCGACACTCTGGGCGCTGCCCGGGCCAAACGGCGCGCGTCGGCGGGATTCCCTGACATGCCCACGGCATGGCGGTACTCGCCGCCCGCCGCCTGAGGCGGCCCTGGACCGCGGTCGCGACCCACGCTCGCCCGAACGCCCCGGACGATGACGATCACCCCGGCCGCGCCGGTCGGTCATGGTGTGCGGCCCGCCAGGGCGGCGAGCACCCCCACGACGCGCGATCGTCATGGTCCCGCAGCGGGCGGGCAGACACGCCGGGGTCCGGGAGCACGCCGCGAGG
>DAOTUX010000065.1:0-7692 GCA_034436475.1 Chloroflexota bacterium | reverse complement strand
GCGATGTGCCGTCCCACGGCCCAGGAGAAGGTGCGAGTCCCCAACTCGTTGGCGATGCGCCGGCTGAGCGGCATCTCGTCGAACGTCCGCTGCCCGATGATGAGCGGTGCGTGGGTGGCCTCCCAGGCCGCAAGGAATGCCGGGATCTCTGCCGGGTCGTGCTGGCCATCGGCATCGAGCGTGACCACGGCCCGGCAGCCGCCATCGAGCGCGTGCCGGAAGCCCATCCGGAGCGCGGCGCCCTTCCCCTGGTTGGGCACCTGGTGCAGGACCGTCGCACCGGCCGCCTCTGCCGTCTCCGCGGTCGCGTCGCCGGAGCCGTCATCGACGACGACGACCGGGAGGTGCCGCAGGGCCGCCTCGACCACAGGGCCGATGCGAGCCGCCTCCTGATACGCGGGGATGAGCGCAATGACCTCCATCGATGGGCATGGTACGGGCTTGGGCCGACCGCGTTCGCGATGAGTCCGAGCGTCGGGTCGCCCGGGTCGTGGCAGACTTCGCCACGCGCGACCCCACGGTGTTCGTTGGGTGCGACACGGACGCTGGGGGGTGCGATCGATGTCCCACCGGATGCGGGGTCTGTGCCTGCTCCTCGCAGGGCTGCTCGTCACCGGATGCGCGAGCTCCCGGTCGAGCCCTCGCGACAGCCCACGGCCGACCCCGGCCGCCGCCACCCCGGCCGCCGCCACCCCGGCCGCCGCCGCCACCCCGGCCGCCGCCGCCACCCCGGCCGCCGCCACCCCGGCCGCCGCCGCCACGCTATCGCCGGCACGAACCCCGGGCACCCAGCCGAGCGCCGATGCCAGCCCGGGACCGATGACCCTCACCGTGGAGGCGCGCGACCTGTCGTTCGCGCCTCGCGGGCTGGAAGCGGCCGCTGGCACTGACGTGACCATCGCGCTCCACAACGGTGGCCGGGTGGTCCACAACCTGACCATCGATGCCCTGGGGGCCCAGGTCGTGACCTCGCCCGGCCAGACGCAGACCCTGGAGTTGGGTGCCTTGGTCCCCGGGGAGTACCCCTACTACTGCTCGGTCTCCGGGCACCGACAGGCAGGCATGTCCGGGACGCTGACCGTCCGATGACGAGGAGCGGGCGATGACGAGGAGCGGGCGATGACGAGGAGCGGGCCGGGTGTCTCCACCCGACCCGCTCGGATCGCCTGTCGCCGTCGCTTGGCGCGACGGCGGCTCGCTCAGCTCGCAGGCGTGTAGCTCGCGATCCCGCCGCCACCGGGGCAGACCGCGCAGGTCGAGACGTAGACCGTCCCGTCTGCCGCCACCGCGATGCCGCCGGGCATCGGCAGACCCGAGCTCACGAGCTCGGGCGTGCCGCCACCGGCCGGGACCTTGAGCAGCGCGCCCTGCGGCAGCCCGGTCTCGGACAGCAGGCCGTTCTCCGAGATCTCGACCACGTACAGGCTGCCGTCCGGCGCGAAGGCCACGCCCATGACGTTGGTCAGGCCGGTCGCGTACGGGGTCGGGTCCTGTCCGGCGACAACCTTCATCACCGAGGCGCCGCCCTTGGGGAAGGGGAAGCCCGTCAGCAGGCCCACGTAGTACGCGCCGTCCTTGTCGACCGCCACGGACGTGGGCACCGGGTCCATGGGGATCATGGGAGGCGTCGCCCCCGGGGCCATCGAGGCCGCGGGGTCCGGTGGCGCTGCCTGGAAGGTGACCGGGAACACGGCGAGGACGCTGATGGCGCCCTTGTCGTCCACCATGAGCAGGTCGTTGCCGCCCGCGTCGGCGACAACGGGGCCGCCGGCGGTCAGCGCCAGGCCGTTGATGTTCGAGTCCGGGAGCTCGTTGCCGGGCTGCTTGGCATCGGGGTTGTTGGCGCTCTCGAACGCCGCGAAGTCCGCGACGCTCGTGCTCGTGCCGTCAGCGCCGATCTTGTACAGCTGACCCACACCCTCGCCGCCGGCGATCTTGGCGCGCGTCTCCGCGGCACCAGCCGCGGGTCCGCCCACGGTGTACCAGACGGTCCCATCATCCGCGACCGCGACCGCCGAGGCACCGAAGGTCTCGCCCCTGGCCGTGATGGCGGACAGGATGCCGTCCACGATCCTGGTGGCCGTCCCGTCCGACACCTTGCTGATACCGGAGGTCGGGCCGAAGCACAGGTGGCCCAGCTCGGGATGCTCGATGCACGGGTCCGTGCCGCCCTTGCCGGACTCGGCGACGTAGATGGTGCCGTCGGCCGCGATGGCCAGGCCTCGCGGCGAGTCCAGCCCCAGCACGACCTGCGTCCAGCCGTCGGGAAGTGGCGGAGGCGGTGGGGGCGCACCACCCGACGCCCCTGGTGACTGTGCCGCCACTGGTGCGGCGATGATGAGCATGGACGCCGCCACGATCGGCAGCATCCGGGTCCGCCTGGGCATGGTCGCGTGCCTCCAGACATACGGCGGGTGCGAGACATACGCTCGCGCTCTGCGACGCTCATGTTGCACCTGATGTCAGGGGATCGCCGTCCCACGGTGCACACTCGGTGCCGTCCGTCGCCGCCACCCGCCACCACCGCTCGTGCCGCGTGCCGCGTGCCCCGTGCCGCGTGCCCCGTGCCGCGTGCCCCGTTCCGCGTGCCCCGTTCCGCGTGCCCCGTTCCGCGTGTCTCGTGCCTCGTGGTGCCAGTTCGATTGCGATGCTCGCAAGTCGTGGGGCGGATGATCGGGCCGTCCGGCTCGCCTCCGGCCCGCGCCGGCCGGCCGCCCGAGTCGCTGGGCGAGTGGGCTGGCCGATCATCGGCTGCCTGAGTCCTGGCGCGCATGAGGGGGCCAACGGCATCGCGCGGCGCGCCCCGGATCGGCCGGGTCATCCGCTGGGAGCATCGCGCGGCCGGGCGGCATCGCGCGGCGCGCCCCGGATCGGCCGGGTCATCCGCTGGGAGCATCGCGCGGCCGGGCGGCAGCGCGCGGCGCGCCCCGGATCGGCCGCCACGCCACGCCATCCACCTGCCCGCCGGGCGCGCTAGCATCTCGGGGCATGCCCGAGCTTCCCGAGGTCGAGACTATCGCGCGCGAGCTCCGGCCGCTCATCCTGGGCTCCACCATCGAGGCCTTCTGGACCGATTGGCCCCGGGCCATCAAGCACCCTGGCCCCGAGGACTTCGCCGCGGGCGTGTCGGGTCGGCGGATCGAGGGTGTCGACCGCCGGGCGAAGTGGCTGGTGCTCGAGCTGTCGGGCGGATGGGTGATCGCGCTCCAGGTCAAGATGACCGGCCAGGTGTTCGTGCTGCCCGTGGGGACCGAGCGCGACCGTCACGTCCACCTCGTGTTCCGGCTCGACGGCGACCGCGAGCTGCTCATCCGCGATGTGCGCAAGTTCGCACGCATCGCGCTGTATCGCCGCGACGAGGCCGGCAAGGCCCTGGGCGCCGACGACACCGACCCGTTCGACCAGCTGGGCCCCGAGCCCCTGGACCCGGCCTTCACGCTCAAGCGCTTCCGAGCGCTCCTCCGGGGGCGGCGAGGCAGGCTCAAGCCGCTCCTGGTGGACCAGTCGTTCCTCGCGGGCGTGGGGAACATCTATGCCGACGAGGCGCTCTGGGGCGCCAAGCTCCACCCACTGCGCAGCGCCTCCTCGCTCAAGCCCCACGATGAGCGGGCGCTGTACGCCGCGATCCGCGCCGTGCTCGCCGAGGGCATCGAGCATCGGGGCGCGTCGGTGGACGACTACATCGCCCCCGAGGGCACGGGCGAGATGCAGGACCACCTCAACGTCTACCAGCGCACCGGGCGGCCCTGCCCACGCTGCGGTCGACCCATCAAGCGGTTCGTGCTGGGCATCCGCGCCACCCATTTCTGCTCCTGGTGCCAGCGGCTGCCGGCCGAGGACCGCACACCCGGCAACCTGGCGCTGCTGCGAACCGCACGCGCGACCAGCGGTCGTCGGGGCACGCGCTGGACCGAGCTGCCCACTGGGGAGGGCGCGGTCGGGGCGAGGCGTCCGTGATGCTCGCCTGGGACTCGCCCGGGTAGGCTCCCGGCGCCGGCGAGTCCGTTCGGAGCATCAGATTGGGGTGCCGCTGCGCTGCCCGCGTGTGGTGGGCCGCACCCCTGGGCACCGCATGGCGTGGCGGAACGCCTCACGGTCCGCCACGCGATCAGCGGAGCGGGTCGGTCCAGCGGAGCCCCGGGAGCCGCCCAACGTCCGCATCGTTCGGGGGACGATCACCGACGGCGCCGACCCCCCGCACTGGCTCCTCGCACAGTGGCCGCCGTCAGTTCGAACGCCTCTGCTTCTAGGTCGTCATTCCGCTGGTTGAGGCGCAGCACGTCGATGCCACGACGGAAGCCGGCCGCCTTGGGCGTCACGCGGAACGGGGGGATCGCGTGGGGTGGCTGCCTGTCGGCCTGGAGGCCGCTCCGGATGGCGTCGTTGACCACTTGCCTGAACGAGGTGCCCGTCAGACGCGATCGATCACGCAGCAGTTGCCCCAGGTCGTCATCGAGCGTGAGCGTCGTTCGCATGGAGGCATCATGATGCTGTCGGAATGCTGTCGGACCGCGATGGCCAGATGTGCGCGCCCGAGACTCGCGGAGGTGGGGCACCCGAGGCAAGCGGCACGGGCGGACCACGACGCGCGCGCTCGACGGCATCGGTCCGGTAGCCTGAGGGTCCCGTGCGCATCCCCCAGGCGCCGTGAGCATCCCCGAGATCCAATGAGCATCCCCGAGGTCCCGTGAGCATCCCCGAGGTCCCGTGAGCATCCTGCGTCTCGACGGCGTGCGTCGTGAGATCGGCACGTTCGTCATCCTCGACTCGGTCGCGGGCGCCATCGCGCGCGGCGAGCGCGTGGGCCTGGTGGGCCCCAATGGCGCCGGCAAGACCACGCTCCTGCGCATCCTGGCCGGTCAGGACGAGCCGGACGCCGGCCGCGTGCACACCGCACAGGGCGTGCGCGTGGGCATGCTGGGACAGGAATCGAACCGGGACCGGGCGTTCGCCGCCCAGCCCACCGTGCTGCGTGCCGTCCGCTCGGGCGCGGCGGAGGCGGAGCGCCTGGAGCAGGAGTTGCACGCGCTCGAGCAGGCCGGGCCAGACGCCGTCGCAGGCGCCAGGTACGCCCATCTGCGCGACCGGTTCGACCATCTCGATGGCTATCACCTCGACCAGCGCGTGGAGGAGACGCTCTCCGGCCTGGGCGTCCCGCGGGAGGACTGGGAGCGACCACCCACCCGACTGTCGGGCGGCGAGCAGACCCGGGTCGCCCTCGCCCGGCTCCTGCTCGACGACCCCGACCTGCTGCTCCTCGACGAGCCCACCAACCACCTGGACCTGGCAGCCCTCGGGTGGCTGGAGGCGTACCTCGCCCGGCGCGAGGGGGCCGTCCTGGTCGCGAGTCACGACCGTGCCTTCCTCGACGCGGTGGTGACCCGCATCTGGGAGCTCCGGGACCGCCAGCTCAGGCCCTTCCGGGGCGGCTACAGCCAGTACCTCGTGCAGCGCGAGGCCGCCGACGCCCGCCAGCGCAAGGACGCGGAGGCGCAGGGGGACCAGATCGAGCGCGAGAGGGAGCTCATCGGGCGCTATCGGAGCCATCGCAACTACGCCAAGATGCACGAGCACGAGCGTCGGCTGGAGGCGCTCCAGGCAGCCCGCATCGACGCGCCCAGGCGCCAGCAGCGGATGGCCGTGCCCGGTGCTGCGCTGCTCGGTGGCAGGGCCGCGCGGAGCGGTGACATCGCGGTCACCCTCGAGCATGTCACCGTGGGCTTCCCGCGGACGCCGGCACACCCGCAGGGCACCCCCATCCTGGCCATCGGGCGGTTGGACGCCAGCCGAGGCGAGCGCATCGGCGTGGTGGGCCCCAACGGCGCGGGCAAGACCACGCTCCTGCGCACGGTCGCGGGCTCGCTCGCGGCCTTGGAGGGGTTCGTGCGGCTGGGCGCCAACGTGACCCCGGGCTATCTCGCCCAGATCCGGGACGCGCCCATCCCGGGCACCACGGTGCTGGACGCGATCCTCGCGGCGGGACGCGTGGAGAACACCGCGGCGCGCGGCTACCTGGCGCGGTTCCTGTTCCGTGGCGAGGATGTCCAGAAGCCGGTGGCCGAGTTGTCGGGTGGCGAGCGGTCCCGGCTGGAGCTGGCGCTGCTGGGCGTCACGCCCGCCAACCTGCTGCTCCTGGACGAGCCCACCAACCACCTCGACATCCCCGCGCGGGAGGCGCTCGAGTCGTTCCTGCGCGCGTCGGAGGCGACGATGCTCATCGTGTCCCACGACCGACGCCTCCTGGAATCGACCTGCCAGCGCCTGTGGGTGGTCCAACCGGGCACCAATGGCGCCCCGGGGCTGGTCGCGCCGTTCGATGCGGGGTATCGTGAGTGGCGTCAGGCGGTCAGCGAGGGCTGGACCGTCGCGACGGAGCTGGAGCGTCGCCGACCGGATTGGGCACGATCGGCCGGGGCGCGAGCCACGACGTCGGCCCGTGCGCCAGGCACGACCTCGGCCCCTGCGCGACCTCCCATGCAGGCCGTGGGGCAGAGGGCCGGCGACCGGCAGACCATCGGCCGGCAGGCCATCGACAGGCAGGCCGTCGGCCAGGAGGCCCGAGCGGGCGGCGCGACACCCGGCGCTCCCGGGTCAGGTGCTGCGCGCCAGGCTGTGAGCCGCGGCGGCAGCACCGCTGGCGGCGGCAATGGCCGTGGGGCCAGCGCGAGCGGCGGCAACGGCAAGCGGCCCGCACGTCCCGCCCCGCTGTCCAAGGACGCATACAAGCGACAGATCACCAAGGTGGAGGAAGACATGACCCGACTGGGTCTCCGAAAGACGCAGCTGGAGCTCGCCCTGGGCGACCAGCGTGTCCAGACCAACTTCGTGGAGCTGCGCCGCCTGACCAGCGAGCTGGCGGACGTGGACGGCGCCCTCGCCCAGGCCGAGGAGGCGTGGCTTGCGCTGTCCGAGCGGGCACCCCGATGACCTGCGGACAGCTCGACGCGCGCTACCCGCCCGGCACCCCCCTGCATGACCCGCCCCTGGTGCCCGCGTTCCTCATCGGGCTCACCGGGCCCATAGGCTGCGGCAAGACGACCGTCGGTCGGATCCTGGGACGCATCGGGGGTCGGATCGTGGACGCCGACCAGGTGTCGCGCGCCATCCTCGCGCCCGACCAGCCCATCCTGGACGACATCCGGGCCCGGTTCGGCCGGGGCGTCCTTCACAACGATGGCTCGCTCGACCGCACGGCGCTCGCCAACCTCGTGTTCCACGACCCGATCGCCCTGCGTGACCTGGAGGCGATGACCCACCCCCTCATCCGCCTGCGCATCGACCAGGCGCTGGAGCTCGCGGCCGAGCAGGGCGTGCCGTTCGCGGTCATCGAGGCCATCAAGCTCATCGAGTCCGAGGACCTCGCGAGACGATGTGACGAGATCTGGCTCGTGGACTGCTCGCCGGCCATCCAGCGCGAGCGCATCATCGACCGGGGCATGGGCGAGCTGGACATGGACCGGCGGCTCGCCGTCTAGGCGGGGATCCGGGAGCGAGCGCGCGCGAAGGCGGACCGCGTCATCGACACGGGCGTGCCCATGGAGCAGCTCCAGGCCACGGTCGAGGAGGCCCTCGCGGACGCCCTGGCGGACAAGCTGGACATCCTGCCCCTCAAGAAGCAGCTGCGCTGACACAGCCGCCGCCTCCGACGCGTGCGGGTGTGGCGGCGCCCCGAGTCGAGGCCACTCAGCGAGC
>DAOTUX010000064.1:0-3025 GCA_034436475.1 Chloroflexota bacterium | reverse complement strand
GCATTCGAGGACGGCTGGCGTGTCGACCCGGACGGGCTTGCGAACCTCCTGCGGCCCGAGACGCGGCTGGTGTCCATCACCACGCCCCACAACCCCACGGGCCAGGTCATCCCGGACGCGGACCTCGCGCGGATCGTGGCGATCGTGGAGACGCACCCGTGCGCGATGCTGCTGGTGGACGAGACCTACCGGGAGCTCACCTTCGGGACCGCCCTGCCGCTCGCGGCCAGCCGGTCACCGCGGGTCATCAGCGTGTCCAGCCTGTCCAAGGCGTACGGGCTGCCGGGCATCCGCCTTGGTTGGCTCGCATCGCGCGACCCGAGCCTGCTGGAGCGCGCCCTCGCCGCCAAGGAGCAGATGGTCATCACGGGCTCCACCGTGGACGAGGCCATCGGCTACGAGGCGGTGCGGCGTCGGGACGAGCTGCTGGCGCCCATCCGCGAGCGGTCGAGACAGGCGCTCGACATCACGCGCGCCTGGATGGCAGGGCAGGATGTGTTCGAATGGGTCGCGCCGCAGGGCGGCGTCGTGGGCTTCCCGCGCGTGCGACCGGGCATCGCGATCGACACCGAGCGCTTCTACGCGGACCTGTTCGAGCGCCATGGCACGATCGTGGGGCCGGGTCACTGGTTCGAGCAGTCGGACCGCTCGTTCCGGCTGGGCTTTGGCTGGCCCACGCTCGATGAGCTCCGCGGTGGACTGGCGGCGATCGGCGAGACGGCCTCGGGCCTCACGAAGTAGTCGACGTGCCGCCGCCGCGAGCGGGCGTCCGGTCCTCGACGCGGCAGGATGCGATGGCACATTGACGCGCCTGGACGCGAGCATCATGATGTCGAGCATGCGCACCACCTTGACGCTCGACCCGGACGTGAGCCGCCTCGTGGAGGATGCCGTCCATCGGGAGCGACGACCGATGAAGCACGTCGTCAACGACGCTCTGCGACGCGCGCTCGCCCCGACCCCGGCTCCGCGCGAGGCGTATCGTGTCGTCCCACACGAGTCGTCGATCCTGCCCGGGGTCGACACGAGCAGGCTCAACCAGCTGGCGGACGAGCTCGAGGACGAGGCGATCCTCGCTCGGGTGCGCGCCGGCAGGTGATCATCCCGGACGTCAACCTGCTCCTGTATGCCACGGTCACGGGCTTCCCGCAGCATGAGCGATCGCGGGCCTGGTGGGAGGGCGCCCTGAACGGCTCCATGACCGTGGGCCTCACGTCTCCGGCCATGTTCGGGTTTCTCCGAATCGTCACCAGTGGCCGGGTCCTCAGCTCACCGACGTCCGTGGCCGAGGCGCTGGGCCAGGTCCGGGGGTGGCTGGCACAACCGAACGTGACGTTCCTGAGGCCGGGTCCCAGGCACCTCGACATCTGCTTCGGCCTGCTCGAGATGCTGGGGACGGGAGGCAACCTCACCACCGACGTCCAGCTCGCCGCGCACGCCATCGAGGAGCGCGCCGAGCTGCACTCGCACGACATGGACTTCGGTCGCTTTCCGGACGTCCAGTGGGTGGACCCGCTGCGAGCCCCCCGTCGCCGCTGAGGCTACCCGATCCCGGCCGACCGCTCTACCGTGGCCCAGGCGGCGACCAACTCGCGGAGGCGGTCGTGCGGCAGGGCATGCGCGACGGTGCCGTCGCGGCCGGTCATGGTGCGTGCCGCGACCAGCGCGTTCACGATGGCCTCCTCGGTGGCCTCGATGACGGCCCAGAAGAGTGGGCTGATCCACGGGTCAACGAGCGTCGTGATCGCCCGCGTGAGCGGCTGGCCCGAGGGATCGTCAGCCGCGGACAGCCCGCGATTCCCAGTGGCGAAGCACAGGAACAGGTCGCCGCTGCTGTGGGCACCCGAGCCGCCCGCGCGGGCGATGCCCAGGCCCGCACGCTGTGCGAGTCGCTCGCACTGGTGGGGTAGGAGCGGCGCATCGGTGGCCACGACCACGATGATCGAGCCCGAGCCCGGCGGCGGGGAGGTCGCCACGGCCCCGAGCGGGTCGTCCCAGGGGCTGGGCACGTCCGACGTCGGGATCGCCCGCCCCACCGGGATGCCGCCGATCGAGAGGCGCGAGCGCCGGCCATGGTTGGCCTGGACCAGGACGCCCACGGTCCAGCCACCGTCGGCGACAGGCAGGACCCGTGACGCGGTGCCGATGCCCCCTTTGAACTCGTGGCAGATCATGCCCGTGCCGCCGCCAACGTTCCCCTCGGGGACCGGGCCGCCCCGGGCACCCTCGAGGGCCGCGAACACGTGGTCCGGGCGCACGTGCTGACCATCGGTGTCGTTGAGGCGACCGTCCCACGTCTCGCCCACCACGGGCAGCGCCCAGTGCTGGTCCGGTGGTGCGTGTCGCACGGCGGCCTCGATGAGCGCGTCCCGGACCACGCCCACGCTGTGGGTGTTGGTGATGGCGACCGGCGTGGTGAGCATGCCGTTCTCACGGACCCACTCGAGGCCGGTCAGCTCACCATTGCCGTTGAGCCGGTGGCACCCCGCATAGAACGACTCCGCGAACGTCTCGCCGGGCGGCACCACCACCGTGACGCCGGTGCGCACCGGCCCGCGACCGACCACGAGCGGGCCCTCACCGTCCACGATGGTGGTGTGACCCACGCGGACACCGGGCACATCGGTGATGGCGTTGAGCCGCCCCGTCGGGAGTTCGCCGATCCGGACCCCGAGGTCACGGGCGCGCATGTCATGCATCGGCCAATCCTAGGCGGCACCGAGGCATGTGCGGCGAGCGCCATTGGGGCACTGCTCGACGGCGGCCCACGCCCGAGCCGTGACCAGGCGTATCGATGGGTGTGCGCGCGGGGAGCAGGGGCCGGGCGGCAGCCAAGCCGGCCCTTTGGCGCGTGCCTGGCGGAGGCCGACTCCGGCTACCATGGCCCGATGAGTCGCATGTCGCTTGCCCACGCCAGCGCGTTCGCGGTGTCACTGCTGGTCGCGACAGCCGGCATCACGCTCGCCGCCGACGCGACCCCACCCGCCGTGCCGGGTCCCACCCCGGTCGCCAGTGAGGTCCCACT